>NZ_JBSGBE010000014.1:0-251105 GCF_053601075.1 Lentzea sp. NPDC004789 | reverse complement strand
CATGGGGCGCGCGGCGCGGGGCCCGCCGGCGCCCCCGCCCCCGCCAAGGGCGCGGGGGGGCCCGGGCCCGGCCGGGGGCCCGCCCCGGGCCCGGCTGTTCCGCGCAGGGTGATCTCAGCGCGTGTAGGTGAGGTTGACGACGCCGGTGTCGAGGGTGCGGGCGCCGGTGAGCCGCAGGGTGGCGCTGACACCGTTCTGCGGGAACAGCGTGGTGCCGTGACCGAGGACCACGGGGTGGAGCGCGATGCGGTACTCGTCGATCAGGTCGTGCTTCATCAGCGTCTGGACGAGCGTGGGGCTGCCGTAGACCTCGATGTCGCCACCCGACTGCTGCCGAAGCCGGGCAACGGCCTCCGCGACGTCGCCGTCGAGCAACGTCGCGTTCCACTCGAGCGGGCCGGTCAGGGTGGTGGAGGCGACGAGCTTGGGGATCTCGTTCATCCGCTGCATGTACGCGCCGTGCTCGATGCCGCCCCAGGCTTTGACCATCAGCTGATAGGTGCGCCGGCCGAGGAGGAAGTAGTCGCTGGCCTGCAGGTGTCGCAGCGACTCGGCCTGCATGTCGTCGTTGAAGTAGGGGTTGGCCCAGCCGCCGTAGCTCTGCTCGCCGAACCCGCCCGGGTCCTGGATCACGCCGTCCAGTGAGACCAGTGTCGAGACGCTCAGCTTGCGCATGACGTTCCTCCGCTTTGGTGTAGTGGCGCCGCTCGGCACCGTCACCGAGGCAGACTGAGCACGTGCCGCAAAGGAATCGGTCCTCCCTCGAAACCGGCCCGGTGAGCGAGGAGTTCATCACCCGTGCTCAGCGCTACCGGCCGGAACTGCTGGCCTACTGCTACCGGATGCTGGGCTCGCTGGTCGATGCCGAGGACGCGGTCCAGGAGATCTACCTGCGCGCATGGCGGTCCTACGGCGCATTCGAAGAGCGCGCTTCGGAACGGACGTGGCTCTACCGCATCGCCACCAACACCTGCCTGACCGCACTGGCCCACCACAGCCGGCGGGTCCTGCCCTCCGGGCTGGGTGACCCGTCCGACGACCCGTCCCAGCCGCCGGACTCGTCCGACGCGACGGTCCGCTGGCTGCAACCCGTCCCGGACGCGCGGCTCGGCCTGGACGACAACGACCCCGCGGCGATCGTCGCCGGGCGCGACAGCGTGCGGCTGGCGTTGATCGCGAGCCTGCAGCACCTGCCGCCGCGTCAACGTGCCGTGCTGATCCTGCGCGAGGTGCTGGCCTGGTCCGCCGTCGAGGTCGCCGAACTGCTCGACATGTCCGTGGCCGCGGTGAAGAGCGCGCTCCAGCGCGCCCGCACCCGGCTGGACCAGGTCACGCCGTCCGCCGACCGGCCCGCGCCGCTGACCGAACCGGAGCAGCGCGCGTTGCTGGAGAGCTACGTCGCCGCGTTCGAGGCCGCCGACCCGGCAGCCCTTGAACGGCTGCTGCGCCACGACGCAACGCTCGAGGCACCGCCCCTGCGCACCTGGTACGCGGGCATCCGGACCTGCCTGCCCTACATGGCCACCCACGTCATGGGCGCACCCGGCCATTGGCGGATGTTCCCGACCGGTGCGAACGGGCAACCCGCCGTCGCCGCCTACACCCGAACCCTCGACGGCCGGTACGTGCCGTACGGAATCGTCGTGCTCACCGCGGGCGACGACGGCATCACCGCGATCACCGCCTTCGGCGAGCCAGGCCTCGTCACCGCGTTCGGCTTCCCCGCGGTCCTGCCCGACCGCGCCGACTAGACCGGTCCAGGATCTGACAGAAGCCGAGCGCACCGGATCAGGCCCAGGTGGGAGTAGGCCTGCGGGTGGTTGCCCAGTGATCGTTCGGCGACCGGGTCGTACTCCTCCGGCAGCAGCCCGGTCGGTCCGGCCAGCCGCACGAGGCTCGCGAACAGCTCCTCGGCGTCGGCCCGGCGCCCCACCGCGAGGTAGGCCTCGATCAACCACGCCGTGCAGAGGTGGAAGCCGCCCTCGTCGCCGGGCAGGCCGTCGTCGCGCAGGTAGCGGTAGACCGTCGGGCCGTTGCGCAGGGTCTCCTCGACCGCGACGACCGTGGCGCGGAACCGGTCGTCGGACGGGTCGAGGAGACCAGAGAGGCCCACGTGCAGCGCGGCGGCGTCGAGGTCGGTGCCGTCGTAGGCCGTGGTGAACGCGCCGACGTCCGGGTTCCAGCCGCGGTCGAGCACGTCGGCGGCGATGGTGTCGCGCAGCACGGCCCAGCCCGGGTCGGCCGGGCGCCCGAACCGGGTGGCGAGCGCGATGGCGCGGTCGAGGGTCTGCCAGCACATCACCCGCGAGTGGACGCGGTGGCGGGGCACGCGGCGTTCCTCCCAGATGCCGTGGTCGGGCTCGTGCCAGCGCCGGCCGACGGCCTGGACCATCGCGGTGACGACGTCCCAGTCGCGGTCGTCCAGCTCGCCGCGCGCGAGGGCCAGGTCGTGCACGAGGTCGGCGATCGGGCCGAACACGTCGAGCTGCACCTGCTGGTCGGCGAGGTTGCCGACGCGGACGGGACCGGAACCCGCGTAGCCGGGCAGGCCGTCGATCGTCTGCTCGGGGCCGAGCGCGGTGCCGCGGACGGTGTAGAGCGGGCTCAGGTGCTCCGGACCGGCGACCGTCTCCAGCACCCCGTGCAGCCACTTCAGGAAACCTTCAGCTTCCTCGAGAGATCCCAGTGACACCAACGCCTGCACGGTCAGCGCCGCGTCGCGCAGCCAGCAGTAGCGGTAGTCCCAGTTGCGGACACCGCCGATCTGCTCGGGCAGCGAGGTCGTGGCGGCGGCCAGCACGGCACCGGTGTCGTGGTGGCAGAGGGCGCGCAATGTGAGCGCTGATCTTCGCACCAGCTCGCGCTCGGTCGTCGGCAGTCGCAACGCGGCCGACCACCCGGCCCAATCCGAGTCCACTTCGGACGGTCCGCCGAGCTGGAGTTCCAGGGTGAACGGCGGGGTGAGCACGGCGGTCGCGGTGCCGTCGGCGATCTGCCAGTCCACGCCGGGAGAACGCAGCACGATCGGCGTCCCGGCCACGCGCAGGCCGTCGTCGACCCTCTCCAGCCGCACCGGCACCCGGCCGAAATCGGGGCGTGGCGCGAATTCCACGACAGCGGGCACTTCGCCTTCCACCGTTCGCACCAGACTTGACTCCAAATGGTCGGTCACCCGCAGGCCCGTCCAGCGGGTCTGGACGGCCATGGTGCCCGGTGCATACCGTTGGCCCAGCGGAAGCTGGTCCTTCTGGGGCCGCACGGAGAAATGGCCGGAACCGCCGAGCAGCGCGGCGAACAACGCGGGTGAGTCCGGCGAGGGGTGGCACAGCCACGTCACGTCCGCGTCGGGCGTGACCAGGGCGAGGGCTCGGCGGTCGGAGAGCAGGCTGTGCCGTTCGATCGGCACGGCCAGGCGCACCGGCAGCTCGGTCAGGAAGTCCGTCACGAGCAGCAACGTAAGTACGCGCCAGGGCCATCCGGCCTGACTTGGTCAAGACTTAGGCCCGCCCTAAACCTCTTTTATTGCATCAGTTTCGTATGCGTGGATTGTTCGTGCTGAGTCATCTCGATAGGGTCCGCGTATCAGTGGTGAGCATGACGTAAGGCGGCATTCTTTGATCGGGCAGCGTGGGCGACCGCCGTCGGACGCCGACCTGATAGATGCCGTCCGCGACGGCAAGGTCGAGGCTTACGGCAAGCTCTACGAACGCCACGTCAGAGCCGCCAACCTGCTGGCGATGCAACTGTCCACGTCCTCCTCGGACGCGGACGACCTCGTCGCGGACGCGTTCGCCAAGGTGCTCGCCGCACTGCGCACCGGTGGCGGTCCGGGGGCGGCGTTCCGGCCGTACCTGCTGACGGCGGTGCGGCATGCGGCGTATGACAGAACGCGCAAGGAGAAGCGGCTCGAACTGGCGGGCGACGTCGAGGAGATCCCCGGCGCGGTGCGGGCGACGAGCGTGCCGTTCCGCGACAAGGCCGTCGAGGACCTCGACCAGGCGCTGGCCGCCACGGCGTTCGCGTCGCTGCCCGAACGCTGGCAGACCGTGTTGTGGCACACCGCGATCGAGGGTCAGTCGCCCGGTGAGATCGCTCCCCTGCTGGGGCTGACCGCGAACGGCGTCTCGGCGATGGCGTTCCGTGCGCGCGAGGGTCTGCGCAAGGCGTTCCTGCAGGCGCACGTGGCACACGAACCGCCGGAACGTTGCCGCACAACGGTGACGAAGCTCGGCGCCTGGACGCGCGGCGGGCTCAAGGGCCGCGAGGCGATCCAGCTCGACGCGCACCTCGACGACTGCGCCGAGTGCCGCAAGCTCGCCAGCGAACTGGCCGACGTCAACGGCGCGTTGCGCGGTCTCGTCGCACCGATCGTGCTCGGCACCGGCACCGCGGGATACCTGGCGGCCGCGGCGACCAAGGGCGCGGCGGTGTCCCTCAGCGCCACGTCGTGGCTCGGTGTCGCCGCGTCGGCCGCGGTGGTCGTGGTCGTCGCGGGCTCCGGCGTGGTCACGTCGAACACCCCGGACACCACCCCCGGCGCCGCTCCGACGATCACGACGGTCACCACGACCGCGTCGGCACCCCTCGGATCGTCGGGCTCCACACCGACTTCCGGCACGGCGCCCGCGGGCACCACGGCCGGTTCCGAGGCCCCCGCCACCGAGACGAGCCGAGCAGGCCAGCCGGTGACCACGACGACGGCCGGCGGGGCGCCGGGAACGCCCAAGCTGTCGGCGGAGTCGCCGAGCACGATCGCCATGACCACCGAGGGCCCGCCCGACGAGATGACGATCGGCATCACCAACAACGGCACCGAGCCGACCCAGGTGCCGACGCTGACGCTGAACCTTCCGGACAAGATCAAGACCGTCGGCCCCGGCAAGGTGCCGGAGGGCTCGGTCGGCTGCCCGGCCGGCAAGGGCACCGTCACCTGCACCGGAGGCCAGACGCTCGCCCCTGGTCAGACGATCACGTTCAAGGCCCGCCTGCAGGCCGGCCCGAAGGCGGGCGACGGAACGATCACCGGCACCGCGGGACCGCTGCACATGACCATCCCGGTCACGATCACGTCGTCGAAGTAGCGCGGTTGAGACGCGTCTCGAATGAACTGCGTCCGCGATCACGGCGTGCTGACGGGCATGACTCGATTACTCGCCATGATGGCCGCGATCGCTCTCCTCACCGCTGTGCCGGCGCAGGCGCACGACAAGCAGCACTTCCTGGCGCTGGGCGACTCCATCGCGACCGGACGACAGGCCGTCCCGGTCACCCCGAACCAGGGCTACGTCGCACAGCTGGCCAGGAAGCTGCCGCAGCTGGAGCTCACGAACCTGGCGTGCGACGGCGAGACCACCACGACCATGCGCACCGGCGGCATGTGCTCCTACCCCGACGGCGACCAGCTCGACGCGGCGCTGAAGTTCATCGGGCACAACAAGGTCAAGCTCATCACGATCACCGTGGCGGGCAACGACATCGCGCCGTGCGGCACCCAGGGCATCGACCCCGCGTGCATCCAGCGCGCGACCGCGACGATCGACGCCAACCTCCGGCACATCACCGCGAAACTCCGCAAAGCCGCGCCGAAGGCCACCATCGTCGGCATGACGCTGTACGACCCGTTCCTCGCCGCGTGGCTGACGGGCCCGGACGGGCAGGAGTTCGCCCGGCAGTCCGTCGTGGTCACGCAGTCGATCAACGACGTCATCGAGAGCGCCTACCGGGCGAGCAAGGTCAAGGTCGCCGACGTCGAAGGCGCGTTCGCCACCACCGACCTGACCACGATCGTGAACGGCCTGCCGCTGGCCGTGGCGCGCATCTGCCAGTGGACGACGACGTGCACGGCGGCCGACATCCATCCCACGACCGAGGGCTACACGGCGATCCAGAAGGCGTACCTGCCACTCGTCCGGTGACGTTATTCCACGTCGGACGGCGAGATCCGGCGGAACGACGCACCATGAGCGGGTGGAGGAGCTCACCGCGGCTCTCGCCGGGCTGGAAGCGCCGTTCCGCACGCTCGTCGACGACTCCGAGTGGGCGCACGCGAGTGTGGAAGGCCTGGTGCTCGACGCCGGCACGTGGTGGACCGCCGACGCCGAGACCCGCCTGACACCGCAGGTCACGTTCAGCGTGGCCTTCAGCGAGGCAGGCCGGCTGCAGGGCGGCGTGTACGTGGAGGGTTATCTCTGGAGGGACGGTCAACCGGTCGCCGGCGCGTGGTGCGGGCACGGCGACCGGGTCGTCTACGGACCGCGGGCCGAGGCCTACCTGGGCATCCCGCTCTCGCCGCACTTCTGCCGCCGGATCCAGCAGCGCAACGGCACGGCCGCGGTGCTCATGAGCAAGCACCCCAACCTGCTGCCGTTGCTGCGGGACGGGCTGCCGCGCGGGGCGGTGCTGCCCGGCGGGCGGCCGGGTCCGCGGGCCTAGCCGACGAGACGGCGGCGCCAGTCCAGCGGCGTGACGGTGATGGCCTGGCCGGGGTCGCGGTTCCACGTGGTGTGGAGGCAGGCCGCTTCGAGGGCTGCCACGACCTCATGACCGATGGCCGCGGTGGTCTCGGACGAGCCGTCGAAGCCGCCGTAGAGCAACGTCAGCCCATGTCCGGCCGCGGCGGACTCCGTGCCCTGGGCGTGGAAGTAGACGAAACCGCGGGCGCTCGGCGCCGCCTCCGAACCGATCTCGGCCTGGCCGCAGCTGCGTGAGCCGTTCGGGATCGGTCTCGCTCCGCCGCGTGGCCGCTCCGCGACACGCTCCAGCCACAGGCGGTCGGCCAGGACCTGCGCCTGCTCGCGCGACACGGGCCGGCGGTCGGCGGTGACCAGGTGGTCCTCGGCCAGCTCCGCCAGTTCGGCACGGGTGGCGTACCCGCCGGCCAGCACCTCGCGGACGCGGTTCTCCAGCTCCCCGAGCTCGGTTTCGCCGAGGTCGAGCGGCGGCACCTGGCGCGCGGGGCCGAAGTGCACCCGCGACCAGCTCAGTCCGCCGTCCCAGCCGACGTCCCCACGGGCCCAGCCGGTGAGCGCCGCGATCACGGCGTCCAGCCGGTCGGTCCGCGCCTCGAAGTGCCGGTCGACGGCAGCGTCGCGGTGCTCGACCGCGTAGTCCCCGCCGGCCTCGTGCCAGACCTGGGCGAACACGTCCGGCAGGTCCGGCACGCGCTGGAGCACCAGGAACCGGTCGCCGGCGCGACCGATCCGCCGCACCAGCCCGGCCAGTTGCGCCGCGGACGCCCGCACGTGCCGTTCGCCGCTCAGTCGGTGCCCAGCGCGGCGAACCGCTCGTCGGCCTCCTCCTGGTGCCGCGCCGCCTCGGCGGGATCCGCGACCGCGCGGGCCAGGTGCTTGTGCGCGTTCGCGGCCTCACGCCGGTCGTCGATCCGTTCCGCCAGCTCCAGGGCCTCGCGCAACCGCAGCACGGCCTCCGCGGGACGACCGGCCGCGGTGAGCACCTCGCCGAGGTAGTTCAGCACCACGGTCTCGGTCGTGACGTCACCGATCGCGCGCACCGCTGTCAGCGCCGAGTTCAACGCGTCGAGCGCCTCGTCGTGCCGGCCCATGGCGTGCAGGATCATGCCGAGCGCGCTCTGGGTGTCGGCCTCGTCGCGACGGCTGCCCATCTCGCGCATGAGCACCAACGCCTTGTTGCACGCCTCCAGCGCCTCGTCGTACCGGCCGAGTGCGCTGTAGATGTTGCTGACGTTGCTCATGGCCTGCGACTCCAGGTGCCGGTCGCCGAGCTCGCGGGCCACCGTGATGGCCTGTTCGAGCAGCTCGGCGGCCTCGGCGTGCCGGCCCAGCGTCCGGTAGACCAGGGACAGGTTGTTCAGCGTGCCCGCGACGCCCTGCAGGTCGCCCTGCTCGCGCAGCATCTCGATGGCGCGCTCGTTGTGGTGGATGGCCTCGGCGTACCGCGCGGTCTGCCAGAAGACCATCGCGTAGTTCTTCGTGGTGATCGCGAGCGCGGCCTTGTCGTCCTTCGCGGCCTCCAGCGCCAGCTCGTTGATCGTCGCCCAGTCACGCGTATGCCCACGCACCATGCAGAAGAACGTCATCGCGCGGGCGAGCTGCCACGTGTGTGTGCGCCAGTCACCGTCCAACGACAACGCCACCGCGGCCACGAGCGTCTGGCGTTCGGTCTCCAGCCATTCCACGGCGTGGTCGTAGTCGCGCAGCACGAGCCGTGACGCCGGCCGGTAGGTGATGTCGACCTCGTACTTGCGCGCCGCGGGCGACATCAGCCGCGTCGCCTGGTTCGCCGTGTCCAGGAAGTGGTCGAGCAGCCGGGTCAGCGGTTCGCGCGAGGAGTCCACCTTGGACTGCGCGTACTGGCGGAGCAGGTCGTGCATCCGGTAGCGGCCGAGCGTCGTCGCCTCCAGCAGGTGGACGTCGACGAGGTCCTCCAGCATCCCGTCGCACTCCAGCAGGTCCAGCTCGCCCAGCGCCGCGGCCTGGTAGACGTCGAAGTCCGTGCCGTGGTGCAGGCCCAGCAGGCTGAACAGCCGCTGGTGACCGGCGGGCAGCTGGCCGAACGACAACGCGAAGACGGCGTCCAGTTCGGATAATCGTCCCTCGCGCAACCGCGTCGCGAGGTGCGCCGTGGTCCACGTCGGACGGCTGCGCAACCGGCCGGCGGCCAGCCGCACGGCGAGGGGCAGCCTGCCGCACAGCTCGACGACCTCGCGGGCCGCCTCGTCCGTGCCGCGCTCGTCGCCCACGATGGTGGCGAACAGCTCCAGCGCCTCGTCCTCGGACAGCACGTCCAGCGTCAGCGTCGACGTGCCTTCCAGCTCGACCAGCCGCGTCCGTGAGGTGACCAGCACCAACGACCCCGGCACGCCCGGCAGCAGCGGCCGCACCTGGTCGGCGCTCGCCGCGTTGTCCAGCACGACCAGCAACCGCCGCCGGGACAGCTCGGCCCGCCACAGCGCGGCCCGCTCGTCCAGGTCGACCGGGATCTCCTCCAGACCGAGCGCGCGCAGCAGCACGTCCAGCGCGTCCGTCGGTTCGACCGGCGCACGGCCCGCGGTGTGCGCGTGCAGGTCGATGAACAGCTGACCGTCCGGATACTCCAGCCGGTGCGCCAGGTGCACGGCCAGCGTCGTCTTGCCCACGCCCGGCATGCCGTCGATCGCGGAGATCACCACGGCCGACCGGCCGGTGACGGCCCTGGTCAGCCGCTCCATCTCGGCGGCGCGCCCGGTGAAGTCCGCGACGTCGCGCGGCAGCGTGTTGAGCGCGGGCCTGGGCTCGTCGCCGCGCAGCAGCCGTTCGTGCAGCTCCCGCAGGTCCGAGCCGGGATCGGTGCCCAGCTCCTCGGCGAGCAGCACCCGGACGTCCTCGAACGCCTGCAACGCCTCGGCGGGCCTGCCGGCTCGCTGCAGCGCGTGCATCAGCTGCAGCCACAGCTGTTCGCGGAGCGGGAACTGCGTGGTCAGCCGGCGCAGTTCGGCGATCAGCCGTTCGCCCTGACCCAGCTCGATCGCCAGGCGCGCGTGCTGCTCGGCGACCGTGAGCCTGCGTTCCTGCAGCAACGTCAGCTCGGCGACCAGCCGTGCGCCGACCGCGAGTCCGTCGAGCGCCGGCCCGCGCCACAACGCGAGCGCGTCGGCGTACCTCCCGACGGCCTCGCGGTGATCACCCTGCCGCAGCGCCTCGTCGCCCGCCGCGCACAGCCGTTCGAAGACGTGGACGTCGACCTCGTCGGCGGGCACCACCAACCGGTATCCACCTGGGACGGTCACCAGGTCGTCGAGCACGAGCTTGCGCAACGCCGCCACGTAGGTGCGAATGTTCGATTCCGGTGCCGCGGGTGGAGATTCCCACACCGCTTCACTCAAGTGTTCAAAGCTGACAGTCTCGTTGACGTGCAGCGCCAACGCAGCGAGCAGCGCCCGTTGCCGGGGCCCGCCCAGCCGCAGTTCCACGCCCCCACGCCAGATCTGCAGCGGCCCAAGAAGCCGATACCGCACTGACCCTCCTCGGGAGGGCATGGTGCCAGAACTTCGGACCGCTGTGCGGAATTTGTGCGCACGATCTTCGAAACTTGGGTGTTGCCGCCGCGAAGAGGGGAAACGTGATGGACCGGAGATCATGGTCAGGCCAAGCGGCCTAAGATGACCGCATGACGGACACGGCGAAGCGACGCCCCGGCCACAGGATCGAAGAGGTCGCACGGGTCGCCGGCGTCTCGAAGTCGACCGTCTCCCGCGTCATCAACGACGAGCAGTACGTCAGCGCGAAGGCCCGCGAGGCCGTCCACGCCGCCATCGCCCAGCTGGGCTACGCGCCCAACCAGGCCGCGCGGGCACTCGCCGGCCACCGCGCCAACGCCATCGCGCTCGTCGTCTCCGAACCCTCCGGCCGCGTGCTGTCCGACCCGTTCTTCGCCGGCGTGCTGCGCGGCGTCCACCGCGAGCTGACCGGCCGCCACATGCAGTTGTTGCTGATGATGAGCCAGCCGTCCGACACCGAGGACCTGGTCTCGTACCTGAGCAGCGGCCACGTCGACGGCGCGCTGCTGGTGAGCCTGCACGGCGAGGATCCGCTGGTGCCGATGCTGAACGAGATCGGCCTGCCGGTCGTCGTCGGCGGCCGCCCGCTCGGCAAGACCGGCGTCCCGTTCGTGGACTCCGACAACTTCACCGGCGGCCTGGAAGCCGCGCGGCACCTGATCTCGTTGGGGCGCAAGCGGATCGCCACCGTAGCGGGCCCCAAGGACATGGCCGTCGGCGCGGACCGCCTCAACGGGTTCAAGCGCGGGCTGAGCGAGGCGAAGATCGCCACCGACCTCGTGGCGCACGGCGACTTCACGCCGGAGAGCGGCACGCGGGCGATGGAACGGTTGCTGCACAAGGCTCCCGACCTCGACGCGGTGTTCGTGGCCGCCGACATCATGGCGCTGGGCGCCCTGCAGGTGCTCCACGCGCAGGGCAGGCGCGTCCCCGAGGACGTCGCGGTGATCGGGTTCGACGACTCGGCGTTCGCCGCGAGCGCGACGCCGCCGCTCACCACGATCCGGCAGGACGTCGAGGAGCTCGGCCGGACCATGACGTGGCGGTTGCTGGCCGAGCTGGCCGGTGAGCAGGGGCTGCCGCCGTCGCTGCTCCTGCCCACCTCGCTGGTGGTGCGCACCAGCGCCTGACCTGCTCGGATCAGCGCGCCCGCCAGGGCGTGTCCAGCGCCATGTCGTCCTCCCGTGCGATGAAGGTGTTGCGCCCTTCGGCCCAACCTAAGGTGAAAGCGCTCTCGCGGCAGGACGGCGTCTCAGCAGGAGGCCGTGGAAAGGGCTTACATCGGCGATCGTGAACCGTCCGTGACGGATCGGGCCGATTTTCACCCGATCGGCACAACCTCGCGGCACTCTCGGTAACACCTGGCGTGGTCGCTCGATGGTCAGGCGTACGAACGCCCACCCCGAGGAGCCTGACCGTGATCGAGAACTCGGCCGCCGGACTGGTGATGGTGCCCGGCGAGGTGACGGTGACCGTCACCGGCGAGCAGCACCACCAGGACGCACTGGCGCGGTACGCCGTCCCGGACGGTGTGACGCGGCACGTCGCCGTGCACCTGACGTGGTGCATGATCGCCGTTGGCAAGTACCGCGGTCAGCGCGGGATCGAGGTGCGGCTCGACGGGCAGCGCGTCGGCGAGCTGACTTTCCTGATGTCGCAACGGTATGCGCCCGTGCTGATGCACGTGGAGGCCGGTGGCGGGGCGACCGGGTGCGCGGCGCTGGTCCAGCGCGGCACCAACGGGTTGCTGCAGGTCGTGCTGCGGATGCCGCGGGAGGTTCCCCGTGGCGCGGTGGTGCCCGTGGCGTCGAAGCCCAAGGCGTGGGTGGCACCGGTCGCCATCGCCGCGGCCAGCCTGCTGGCGTTCTTCTTCGTCGTCGGCGTCATCGGTGCCGCGATCAACGGCCCGTCGGACAAGGGCAACGCGTTGAAGCTGACGACGACGGCCTCTCCCACCACCACGACCACCACCGTGGCGCCGACGACCACAACGACCAGTACCACCACCACGACAACGACCACTACTACGACGACGACCAACGTTCCCCCGGCCGTCGCACAGCCGAAGCCGCAACCCCAGCCACAGCCGGCCCCGCAGCCGCAACCTCAGCCCCAGCCGCAACCCAAGCCGGCGCCACAGCCCCAGTGCGACCCGAACTACAGCGGGTGCGTGCCGATCGCGTCCGACGTGGACTGCGCGGGCGGCAAGGGCGACGGACCGGCCTACGTCACCGGTCCGGTCCGAGTGATCGGTCGCGACATCTACGGGCTGGACAACGACAAGGACGGCATCGGCTGCGAGTGATCAACGCTCGTAGGGCGTCTTCTCCCCCGCCTCGACCTCGAACGGCAGATGGTTGCCCGCGGGCGGCAACGGGCAGGTGGCGAAGTCGGTGAACGCGCACGGCAGGTTGGTCGCGCGGTTGAAGTCGAGCAGGACCTTGCCGTCGACCGGAGTCGTTGCGAGGGAACGGTTCGCCGCGTAGGTGGTGACTCCGCTGGTGGCGTCGGTGAAGAGGATGTTGAGGTCGCCATTGCGTCCGTTGAACGCAGTCAGTGTGTGCTCGGTGCCGTCGTGCGTGAACCGCACACGGCCCGGTGCCTCGTACACATGGCTAAGTCCTTCCACGACCGCACCGACTGTCGTGGGGATGGGGGCGTCGAACGGTTCGTACACGCCTTCGAGCACCCACTGCTCTTGCGGCTCGTACGACGGAACGCCGTGGAAGTTCCGCAACACCTCGGCCTTCGGGTCGTGGACGCGGATCAGGTAGCCGCCCCGGCGCGCGACCTCGACCTCCACGTCGCCGACCTGGACGCGCGCGCCGGGACCGCTCTGGACGAGCTCGAACCGCTGGGGTTCGCCGCCGTTGCGCCAGTACGCCGCGTCGTCGTCTTGCCACCACTCGCCCGGTAGGCCGTCATAGCTGCGAGGGGTCGTCTCCAGCCAGTCGAGCGAGACGAGCGCGAGCCACCCGTACGGGTCGGCCAGGCTCTTCTCCCGTTCCGTCTTCCAGGTCTGCCAGTCCTGCGCGAAGTCGCTCATGCCCAAGCCAACGAGCAGGGCACGAGCGGACTTCCCCGTTCCACTTCTTGAGACCCACCTGGGAGTCGAACCCAGTGCCAACGCTGTTGCAGAGCGTTCCACGGCCGTCGTGACGTGGGTCGCCGATCGCGCGACCTGGTGTCGAACCAGGCGTCCCGGGCTCATGAGGCCCAGGTGACCACCGGGTCCCGCGCGATGGGGTGACCGACCGGACTCGCACCGGCTTCGACCAGGACCACAACCTGGCGCCTCGACTGCTTCGGCTTCGGTCACAGCTGCCCGTCGAGGACTCGAACCTCGATCTCCGCGTCCAGAGCGCGGCGTCCGTGCCGATTGGACCAACGGGCAACAAAAAAGCCGCTCGTCGCGGTCGCGACGGGCGGCTCCCTCGTGCATGAGTCAGCTCATGACGGGGAGCACCAGACGTGCTGGTGACAGCTGTGCATGTGCTGGTTGTGGATCACAACTGCCTCCCCTCGGGTTCGTTGGACACACTGTGCCGGACCAGTCCGCACCTGGGCAACGCAATTTGATGAGTCTTCTGAAAAAGTTTGCAAGATTGCGGGTGGAACTCAAGCAATCCTCATGCCGACTTGCGGAAAACTTTTGCAACGTCTTTCCTGGACCGCTGACACACCCCATCGGAAGGCTCAGGACATGTCCCAGGACTGGTGGCGACACGCCGTCATCTACCAGGTCTACGTGCGCAGCTTCGCCGACTCGGACGGCGACGGCGTCGGTGACCTGCCCGGCATCCGCTCACGCCTGCCCTACCTCCGCGACCTGGGCGTCGACGCGGTGTGGATCACGCCGTTCTACGCGTCGCCGATGGCCGACGGCGGCTACGACGTCGCCGACTACCGCGCGGTGGACCCGCAGTTCGGCGGTCTCGACGACGTGCGCGCGCTGGTCGCCGACGCGCACGAGCTCGGCATCCGCGTGATCGTCGACATCGTGCCGAACCACAGCTCCGACCAGCACGAGTGGTTCCAGGAGGCGCTGGCCGGGCGTGGCCGTGAGCGCTACATCTTCCGCGAGGGCGTCGGCGACCAGCCGCCGAACGACTGGGAGTCCGTGTTCGGCGGGCCCGCCTGGACGCGGGTCGAGGACGGGTCCTGGTACCTGCACCTGTTCGCCCCCGAGCAGCCGGACCTCAACTGGGAGCTGCCGGAGGTGCGCGCGGAGTTCCGCGACGTGCTGCGGTTCTGGCTGGACCTCGGCGTCGACGGGTTCCGGGTGGACGTGGCGCACGGGATGATCAAGGCGCCGGGGCTGCCGGACATCGGGCACGCGGACCAGCTGAAGCTGCTGGGCACGGAGCCGTTGCCGTTCTTCGACCAGGACGGCGTGCACGAGATCCACCGCGAGTGGCGCGCCGTGGTCGACTCGTACCCCGGTGAGCGGGTGCTCGTGGCCGAGGCGTGGACGCCCTCCGCCGAGCGGACGGCGCTGTACCTGCGCCCCGACGAGATGCACCAGGCGTTCAACTTCCACTACCTGACCGCGGAGTGGAACTTCGAGGCGCTGCGGACGGTGATCGACTCGTCGTTGGCGGCGGTGGCTCCCGTTGGCGCGCCTACTACGTGGGTGCTGTCGAACCACGACGTGCAACGGCACGTGACGCGGTACGGCGGCGGCGAGACCGGTGTGCGTCGAGCGCGCGCGGCACTGGCGTTGATGCTGGCACTGCCGGGGTCGGTGTACCTGTACCAGGGCGAGGAGCTCGGGCTGCCCGAGGTGCTGGACCTGCCGGACGAGGTGCTGCAGGACCCGATGTGGGAGCGGTCCGGGCACACCGAACGCGGTCGTGACGGCTGCCGGGTGCCGCTGCCGTGGTCGTCTTCCGGCCCGTCGCTCGGGTTCGGTCCGGGTGGCTCGTGGCTGCCGCAGCCGGCGGACTGGGCCAAGCTCAGCGTCGAGGCGCAGTCGGGCGACCAGGACTCGATGTTGTCCTTCTACCGCACGGCTTTGCGCATCCGGCGCGAGCACCCGGCGCTGGGTGCGGGCGACGGCGTGAAGTGGGTGGACGGGCCCGCGGACGTGCTGTGGTTCGAGCGCGACGGCTTCGCGTGCGCGGTGAACCTGTCCGGCGAGGTCGTCGCGCTGCCGGATCCGGGTGCGGTGCTGCTGGCGTCGTCGTACTACGGCGTGCGCGACGGGCAGCTGCTCCTCCCACCGGACACCGCCCTGTGGTGGGAGCTCTGACCAGCACTTTCGCTTGATCACCAGAACTGTCAGACCCCCTGAGTAGCGTTCGTCGGCAACAGCTTCCGAACCGCTCTCAGGGGGTCTTTCCGTGCACGAGGACGACTGGGTCATGCCGGCCGCGTGGCTGCGACAGGCGTTCGGCCGGCGCGACGTGCGTCCGTTGCCGGAGTTCTCGGTCGACCTCACCGCGGCGCAGGAGTTCCGCGACCACGCGGCGACGCGGCAGGAGATGATCGCCGAGGTGCTGGCCGACCCGCAGTCGGACCCCGGCCTCGTGCGGGCGTTGCGCGACCAGCTCGACGGCCGGCCCGATCCGCTGGGCGCCGCGGTGCTCGCGGTGGTGGCCGAGAGATCGGCCTCGCCGGTGCACTGGTGGATCGAGGAGTTCGGTCTCCCGTTCGCCGCGGCGGCGTCCGTGCACCACGCGACGGTGCACGTCGTCCGCTGGCCGGTGTGGCCGCCCCAGGGGAGGTTCAGCCGGCACCTCAGGCAGTGGTCGTCGCACCACCTGGGCGAGCAGACCTCCGCGGCCGGGGTGCTCGTCGACGTGCGGACCGCGTTGGCGGTCGCGGACGACGCGACCTACGACGCCGCGCTGGTCGAGCTGGAGAAGATCGGCACCACCGGTTTCGGTCAGGTGGCGCGGGCCTTCCTCGCCCCGACGCGGCACGACTGGTTCGAGGAGGCGAACCTGATCCAGGACGCGCCGGCGTGGATGGTGCACAGCTCGGCGAGCACGGTGGAGCAGCTCAGCCGGATCCAGCACGGCCGCCTGATCTGGTCGCCGGAAGCCGTGTACACCGCGTTGCACGTCGTCGGTCCCGCGCTCGCGCCGGTGCTCGACGCCGAGCTGCGCCTGAAGTCCGACGGGGACGCGGCCACGCGGAGGACGGCGCTGGAGGTCCTGGCGGCGCTGCCGACCGACGAGGCGTTCCTGATCCTGCTCAACCGCCGCCGCGAGCGGTACTTCCGGCCCGCGCTGCACGCCGCGATGGCCGCGTTCCCGCTGCGGGCGGCCCGGCTGCTGGCACCGCGGGCGGCCGGCGACCCGGACGTCCGCGAGCTGCTGCGCGTGCACACGTTGCTGCACCCGGACCTCGACCTGCCGCCGGAGACCGCCGCGCAGCTGGCCGCGGCGGGCTTCGTCACGGTGCCGGACGCGCCGGTGTCCGCGCTGCCACGCGTGCTGGCCGACCCGCCGTGGCTGCACCGCCACCCACCGGTGAAACCCGTGGTGCTGACCGATCTCCCGGTACCCGCCCCGCACCTGACGTGGCTGCCGGGCGAGCGCGAGGAGTGGCTGGTGGTCAGCGGCCGGTGGACCAGGCAGTCCCACGACTGGGAGCAGCTCGCCGAGGCCGTCCGGCACCGCCTGCCCCGCCGGCACGACCAGAGGCTGTTCCAGGCGGGCCCGGAGGAGCTCGCCCGCCCGTTGCTCGCCGACTGGATACCGGCCGACAACTGGGGCGGCGAGCACTGGGGCAGGAACATCACGGCACGCTTCGAGCTGGACGCACTGCCCGCCATGCGACGGGTGGCGGCGAGCAACCCCCAGACGGCCGGTGTCACCCTGCTCCCGTTCGCCACGCCCGAGGTGGCCGAGATGATGGCGGACTGGTTGGTGCGCCTCAAAACCGCCCGCGCGGTCGCCGTCGCCTGGCTGGCCCGCCACCGCGAGGCCGCGGCCCGTCTCCTGCTGCCGTTCGCGCTCAGCGAGCCCGGCCCGGCCCGCCGCAACGCGGAGTTCGCCCTGCGCCACCTCCACCTGGAGACCGGCGTCGACGTCATCGCCGTCGCCACCGCGCTGAGCGCCGAGGCGGGCACCGCCGTCCGCACGCTGCTGGAGATCGACCCGGTGGACGTCCTGCCGGCCAAACTGCCCAGGATCGGCGACTGGGCCGACGTCACGTTCCTCCCTCAGGTACTGCTGTCCGACCGCACCGCGGCGTTGTCCGCGGCAGCCGCGAAGCACCTCCTGATGACCGCCGCACTGTCCAAACCGGACGCCGTGTACCCGGGCCTGCCGCCCGCCGTGGAGGCCTGCGACCGCGACTCGCTGGCGGAGTTCGCCTGGGAAGTCTTCGGCCGCTGGCTGGACGCGGACGCACCGGCCAAGGACGGCTGGGCGCTGACCGCGCTCGGCTGGTTCGGCACCGACGAGACGGTCCGCCGCCTGGCCCCGGTGATCCGGGCCTGGCCGGGCGAGAGCGCCCACGCCAGAGCCGTGGCAGGCCTGGACGTGCTGGCCCAGATCGGCACCGAGGTCGCGCTGACCCACCTGAACGGCATCGCCGAGCGGGCGAAGTTCAAGGGCCTCAAGACCCGCGCCCAGCAGAAGGTCACCGAGATCGCCGCGGCCCTGAACCTGAGCCGTGACCAGCTCTCCGACCGCCTGGTCCCCCGCCTGGGCCTCGACGACGCCGCCACCCTGGTGATCGACTACGGCCCGCGCCGGTTCACCGTCGGCTTCGACGAACAGCTCAAACCCCATGTCCTCGACGCCGACGGCAAGCGCCGCAAGGACCTCCCCAAACCCGCCGCCAAGGACGACCAGACCCTGGCCCCGCAGGAGCACAAGCGGTTCGCGACGCTGAAGAAGGACGTCCGCACCGTGGCGGCCGACCAGATCCACCGCCTCGAACGCGCCATGGTCGACCAACGCACCTGGACCGCCGAAGAGTTCCACACCGTCCTGGCCGCACACCCGCTGCTCCGGCACCTGGTCCGCCGCCTGGTCTGGATCACCGACGAGGACCTCTCGTTCCGCCTGGCAGAAGACCACACCCTCGCCGACGCGCAGGACGACGAGATCACCCTCCCCGAAACCGCCGCAGTCCGAGTGGCCCACCCGGTGCACCTGCGCACCACACTGCCCGCGTGGGGCGAGATCTTCGCGGACTACGAGATCCTGCAACCGTTCCCGCAACTGATCCGCCCGACCCGCACCTTCACCCCGGACACCCCGCGCGTCCCGCAACTGCAGCAGCACACCGACCGCCCGGCACCGGTGGGCAAGATCCTCGGCCTCACCAACCGAGGCTGGGTCCGCGGCACACCCCAGGACAACGGCGTCGAGGAGTGGATCACCCGCCCCCTCCCGTCCGGCGGCGCCCTGGTGGCCGCACTGGACCCAGGCATCGCCATCGGCGCCGTGGACATCTACCCAGAGGTGAAGTTCAGCGCCATCTGGTTCTCCGAGACCGGCGAAGGCTCGTGCAGGCCCCCGCAGGACGGCGGCCCGGACACCTTCGACATCGACGAGGTCACCGCCTCGGAACTCCTCGCGGACCTGGCCTCCCTGCACACCTGACCAGCCTCTTCACGCGACCGCCCAAATTCGTCGGACCGCCTGAGTACGGTCCCCGACATCACTCCGAATCGGCCCCAGGGGGTAATGCAGTGCGCAGGTGGGAGCTCGTAGCGGGCGCCTCGGCGAAGTTCTGGGAGATCGGCCAGGACGGCAGGACCGTGACCGTCCGCTTCGGACGGCTGCAGACCGCCGGCCAAACCCAGACCAAGGAGCTCGCTTCCCCGGAAGCGGCAACAGCCCACGTGGCCAAACTGGTGGCGGAAAAGGAGAAGAAGGGCTACCGCCCCTCCACCTCACCCGACCCGAACACGCCACCGGCCCCCGCCGGACCCCAGCCCACCAACCACCCGATGGCGACTCCCGCACCACCCCAATCCACCACCACTTCCGCACCGCCGCAGCCCGCAACCGACCCCACCCAACCCACCACCACTTCCACACCGCCGCAGCCCGCAACCGACCCCGCCGCCCAACCGGCCACCGCCACACCACAACCCGCCGCCAATCAACCCGCCGCCAATCAACCCGCCGCCAATCAACCCACCGCCGCCCTCACCCCTCGCAAGACCTCCACGCCCTCCACCGCCGCCACACCACAACCCGCCACCTCAACCGCGGACCCGAGCCAACCCACCATCGTCCCCGCTCCCCACAAGCCCGCCACCACTCCCACAGCGCCTCAGCCCATCCCCGCCGACGCCCACCCCACAACTCCCTCGCCCACCCCACCCACCAAGGCCACCACCGCTCCCCAGGTCGACGAAAACACCTGGGTCATGCCCAAACCCTGGCTCCGGGACGTGGTCCGCCAACGAGGCTTCCACCCACCACCGACCTTCTCCCTGGATGACGAACAAGCCGCCCAAGCCAGGCAACGAGCGGCCAGGCAGCAGGCCACCCTCGACCGCGTCCTGGCCGCACCGGAGTCCGACCAGGACCTCGTGCAGGCAGCCCGGAACCACCTCGACGGCCACCCGAATCCCGTTGGCGCAGCAGCGATCGCGGTCATGACGACCCGCGACGTGGCATCGGTGCACCACTGGATCGCCGACCACGGCCTGCCGTTCGCGGTGGAGGCGGTGGTCGAGAGCGTTGGCATGTACGCCAACGCGAAGTGGCTGCCCCACCAGTCGCAGTGGAGCAACGCGCACCTGTACCGCTACAGCGCCGCCACGCACCCGAGCCTCGACAGCGAGGAAGGCCGGATGCTCACGGCGGTCCGGTACGCGCTGGCGGTCGCCGACGAGGCGGAGCGGGAGGCGGCGGAAACCGTGCTGGAGCGGGGCGGCGCGCACATCACGCCGTTGTTGCGGGCCTATCTGCTGCCGGGGCGTCGCGCGGACTGGTTCGAGCAGGCGTGCCGGGAGCCGCACTCGGCGGCGCGGTGGTGGATGCTTCCCTGCAGTGCCACCACGTACGACGAGTTCGTGAAGGCCAAGACGTCGGTGAACAACGGCGCGCAAATTCTCCACACAGCGCTGTACGTGCTCGGGCCGGCCATCGCGCCGTTGCTCGCGGCAGACCTCGACGACCGCTACCAGCGGGCGGACAGCCGCAAGCAGGCGCTGAAGGTGCTCGCGGCGCTGCCCACCGACGAAGCCTTCACGATCCTGCTCGACCGCGTCGACACCAAGTACGCGCGCCCGGCGTTGCTGTCGGCGATGGCGGCCTTCCCGGAACGGGCGGCCCGGCTGCTCGGGGAACGCGCGTCCGACAAGGAACTGCGCCAGCTGCTCACCGTCCACCTGACCACGCATCCGCATCTGGAGGCGCCTGACGGCTTCACCGCGGTCGACAAGGCCACCGTGCCGGAAGCGCCCGTGGAAGCGTTGCCGGAGGTGCTCGCGTCGCCGCCGTGGCTGCGCCCGCGCCCGCCGGTCAAGGCGGTCGTGGTACCGGACGTGCCGGTGCCCGCGCCGTCGACCGTGTGGGAACCGGGCGAGCGGGACGCGTGGCTGAACGGCGCCCACTGGGGCACCTATCACGACTGGCGGCACCTGCTGAAGGAGTACGTCGCCGGCCGGAGCGGCAGGAGCGGCAACGACCTCTTCCTGATGGCACCGGAGGACGAGGTCCGGCATCTGCTGGCGGACTGGAAGCCGAGCTACGGCTGGAGCGCCGAACGGTCCGGCAAGCGGATCGCCGCGAGGTTCGGGGTCGACGCCTTACCGCCGTTGCTGCGCATCGTCGAGTCGAACACCAATGCGGCGACGATCCTGCTGCCGTTCGCCTGTCCGGAGGTCGCCGCGCTGATGGCGGACTGGCTGGTGCGGCTCAAGCAGGCCAGGCGCGTCGCGATCGACTGGCTCGCCCGGCACCGCGAGACGGCCGCCGGGTTCCTCGTTCCCGCCGCGCTGGGCACGCCGGGCGTCGCGCGGCGCAACGCCGAGGCGGCGATCCGCCGGCTCCACGGGATGGGAGTGGACGTCGTCGGCAGCGCTCCCACAGCGGAGACCGCCGCGGGCATCGAGACGTTGCTGTCCGCGGAGCCGGTCGACGTGCTGCCCGCCAAGCTGCCGGTGATCGGCGAATGGGCCGACGCCCGGCTGCTCCCGCAGGTCCTGTTGAGCGACCGCGAGCACGCGCTGTCGCCGGAGGCCGCCAAGCACCTGCTGATGACCGCCGCGCTGTCCAAGCCCGGCGAGATCTACGCGGGCCTGCCGATCGCCCGCGAGGCACTCGACCGCAGCTCCCTGGCGGAGTTCGCGTGGGCGGTTTTCCAGCGCTGGCAAGAGGTCGGCGCACCGTCGAAGGAGAGCTGGGCGCTCACCGCGCTCGGCTGGTTCGGCGACGACTCGACGGTCCGCGCGCTGTCCCCGCTGATCCGCAACTGGCCGGGCGAGAGCCAGCACGCGAAGGCCGTCACGGGCCTCGACGTGCTGGCCGACATCGGCACCGAGGTGGCGCTGTCGCACCTGAACAGCATCGCGGAGAAGGTGAAGTTCAAGGGGCTCAAGACCCGTGCCCAGGAGAAGGTCACCCAGATCGCGGACGAGCTGGGCCTGTCCCGCGAGCAGCTCGCGGACCGGCTCGTCCCGCGCCTCGGGCTCGACGACGAGGCGTCCCTGGTGATCGACTACGGCCCGCGCCGGTTCACCGTCGGCTTCGACGAACAGCTCAAACCCCACGTGCTCGACCCGGACGGCAAGCGCCGCAAGGACCTCCCCAAACCGGGCACCAAGGACGACCTCGACAAGGCTGCGCTCGAACACAAGCGCTACCTGGCGTTGAAGAAGGACGTCCGAGCGGTCGCGGCCGACCAGATCCACCGCCTGGAACGTGCCATGGTCGACCAGCGCACCTGGACCGCCGAGGAGTTCCACACGGTCCTGGCCGGTCATCCGCTGCTGCGGCACATCGTCCGGCGGCTGGTGTGGATCACCGACGAGGGCGTCTCGTTCCGCCTCGCTGAAGACCGCACGCTCGCCGACTCGGCCGACGACGAGTTCACATTGCCCGAGAACGCCACCGTGCGCGTGGCGCACCCGGTCGACCTGCAGGACTCGTCGGCGGCGTGGGGCGAGGTGTTCGCCGACTACGAGATCCTGCAGCCGTTCCCGCAGCTCGGCCGCCCGCTGCACGTCCTGGCGCCCGGCGAGGACTTCCTGGACCAGCTCAAGGACTACCGCGACCGGCCGTACGCGGTCGGCCGGATCCTCAGCCTCACCAAGAGGGGCTGGATCCGCGGCGAACCGCAGGACGCGGGCATCGAGTGCTGGATCACCAGGCCGCTGCCCGGCGGCGGCGCACTCGTCGCGTCCCTCGACCCCGGCATCGCGGTCGGTGCGATCGACGCGTTCCCGGAGATCAGGTTCGCCGACCTCGGGTACACCACGAGCGGCGACGGCCACTGGCCGGCGCCCGACCCGATCACGGTCTCGGAGATCCTGTCCGAACTGGAATCCCTGCACGGCTGAAATTGTCAGACCCCCTGGCTACGGTTCAGGGACAGGCCTTTCCGACACTGATCCAGGGGGTACGGCAGTGCGCAGATGGGAACTCGTCGCCGGAGGTTCGGC
Organism: Lentzea sp. NPDC004789; assembly: GCF_053601075.1. Lineage (NCBI taxonomy): Bacteria > Bacillati > Actinomycetota > Actinomycetes > Pseudonocardiales > Pseudonocardiaceae > Lentzea > Lentzea sp. NPDC004789. The sequence goes on along the minus strand of NZ_JBSGBE010000014.1, from coordinate 228,507 downwards.
GAAGTTCTGGGAGATCGGCCAGGACGAGGCGACGGTCACCGTCCGGTTCGGACGGCTGAACACGGCCGGCCAGACCCAGACCAAGGAGTTCCCGTCCGCGCAGGCCGCCGAGGCCCATGTCGCGAAGCTGGTGGCGGAGAAGGAGAAGAAGGGCTACCACCCGGCCGGCGCCTCCGCAGGCGCTTCGGTCACCGCTGCTCCACCAGCGCAGAAGCCCGCAACCGCGCCCACCATCGCCGACGACACCCACACCACCTCCGAACCAGCGCGAAAGTCCGCAACCACAACCATCACCACCGACGAAAACCACACCACCACTCAGGCGGCACGAAAGCACACAACGGCGCAGAACCCCGCACCCACCGTCGTCGACGAGGACACGTGGGTGATGCCGAAGGCGTGGCTGCGCGACGTGGTGCGGCAACGCGGCTTCCACCCGGCGCCGGAGTTCTCGGTCGACCAGAAGATGGCCGCCCAGGCCAGGCAGCTGGTGGCAGAGAAGGCCGAGGTGATCGAGCAGGCGCTGGCCGCGCCGGAGTCCGACCAGGAGCTCGTGCGAGCGGCCCGCGACCACCTCGCCGGGCGGCCGGATCCCGTTGGAGCGGCGGCGATCGCGACGATCACCGGATCCGGGCTGCCGTCGGTGCACGCCTGGGTCGCCGATCACGGACCGGCGTTCGCGGCCGTCGCGGTCATCGAGTTCGCCGGGCTGGAGTTCGACGAGGTCTGGCACGCGCACCAGAACAAGCGGACCGGCGTCCACCTGCACCATCGCCGGGGCTACTTCCACGCGGGCCGCACCGACGTCGAAGGTCAGATGCTGATCGCGGTCCGATACGCGCTGGCGGTCGCCGACGACGAGCAACGGGCAGCCGCGGAGGCCGCGCTGGGCCAGCTGAGCGCCACACCGGAGGTGAAGCAGCTGCGGTCGTTCCTGGTGCCCTCACGGGCCGACTGGTTCGCCGAGGTGTGCGCCCTGCCCCACCGCGCGAGCTGGTGGCTGCTGCCCTGCAGTGCCGGCAGTTACGACGACTACGTCGAGGTCGACCTCTCCCTGCCCAGCTCGCCTTTCGTGCTGTACACCGCGCTGTACGTGCTGGGGCCGGCCATCGCGCCGTTGCTCGCGCAAGAGCTCGACCGCGAGTACCAGGCCGCGGACGGCCGCAAGCTGGTGCTCAAGGTCCTCGCGGCGCTGCCGACCGACGAGGCGTTCACCGTCATGCTCGACCGCATCGGCACCAAGTACGTGCCCCCGGCGCTGATGTCCGCGATGGCGGCGTTCCCGGCACGGGCGGCCCGGCTGCTGGCGGAGCGCCTGTCGTCGAGCGACGAGATCCGGCAGCTCCTGAAGGCGCACCTGCTGTCGAACCCGGCGGTCGACGTGCCGGCCGAGGCCGCCGCCGTGCTCGCCGAGGCCGAGGCCCAGGCCGTGCCGGAGGCGGACGCGGACCTGTTGCCACCGGTGCTCGTCTCGCCGCCGTGGGTGCACCGCCGCCCGCCGGTGAAACCGGTGGTGTTGAAGGATCTTCCGGTGCCCGGCCCGTTCGTGGCGTGGCAGCCGGGCGAGCGCGATGCGTGGCTGGAGTCCGGGCACGAGTGGTACGCGGCGGACCGCGACTGGAAGAAGCTGCTCAAGGACTACCTCGCGGGCAGGATCGGCTACTACGACAACGACCTGTTCCTCGTCGCGCCGGAGAACGCGGTTCGGCACCTGCTCGCTGAGTGGAAACCGAACTACGCCTACGGTTTCGAGGACTGGGGCAGACGCGTCGCCGCCCGGTTCGGCCTCGACGCCGTGCCTGCTCTGGTGCGGCTCGCCGGCGCCACGCCCGGCGCGGGCGGGCGGGTGCTGCTGCCGTTCGTCACCGCCGAGGTGGCCACCGTGATGGCCGACTGGTTCGCACGGACCAAGCAGCCCCGCCGCTGGGGCCTCGAATGGCTCGCCAGGCACCGCGACCAGGCCGCCCGTCTCCTCATCCCCGCGGCGGCCGGCGCACCGGGCGTCCCGCGCCGCAACGCCGAGGCGGCGATCCGCCACCTGCACGGCCTCGGCGTCGACGTGGCGGGCATCGCCGCGTCGTGCGGCGCGCAGGCCGCGATCGAGGCGGTGCTGTCGGTCGACCCGCTCGACGTGCTGCCCGCCAGGCTGCCGGTGATCGGTGAGTGGGCCGACACCCGCCTGCTCCCGCAGGTCCTGCTGCGCGACCGCAAGCACGCCCTGCCCGCCGAAGCCGCCGGCCATCTGCTGATGACCGCCGCGTTGTCCAAACCGGGCGACGTCTACGCGGGCCTGCCGATCGCCCGCGAAGCGCTCGACCGCACCTCGCTGGCGGAGTTCGCGTGGGCCGTCTTCGAGCAGTGGCAGAAAGCAGGCGCCCCGTCGAAGGAGAGCTGGGCGCTGGGCGCGCTCGGCTGGTTCGGCGACGACTCCACGGTGCGCGCCCTGTCGCCGCTGGTCCGCGCCTGGCCGGGCGAGAGCCAGCACGCCAGGGCGGTCGCCGGCCTCGACGTGCTGGCCGACATCGGCACCGAGGTCGCCCTGTCGCACCTGAACGGCATCGCCGAGAAGGTGCCCTTCAAGGCGCTCAAGACCCGCGCCCAGGAGAAGGTCACCCAGATCGCCGCCGAACTGGGGCTGTCCCGCGACCAGCTGTCCGACCGGCTGGTCCCGCGTCTGGGCCTGGACGACGCCGCGACCCTGGTGATCGACTACGGCCCGCGCCAGTTCACCGTCGGCTTCGACGAGCAGCTCAAGCCCTACGTGCTCGACCCGGACGGCAAGCGCCGCAAGGACCTGCCCAAACCCGCCGCCAAGGACGACCAGGACAGGGCACCGCTGGAGCACAAGCGGTTCGCGGCGCTGAAGAAGGACGTCCGCACGATCGCGGCCGACCAGATCGGCCGCCTCGAACGCGCGATGGTCGGTCAGCGCACCTGGACCGCCGAGGAGTTCCGCACGATCCTGGCCGCGCACCCGCTGCTGTGGCACCTGGTCCGCAGGCTCGTCTGGATCACCGGCGACGGCCTGGCGTTCCGTCTCGCGGAGGACCGCACCCTGGCCGATGTGGACGACGAGGAGATCACGCTGCCGGAGGACGCGACGGTCCGCGTCGCGCACCCGGTCGATCTCCAGGCCTCGGTGACCGCGTGGGGTGAGGTGTTCGCCGACTACGAGATCCTCCAGCCGTTTCCCCAGCTCGGCCGCCCGGTCCACCTCGTCCCGCCCGGTGAGGCCCTGCTCCCGCACCTCAAGAAGTACTGCGACGTGCCGCATCCGTTCGGCAAGGTCCTCGGCCTGACCAAGAAGGGCTGGGTCCGCGGCGAGCCGCAGGACGCGGGCGTCGAGTGCTGGATGACGAGGCCGTTGCCCGGAGGCGGCGCGCTCGTCGTCTCCCTCGACCCCGGGATCGCCGTCGGTGCGGTCGACGAGTTCCCCGAGGTCAGCTTCCCCGACCTGTGGTTCTCCCCCACCGGCACCGGCGACTGGTCCGCGCCGAAGAACGCGCCGCGCACCTTCGACGCCGACCCGATCACCCTCTCCGAGGTCCTTTCCGAACTGGAGTCCCTGCAGTCATGACGAGCACCCAGACCGTGCAGCGCCCACCGGCCGAGGTCCGGTACGCCGACGAGCTCGCGCGGCTGCGCGACGACGACACCGCGCCCAGGCCGCCCGGCTGGGCGTTGAGCCTGGAGGCCGCGCGCCGGTTCGTCGTGGGCGACGAGAAACGGCGCATCAGCAAGAAGTTCGTCGGCGACCCGTCGCTCGTGGACAGAGCACTGGTCACGCTGGCCACCAGCAGGGGCCTGATGCTCGTGGGCGAGCCGGGCACGGCCAAGTCGTTGCTGTCCGAGCTGATCGCGGCGGCGGTCTGCGGTGAGTCGACGCTGACGATCCAGGGTGGCGCGGCGACGACCGAGGACCAGATCAAGTACTCGTGGAACTACGCGCTGCTGGTGGCGGAGGGCCCGTCGCCGCGATCGCTGGTGCCCGCGCCGATGCTGCGCGGCATGGCCGAGGGCAAGATCGTGCGGTTCGAGGAGATCACCCGGTGCCCGCTCGAGGTGCAGGACTGCATGTTGTCGATGCTGTCCGACCGCGTGATGGCGATCGGTGAGCTGAACGGGCCGGACGGCATGGTGTTCGCGCAGGACGGGTTCAACGTCATCGCCACGGCCAACACACGCGACCGGGGCGTCAACGAGATGAGCGCGGCGCTCAAGCGGCGGTTCAACTTCGAGACGGTGTTCCCGATCGCCGACTTCGACACCGAGCTCGCGCTGGTCGAGCAGGAGGCGGCGAAGCTGCTGGAACGCTCCGGCGTGCAGCTCGCGCCGAAGCGGGACGTGCTGGAGGTGCTCGTCAGGACGTTCCGCGACCTGAGGGAGGGCACCGACCGGCTCACCACCGTCATGAGCACGGCGGAGGCGGTGTCGGTGGCGCACGCGGTGGGGCTGCGGGGGTGGTTCCTGCGCCGCGAGGCCGGGACCGCGGCCGACGTCGTCGAGTGCCTGGCCGGGACGGCGGCCAAGGACAACGCGGAGGACCTGGCGCGGCTGCGCAGGTACCTGGAGCAGCACGCGCCGCGGCGCAAGGGCGAGCAGTGGCAGGAGCTGCACCGCGCCCGGCACCTGCTGCCCGGCTGATGGGGGCCGTGTTCGTCGGCGTCCGGCACCACAGTCCCGCCTGTGCCCGGCTGGTCGCCGCCACCATCGAACGCCACCGGCCCGCATACGTGCTGATCGAGGGGCCGGCGGACTTCAACGAACGCATCGACGAGCTGCTGCTCGGCCACGAGCTGCCGGTCGCGTTGTTCAGCTACTCCGACGAGCACGCGTCGTGGTCGCCGTTCTGCGACTACTCGCCGGAGTGGGTGGCGATCACCGAGGGCCGGCGGCACCACGCCGAGGTCAGGTTCATCGACCTGCCCGCGTGGCACAAGGCGTTCCACGACGTCACCAACCGGTACGCCGACGCCGAGCTGCGGTACGCCGAGGTCGTCGAGCGGTTGTGCCGGGAGTTCGCGGTCGACAACGTGGACGTGCTGTGGGACCACCTCTTCGAGTCCGAGGAGGACCCGGAGGGGCTGGCCGAGTACTTCGACCTGCTGCGCGGCACGGCGACCGCCGACGACGGCGACGCGGCGCGCGAGGAGTACATGGCGAGGTGGGTGCGGGCGGCGGTGCGGCACGCCGGCGGGCGGCCGGTCGTCGTGGTCACCGGTGGTTTCCACACGCCCGCGCTCAGGGCCATGCTCGACGGCGACGCGGAGTGGCCCGAGGTGCCCGAACGCGAACGGGGCGCCAGCTATCTCGTGCCGTACTCGCACGCGCGGCTGGACGCGTTCACCGGCTACCAGTCCGGCATGCCGTCACCCGGCTACTACCAGCAGGTGTGGGAGAACGGGCCGCAGCGCGCGGCGGACTGGCTCATCGAGTCGGTGGCGACGCGGCTGCGCCGGAAACAACAGCCGGTGTCGACCGCGGACCTGATCGCGGCACACACGCAGGCGGGCGCGCTCGCGCGGCTGCGCGGGCACGAGAACCTGGCGCGCACCGACGTGCTCGACGGCCTGACCAGCGCGTTGATCTCGGAGGACCTCACGCAGCCACCGCCGTGGACACGCCGCGGCACGCTGCAGCCCGGTGCGCACCCGGCGCTGGTCGAGATGATCGCGGCACTGCGGGGCGACCGGGTCGGGCGGCTGCACGCGGACACTCCCGCACCGCCGCTGGTCGATGCCGTGCTGCGGCTGCTCCGCGAGCACGGTCTCGACCACGAGGGCAAGATCGCCCTCGACCTCACCGACCCGGCCGCGCTGGAGCGCAGCAGGATCCTGCACCGGTTGCGGGTGCTGCGGATTCCCGGCTTCGGGCGCACCAGCGGGCCGTCGCAGGGCGCACGGCCGCAGCTCGACGAGCAGTGGGTGCTCAAGCCGGTCGAGGAGCGGCTGGCCGCGTTGATCGAGGCCGCCGAGAACGGCGCCACGCTGGAGGAGGCGGCCGGTGCGGTGCTGGAACGGCGTTCCCGGCACGCTCGGCTCGACCAGCTGGCCGAGGTGCTGTTCGACGCCGTGCTGTGCGGCATCACGACGTTGTCGCGCAAGGTCGAGGAGGCTCTCGACGAAGGCGTGCGGGAGACAGGTGATCTCGCGGCGCTCGGCCACGTGCTCAGCGGCGTGCTCGGGCTGTGGCGGCACGACAGGTTGTTCGGCACGGCGAAGGACCCGCTGCTGGGCGCGGTGATCGACACCGGCACGGCCAGGGTGCTGTGGCTGATCGAGGGCCTGCACGGCGGTCCGGCGCCGGCCGACGAGAACCGGCTGCGGGCGATGGCGGCGACCAGGGACGCGGTGCTGCACGCGAAAGCCGCGCTGTCGTTGGACGTCGCGGACGTCACGGGCGTGGCGACCCGCGTGAGCAACGACGTGCAGGCACCGCCGGACCTGCGCGGGGCGGCGCTCGGCCTCGCGTGGGCGCTGGGCACTCAGCCGGACGTGCGCAAGGTGCGCGGCATCGACGCGCTCGGCGACTGGCTGGCCGGGTTGTTCGCGGTGGCGCGTGAGGAGGTGCTGGCCAGTCCCGGGCTGGTCGGTGTGCTGGACGAGCTGGTCAGCGCGATGACCGAGGAGGAGTTCCTGGTGGCGCTGCCCGCGTTGCGGCTCGCCTTCACCTACTTCCCGCCCAGGGAACGGGAGACCATCGCGGCCACGGTCCTGGACCACCGCGGCGTCGCGGGCGACGCGCGGAGCGTCACCCGCCTCACCGCCGATCCGCTGGTCGTGGCGGAAGCCCTGGCGGTGGAGAAGCGCGTGGACGCGTTGCTCGTGAAAGGCGGCCTGGCATGACGGACATGGAGCGCTGGCGGTTGATCCTCGGCGAGCCCGCCACCCGGTGCACCGGCGGTCTGCAGGGCGACGTCGCGGCCAGGGACGCCGCGCTGGAGTGGCTCTACGGCCGCGATCCCGGTCTGGCCGAACGCGGCGTGCGCAGGGGCGGCGACGCGGACTCGGTGTTGCAGACCGTCGACTGGCTGGACCAGGTGCACCGGCTCTTCCCCAGGGAGACGATCGAACGCCTGGAGCGCGACGCCGTCGAGCGCTACGAGATCACCGACGTCGTCACGGATCCCGATGTGCTGCAACGGATCGAGCCGAACCCGGCGTTGCTGCGCGCGGTGCTGCGGACCAAGCACCTGATGAACCCCGCCGTGCTGGCGATGGCGCGCAAGATCGTCGAGGCGGTCGTCCGGCAGCTGATGGAGAAGCTGAAGACCGAGGTGCGGCAGGCGTTCAGCGGCACGAGGTCACGCCGGCCGAGCATTCACCGCAACTCGCGCAACTTCGACTTCCGCGCCACGATCAGGGCGAACCTCCAGCGCTACCAGCCGGAAGAGCGCAAGCTGTCGATCGAGCACGCGAAGTTCTTCTCCCGCACGCGCAGGCACGTCGAGCAGTGGCAGGTGGTCCTGCTGGTGGACCAGTCCGGGTCGATGACCAGCTCGGTGATCCACTCGGCCGTCACCGCCGCCTGCCTGTGGAGCCTGCCCGGCCTCAAGACGCACCTCGTCGCGTTCGACACCAACGTCGTCGACCTGACCTCGGACGTGACGGACCCGGTCGAGCTGCTGATGAAGGTGCAGCTCGGCGGCGGCACCGACATCGCCAAGGCCGCCGCGTACGGGGCGAGTCTCGTGGACAGCCCGCGCCGCGCGATCGTCGCGATCATCAGCGACTTCTACGAGGGCGGGAACGCCGAGCACCTCGTCCGCACGGTGAAGGGCCTGTGCGAACAGGGCACCCACGTGCTGTGCCTCGCCGCGCTGGACGAGGAGGCGAACCCGGACTACGACCGCGTGCTGGCGCAACGCCTCGCGAACGCGGGCGCCCACGTCGGCGCCATGACCCCAGGCCAACTAGCGGAATTCGTTGCGGAGAAGCTCGCGTGACCAGACCCGACCTGCTGGCCCTGACCCCGGACGCGCTGGCCGCCCTGGCCAACCGCGGCCTGGTGAAACGCGCCGCCAAGGAGCTCGACGCGGGTGCCGTGCCTGCCCTCGACACCGGCCCGGCCGGCACCGTCGAGGGCAAGTTCCCGGACGGCACCGTCACGACCCTGCCGCCGCGCACCACGCTCGACGCCGCGCGCTGCAGCTGCGGCGCGACCGGCGTGTGCCGGCACCGCATCGCGGTGGTCCTCGCCTACCAGCGAACCCACGAGCCGAGCACCCCGGCCGAACTGTGGTCACCGGCCGCAGTGACCGACGAGGACCTGGCCGCGTTGATGGGCGAACGCACCCTCCGCCGCGCCCGCCGCGTGCTCCAGGCGGGCTACCGCGCCAAGCTCCGCCACCCGACCGCCGACGACCAGACCGCCCAGGCCGAGCTGCCCACCTGCACGGTGACGTTCCTGGTGCCCGGCGACCTGTCCTACGTCCACACCGACGCGGTCAACCGCGACGAGGCCACGGCACTGGCGGTCTGGGCGTTCCGCGAGGCCGACGCACAGGGCACCGACACCGTCGACGTGGGCGGATCTCCCACCACGGCAACAGATCTGACCGCCGTCACCGATCTCCTCGACCAGCTGCTGCTCGACGGCGCGGCGAACGCGAGCGAGGTCCTGGACGTGGCCTGGCAACGCCTGCACCGCGACCTGACCGCCGGGCGCCTGCACTGGCCGGCCGCCGTGATCACCGACCTGCTCGCCCAGCTGACCGCGTACCGCCGGCGCAGCGCGGACTACGACGCGACCCAGTTCGCCGCCCTGCTCACCGAACTGCACGCCCGCACCACCGCCACCGGCCCGCGCGCCGAAGTCCTCGGCTTCGACGAACCCGCCGAAACCCCGCTGCGCCGAGTCCGCCTGACCGCCCTCGGCGCCCGCCAGCGCACCGCCACCACCGCCGACGTCTACTTCGCCTCAGGCGACGTGGTCCTGGTGCACTGCGACACCGCCCTGCGCACGGCCCAGAAACTGGCCGCGTCGAACGTCGTCTCCGATTCGGCCACCCGCAACGCGAGCCGAGCGGTGACGCTGAAAACGAGCCGTGTCGCCAAAACCTCGCTCACGCCGGTCGGCACCGCCTGGGACCACGTGCCGCAGGCCCTGGTGATCGACGACTACGCGGCCGCCGCCGCCCGCCTGGCAGAACTGCCGCCGCGCCAGGTGCGGGCGAGGGTGGAGGCGGAACTAGTGTGCGCGGTACGGGTCACCGAGGTCTCCGACATCGCCTACGACCCGGCGGCACAACGCCTGACGGCCACGCTGCACCACACTCCGCCCGGCGCTGCCGCCTGCGTTCCAGCGACTGCGGCGCTCCGCGACGGTTCACCGCACGCCGCCCAGCTCCGGACAGCCACGCACCACGACGCCACCACCGACAACCCGACCACCGCACCGCACAACGGCTCCCCCACCGCCCAAAGCCCAAACGCCACACCGCACAACACCCCAGCCAGCGCCACCGCCCAGAACCCGAACACCACACCGCACGACGGCTTCGCCCACCCCGTCGCCTCACCCAGCGCCGCCCAACCCTCAACGCCCCGAACCCGCTGCTTCCTCGAAGCCACGCACCGAGCCGTCGCCCCGCACGCCCTCGACGCCCTGGCCACGGCGTTGCGCGCCAACCCGACCACGATCACCGGCACGGTCCGCAGGCACCGCGGCACCCTGGTGATCGACCCGATCGCCGTCCACACCGACACCGGCGTGGTGGTGCCGGACCTCGCCACCGACGCCACGCCTCAATCCCTGCCTCCGGGCGCGACGCAGGCGGACCCGTTGAGCGCGGTGGTCGACAGCGCGCTGACGGTGTTAGCCGATGCGGCGCATCGAGGCCTGGACAACCTGACGGACGGCCTGCTCGCCCGCGTGCGCGAGGTCGGCGCTCACCTGCACCGCACGGGGCTGCGCACGGCGGCGGCCGGGGTCGTGGCGTTCGCCGACCGGCCGGCTGCGGCCACCTGGTTCGGCGCGCATCTGCGGTTGCTGGTCACGGCCGATGCTCGGTGAGACGGAGGCGGTCGGGTCGATGCGTTGCGCCAGCACGTAGGACTCGGCGGCCTCCGGCATCCGGCCGAGCAGTTCGAGCACGAAGCCGCGGAGGTACGCGGCTCGCGCGGCGCCCCAGCCGCCCAGTGACACGCCGCGGGTGTAGGCGTCGAGGGCGTCGTCCAGGCGGCCGGACGCGGCCAGTGCGTCGCCGCGCAGGGCCCAGGTCCGGTCGTCGCCGGGGCTGAGCAAGACCAGTTCGTCGGTGTACCCGACGGCGCGGGCGGCCAGGCCCACGGCCAGGTGGCTGCGGACCAGGAAGCAGTACAGGGCGTAGGCCTCGTCCGCCCAGGCCAGCCGATCGAGGGCGGAGCCGGGCGTGATGGACGTCAGGCACTCCAGCGCGCGCCCGAGCAGCCGGTGCGTTTCCGTGATGTCGTGCCGCACGAACGGGACGGAGGCGAGCGCGCGGTGCAGGCGGGCCCGTTGGAGTGCGGAGGCGGGGAGCTCCGAGGACGCCTTCACCGCCAGGGCCGCGCCCGCCTGCAGGGAGGTGGAGTCGGCGCCGCGGGCGGCGTTGCGGAACACCACGAACAGGGCGAGCTCGCGGCGTGTCGAGGGCGGCAGGTCCGAGCGGGCGCCGCGCAGCGCCATGGACTCCACCACGGACGCCGGGACGTGGCAGCGCAGCACGGCGAGTTCTTCCACCGCGAGGTCGGGTGAGAGCACGTGGCGGCGTGCGTCGATGACGGAGAGGCCGATCGCCGAGGCCGCGCGGTGCGGGTAGCCCAGGCGCAGCAGCAGGTCGCAGGCGACTCGGCGTTCGGTGGTGCGCAGCGAGCCCGAGGCGCGCTCGTGCACGCGCCACCACAGCTCGGAGGCGAGGTCTACGGGGAACGTCGTCAGGTCGGCGCCCACGCCGTCGAGCCGGCCCCAGCTGGCCGCGGTCAGCAGGCGCAGCTGGGCGGATGGTGGCGGTTCGAACCGAGGCACGCTCGCGGAAGCGCCGGTCACGAACGCGGACGCCATCGCGTGGGTGATCCGGGCGTGCAGCGCGGACGCCTCGACGGGAGCGGCGAGGCCCGCGTAGACGCCGCAGGCGACGGGGACCTGGGCGGTGAGCAGCGCGCGCAGGCGGGCGGCCAGCGCACGGGGGCTCGGGTCGGTGCGGTACCGCGGCAGCGCGGGCATGCGGGCCTCCCGGGGTCAGTTGAGCAGTTCCCAGCCGCGTCTGGTCAGGCGGTGGCGGACCGACCTGCCGTTGCGGTGGGTGGACACGAACCCCGCGGTGCGCAGGGCGGTCGCGTGTTGTGACGCGGTGGGCAGGCTGATGCCCACGTGCTTGGCGAGCTCGGTGGTGGTGCGTTCGGACGTCAGCGCGCGCAGCACCAGCGTCCGGGTGCGGCCGAGGGCCAGTTCGAGGCTGGCGCCGCTGGGCTGCGGGGCCGCCACGGGGTAGAAGAGCAGCGGTTGCGGTTCGGCGAACATCGACACCGCCGGGCGGGTCAGGCCGTGCAGCACCGGCACGATCAGCATGCCGGTGCCGCGCAGCGAGATCTCGGTGTCCCAGGACAGTTCGACGTGCAGCGCGGGCGAGGTCCAGGAGATCGACGGGTGCAGGTTGCCGAGCAGGTCGCCCAGCCCGCGGGACACCGCCTGCGACGAGCGCAGCCGCACCTCGGCGTCGAACGCCTGGCGCGTCTCCGGCCAGTTCGGCCCGAGCAGGTCGCGGAAGCCCGCGTGCAGCGCCGAGCGCAGGTCCTGGCGCGAGGTCGGCGTGCCCGCGGCGTACGAGCGCAGCCACGGTGACGTCGTGCCGAGCATGTTCGCGATCTGGTCGCGCACGCGGGTGGGCGGCACGTCGAGCACCTGGCGCACGGCCTCGCCGAAGTCCGGGCGCGCGGAGTTGAAGAAGTCCGGGATGAACCGTCCCGGCCGGACCAGTTCGGCGAGCGGGCGGATCTGCGGCAACAGCATGCGGTCCCAGTTGCCGCTGTGCACCGTGAACACCAGTTCGTACATCGGCAGCGGTGCCGGCGCGAACCGCGTGCGCGCGAGATCTTCCAGCTCGAAGAGAATCGTCAGCCCACGGCCCCTGGGCGCGGATTCGGACAACACGATTGGCATTTGCTTCCCCCCGGAGTGCAACCACTTCCGACGGTACGCAGATTTCGTTGTCCGGTGTCAGCGCTGTTCCGGTTGACAACGATCCATAAACAACTTCAGCCGAGCGGCCCGGGGTGCTCGGTGAGGTTCAGCAGCAGGTCACGGGTGTACGGGCGGCACTCCGTCGAGTGCACGGAAAATCAGGTCCGCGCTGCGGGTGAAGCCCGTCGGAATCGGAGGTCGTCAGCCGGTGGGCGTCCCGATCTGCTCGCGTTCCAGAGCGGCGCGCAGCAGTGCCAGGAACGCGGCGGCCGGCTGGGAGTCACCGGTGGCCAGTTCGAACAGCTCGGTCAGCCGCTCGGTGAAAGTCAGCTCCGCGGCGTCGACCAGGCGCACCCCCTCCTCGGTCAGGACCAGCAGGGACGAACGGCGGTCCGCGGGGTTGGGCAGGCGCGAGACCAGTCCGAGCCGCTCCAGGCGGTCCACCCCCTTGCTGGTCGCCCCGATGCCGACGGCGAACTCCGCGGCGAGGTCGGCCACCCGCGACTCGGGGTGATCACGCAGGAAGCGCAGGAACTCGTACTGCGAGGTGACGATCCCGTGCCGCTCGCGCAGCCGATCGTTCAGCGCGTTGTACAGCCGCGTCTCGCAGCGCACGAGATCGGCGAACAGGGCCTGGGGGTCGGAGGGAAATTTAGATGCCACGGCATATACTGTAGCGGCATGTACTTGAACCGGGGGTGCGCATGAGCAGGGAACAGCGAACGAAGATCGACACGATGCTGCGCGAGCGGCCGCAGCCGGAGGGACCGCTGTCGGTCGAGCAGCTGCGCACGGGGTTCGCGGCGATGATGGCCGCGATGACCGTGCCGGACGGGATCAGGACCGCGGACACCGTGCTCGGGTCACGGCGAGCCCTGCTGGTCGAGCGAGCGGAGGACCGGCGCGCCGGCACGATCCTGTACTTCCACGGCGGCTCCTACGTCGTCGGTTCGCCGGAGACCGCGCTGTCGCTGACCGGGAGCCTGGTGGCGAGGACCGGGTTCCGGGCGTTCTCGCTGGACTACCGGCTCGCGCCGGAGCACCCGTTCCCGGCCGCGATCGACGACGCGGTCGCCGCCTACCGCGCGTTGCTCGACGCGGGCGAGGATCCGGCGTCCATCGTGTTCGCCGGCGACTCCGCTGGCGGCGGGCTGACCGTCACGACCTGTCTGGCGGCGCGCGCCGCGGGACTCCCGGCGCCGGCCGCGATCGTGGCCTTCTCCCCCGGCCTGGACGTCACCCGGACCGGCGAGAGCATGGACGCGAAGGAAGGCGCCGACCCGTTCTTCACGCGCCAGAGCCTCGAACGCACCAGCGCGCTGTACCTGGCCGGGCAGGACCCGCGTCACGAGCTCATCAGCCCCGCACTGTTCGCCGACCTGACGGGCTTCCCGCCGATGCTGCTGCAGGTGGGCACCAACGAGGTGCTGCTGGACGACTCCACGCGCATGGCCGCCCGCGCCAGGGACGCCGGGGTGGACGTGATCCTCGACGTCACCGCCGACGTGCCGCACGTGTTCCAGGCGTTCACCGGCGTCCTCGACGAGGCTGATCACGCGCTCGACCGCGCGGCGCTCTTCCTCACTCAGAGGCTCGCGACGCCTCGTTCAGCCGTTCGTGCAGACGTTCCCTGACCTGGTCGGGGGTGTAGGCGGCGCGGCGGCGCTGGTTGCGGGCCACCAGCACGCCGCTCGCCGCGACACCGGCGAACGCGGCGATGCCGAGCACCTTCCAGAGCTTCATGTGCCTAGGCTACGGGGTCATGGCGATCTCTCTGGACGAAGCCGTGGAGTTGACCCGCACCGGTGACGTGTGGGTGTTCCGCGGGCGCAGCGCCGCGGATCGGGCGATCCAGGCCATGACGAACAGCCCGGTCAACCACGTGGGCATGGCGATCGTGCTGGACGACCTGCCACCGCTGATGTGGCACGCCGAGCTCGGCAAGTCGCTCAAGGACATGTGGACCGGCACCCACCAGCGCGGCGCCCAGCTGCACGACCTGCGCGACGCCGTGGTGACGTGGCACGACCGGTACAACCAGCGGGCGTGGCTGCGGCAGCTCGACCACCCGGTGACGAAGGAGATGGAGGACGCCGCACTGCGGACGGTCGCCCGGCTCGACGGCACGCCGTTCCCCTCGACCGCGAAGCTCGCCTCGCGGTGGCTGCGCGGCCGCGTCCCGCTGCGGCCCAAGGCGGACGCCACGCTGGAGAGCGCGTTCTGCGCGGAGATCGTCGCGATCACGTACGAGGAGATGGGGTTGCTGCCGAAGCGGCGGCCCAACTGGTACGACCCCGGCCGGTTCTGGAGCGGGGACGACCTCGAACTGCTGAACGGCGCCAAGCTCGGCGCGGAGATCGCGGTCCACTTCTGACAGGTTTTGTCCCGCGAACCTCCGGCAAACCAGTGTCATGTTCGACGGGATGCGTTCTACCGCACGGGAAAGCGTCGTTCGCGCGCTCTGGGACGTGCCGAGGCTGCTGCGGCACCCGGTGTGGCGGGACGCGGATCCCGGTCAGGGCAGGGGTTTGGGCGTCGTGCTCGCGCCCGGTTTCGGGGCGGGTGACGTGAGCCTGCTGCCCGCCGCGTCGTGGTTGCGGGCCCGTGGCTACGTGCCGGTCAGCGCGGGCGTCGGGTTCACCGTCGGCTGCACCGGCGACCTGCTGGCGGAACTGCTGCGCCGCACCGAGAAGCACGCCGAGCGCACCGGTCGTCCGGTGGTGCTGCTCGGTCAGAGCCGTGGTGGCGGCATCGCGCGCCTGGCCGCTGCCCGGCGGCCGGACCTGGTGCGCGGCCTGGTGATGCTGGGCAGTCCCGTGCTGGACCCGATGGGCGCGCACCCGAACGTCATGCGGGTCGCGAGATTCCTCGCGCGCCTGGCTTCCGCGGGCGTGCCGGGGCTGCTCGACGACGACTGCATGGGCGGTCCGTGCTTCGAGGAGCACGTGAAGATCCTCGCCGAACCGTTGCAGGTGCCCGCGATCTCCGTCTACTCCCGTTCGGACGGCATCGTGCCGTGGCGGCTGTGCCTGGACCCGTGCGCCGAGTGCGTCGAGGTGCACAGCACGCACACCGGCATGGGCTTCGACCCGCACGTCTACGAGGTGCTGGGCCCGCGGCTCGCCGCCTGGGCCACCGGCACGATCCGCGCGTCCAGCAGCACGCCGTCCACCACGTCCAGCAGCCCGATCGTGCCGTGCGGCTGACGGCGCTTGTCCGTGGGCGAACCGGGGTTGAAGACGCGGAAGCCGTTCTCCTCCTCGTCCCAGGGGATGTGCGAATGTCCGAAGACGACGAGTCGCGCCGACGGGAACCGGCGGCGCATCCTGGCGAGCCTGCCGGTCTTCTGCCCGCTGTCGTGGATCATCGCGACCGGTAGTCCCTCGATGTCGAACTCGACGGTCTCAGGTGCGCCCCAGGCCACCACGTCCGGGCCGTCGTTGTTGCCGCACACCGCGATCACCGGCGCGTACTGCGCCAGCTCGTCCAGCACGGGAGCGACGCAGACGTCACCGCCGTGCAGGATCAGGTCGGCCGACCGCAGATGCCCGGCCACGGCGGGTGGGCACCGCTTCCAGAACCGCGGCGCGTGGGTGTCGGACAGCACGACGACTCTCACGCCTGCCAACCGTACCGGCCCGGCCCGAGTGCGCAGTGGACACTCGGGCCGGGCACGGCGCTACAACGGCCCGCAGTCGTTCTCGTACGGGAGGTTCGCGCGCTCGTCACCGATGAAGTAGATCGCGCTGGCGAGGTAGCGGCCGCCGCTGTTGTTGCTCACCATGATCCAGATGTTGTTGTAGATGCCGTGGTCGTGGACGGTCTGACCGCGGGTCCAGCAGATGCCGATGGTGGTCTCTCCCGCGGGGATCACGTGGTCCACCGGGCACGACAGCGCCTCACAGGTGCGGACCTCGGCGTCCGCCCACGTGGTCACGAGCGGGTACGGCGGCCTCGGCGGGTCCGCCAGCGCGACACCGGACCCACCGATGAGCGCGACCGCGGAGAGCAGGAACCCCAGTACGACTCTCATGCACTTCCTCCCAGTAGTCGATCGATCACTAGCAGGAAACCGAGATCGGGCGCGGAAGGTTGCACGCGATCGTCAGCGGGTACCTGACCTGCATGGCACGGGCGATCTGGAGCGGGTCGGTCAGTTTCGGGCTGGTGACGATCCCGGTGGAGCTGTACAGCGCCACCGAGGACCACACGGTGCACTTCAACCAGTTCCAGCGCGGCACGTCCGACCGCATCCGCTACAAGCGCGTCAACGAGCGCACCGGCCGCGAGGTGCCCTACGACAAGATCGTCAAGGGGCACGAGGTCGACAACGGCGAGTACGTGATCGTCGAACCGGAGGAGCTCGACGACATCGCGCCCGGCCGCTCGCGCACGCTCGACATCGAGGCGTTCGTGGACCTCGCCGAGATCGACCCGGTGTTCTTCCAGAAGACCTACTGGCTCGGGCCGGCCAAGCCCGAGTTCTCCCGCCCGTACCTGTTGCTGGCGCAGGCGATGAAGAAGACCAACCGGGCGGGCATCGCGTTGTTCGTGATGCGCGGCAAGCAGTACCTGACCGCGTTGAAGGAGGACAACGGCATCCTCGCCGTGCACACGCTGTTCTTCGCCGACGAGGTCAGGGACCCGAAGGACGTGCTGGACGTGGTGCCGGAGGGCAGGGCACCGCGCGGCAAGGAGCTGAACATGGCCGTGTCGCTGGTCGAGTCGATGGCCGACGACTGGCGTCCGAAGGACTACCGCGACACCTACACCGAGCGCGTGAACAAGCTCGTCGAGGACAAGCGCAAGGGCCGCGAGGTCGTCGTCGAGGCCGAGCCTCCCGAGGCCACGGGCGTCGTGGACCTCATGGAGGCGTTGCAGCGCAGCGTCGAGGAGAGCAAGAAGAAGCGGGGCAAGAAGAAGGTCAGCTGACGACCAGCGCCGTCGCGTTGTCCGTCCCGCCCGCGTACAGGGCCGCCCGCACGAGACGTTCGGCCGACGCGTGCCCGGCCATGATCGCCTCGACGCCGCCGTGCCCCAACGGCCCGTACACGCCGTCCGAGGCGAGCAGGAGCCGGGACGCCCGCGTCGCCGCACGCCCGATGTTCTCCGGCGTGGCGTGCCGGACGGTGTTCGTCACGACGTGCTCCAGCCGCGGCTGCGGCACCACGCCGCGTTCGCGGAGGTACTCGGCCACGGTCTGGTCGGTCGTGAGCTGCACGAGGTCCTGACCGGCTGAGGCGTACGCACGGGCGTCGCCGGCCCACGCCACGTCGAAGCCGCCGTGCGGACGGGCCACCGCGACCACGATCACGGCGTCCCCGCTGTGCACCTGCAGCGCGTCGCGGGCGGCCAGGATCGCGGCGACGGGATCGGTGAGGAGGGCGGCGGCCTGGGCGGCGGCGTGCGCGGCCTCGCCCGCGGCCGCGGAGTCACCCACCCCGTCGGCGACCACGAAGGTGCGACGGCCGTTGGTGGCGTACGCGTCGGCGTTGTGCGTGCGCGGTCCACGCTCTGAGGCGTAGGTGACGGTCAGCGCGGTACCCAGCGGCATGGTGCGATCGATCAGCATGGCGACCTCCCTCATTCCACTGAGCCCCGTGCGCCTTGGAGTCTGCTGTCAGCACCCTGAGAAAAGCTCTAGAACTTCGCCGTTCGGTAGCGTGATCACGTGCGATTCACGGTGTTCGGCGGCGTCTCGGCGCAGGTGGACGGCCACGTGACCGAGTTCGGCCAGACGCGGCTGGGAGCCCTGCTCGGGGTGCTGCTCGTCGACGCCGGCGAGGTGGTCGGTGCCGACGACCTGGTCGAACGCGTCCTGGGTGACGCTCCACCGCCCCGTGCCCGCGCGATGATGCGGACGTGGCTCACCCGGCTGCGCCAGACGCTGCCCGGCCTGATCGAGCGCGAGGCGGGCGGGTACGTGGTCCGCGTCGACCCGGCGGAGATCGACCTGCACCTGTTCCGGCGCCTCGTGCGCACCGGCCGGACCGCGGAGGCACTGCGGCTGGTGCGGCAGGACCTGCTGTCCACACTGGACACGCCGTGGGCCCGCCGCAGGCGCGAGGAGTTCGCCGCCGAGCTGCTGGCGGCACGGCTCGACCACGTGGACGCGCGGCTGAGCGCCGGTGAGCACCAGTCGCTGGTGCCGGAGCTGCAGGTGCTCGCCGCCGAACGGCCGTTGGACGAGCGCGTGGCGGCCCAGCTGATCGAGGCGTTGCACGGCAGCGGCCGCACGTCCGACGCGCTCAAGCAGTTCGAGCTGCTCAGGACCCGGCTGGCGGACGAGCTGGGCGCCGAACCGTCCCGCAGGCTCACCACGCTGCACCGGCGGCTGCAGACCGCCTCGGCGCCGCGGCAGCTGCCCGCGCCGCCCAAACCGTTCACCGGCAGGGCGCTGGAGCTGGCCGAGCTGGACCAGGCGCCGAACGGCGTCGTGGTGATCACCGGCACGGGTGGCGTCGGCAAGACGTCGCTGGCCGTGCACTGGGCGCACCGCGCGGCCGAGCGGTTCCCGGACGGCCAGCTCTACGTGAACCTGCACGGGTTCGGACCGTCCGGCGCCGCGCTGAGCCCCGGTGACGCGCTGCTGCGGTTCCTGTCGGCGCTGGACGTGCCGCGGGCCAAGGTGCCGCACGACGTGGCCGGGCAGTCCGAGCTGCTGCGGGACGCCCTCGCCGGCAAGCGGGTGCTGATGGTGCTGGACAACGCCACCGATGCCGACCAGATCGAACCGCTGCTGCCACGCACGCCCAACACGCACGTGGTGATCACCAGCCGGACCGCGCTCAGGCCGACGCACCGGGCGCGGTCGCTGTCGCTGGGCCTGCTGCCGCCCGACGACGCCCGCGAGCTGCTGGCGGCCCGGATCGGTCACGACCGCGCCCGTGCCGAACCGGAGGCGGTCGACACCGTGGTCCGCCGGTGCGCGCGGCTGCCGCTCGCGCTCGCGGTCGCCGGGGCACGGGCGGCGACGCAGCCGGAGTTCCCGCTGGCGGCCCTCGCGGACGAGCTGGCCGACCTCGACGCGTTCGCCGACGACGATGACGTCACCGCGGACCTGCGGTCGGTCTTCTCCCACTCCTGCAAGGCGCTCAGCGCCGCGGCGTTGCGGCTGTTCCGGTTGCTCGGCCTGATGCCCGGTTCGGACATCAGCCTCGCCGGCGCCGCGTCCCTGGCGGGGCTGGCGCTGCCGGAGACCGAGGCGCGGCTGGTGGAACTGGCCAGGGCGAACCTGCTCGACGAACCCGAGCCCGGCCGGTTCACGTGCCACGACCTGCTGCGCGACTACGCGGCCGAGCTGGCGGGGCCGCACGAACGCGACGAGGCGCTCACCCGCCTGTTCGACCACCTCGCGCTCACGGGCGTCGAAGCCGCCGTCGTGTTCACCCCCAGCCGCCACCGTCCGGCCGCGCCGCCACCGGCGGAAGGCGTTGTCGTCACGCCGATCCGCACGCACGAAGAAGCGCTGGCGTGGCTGACGGCGGAGCACCCGGCGTTGATGTCGGCGATGCCCCACGGCACCCCGGCGCAGACGTGGCTGATGGGGTGGTCGCTCGCCGACGTCCTGGACCGGCAGGCGCACTACCAGGACCTCCTGACGTCCCAGCAGCTCGCCGTCGCCGCGCTGGAACAGCTCGACGACACCGACGGCCTGGGCCGCACGCTGATCAACCTGGCCCGCGGACTCGCCAGAGTCGGACGGCTCGGCGAGTCCACGGCCGCGCTGGAACGGGCGCTGGAGCTGTTCGAGGGCAACCCGGCAGGCCAGGCCGACGTGCTGCTGAACATCGCGATGCTGTGCCCGGACGACCGGATCCCCGAGGCTCTTGAGCACACGCGGCGCGGGCTCGCGTTGTACGAGGAGTGCGGTGACGAGTACGGCCAGGCCAACGCGCTGACCGGACTGGCGTGGGGCTACGGCAAGATCGGCGACTACGCCACGGCCGTCGAGTACGGCGAACGCGTCATGCGGATGTGGCAGGCGATGGGCCACGTGATCGGCCAGGCCGAGACGTGGGACAACCTCGGCACCGGCTACCTCGGGCTGGGCGATCTCGAACGGGCCGCGCACGCGTTCGCCGAGTCCGCCGCGCACTTCCGCACGGGCGGCGACCTCCCGCTGGAGGCCTCCGCCTACGAGCAGCTCGGCGACACCCACGCGGCCATGGGTGACGCCGAACCGGCTCGCCGTGCCTGGCGGAGAGCGCTGGAGCTGCGCGCGGAGACCGGACTGCCCACCGACTCCGTGCGCGCGAAACTACAAACCGAACGCGAGTAGCACTCGGCCGTACGGGCTGTTGTCCTGTCCGAAGTAGCCAGACTGCACGTAGACCATGCCGTTCGACACCACCGCGCCGGTGCCGGGTCCCGCCATGTTGCCGCCGCGGCCGGTCAACCCGTTGACACCCCGCACGTCCTGGATCGTGTCGTAGGTCCACAGGATCTGGCCGGTCTTCGCGTCGTACGCGCGGAGCTTGCCGTCCTCCGCACCCAGCCACACCACGCCGGGCGTGCTGGACACCGGAAGACCGTGGGCCGGCACGCAGACCTTCAGCCCGACGGCGCCTCCGGTGGTGCACCCGTCGGCGGGCGCCGGGGTCTCCCACAGCACCGTGCCGGTGGCCGGGTCCACCGCGAACAGCTTGCCGGGCTGGGCGACGTAGGTCGCGATGTAGAGCCGCTTGCCGTCGTAGCTGGTCGCCCACTGGATGCCGCCGATGCCGCCGCTGGGCCACGGCGAACCGAGCTGACGGCGCCACACGACCTGTCCCGTCCTGGCGTCGAACACGTGGTACACACCGGACTTCTGACCCACGCCGACGAGCTGACGCCCGTTCACCTCGAACAGCGTGGGCGACGCGCCGATGTCGTAGTCGAGGTTCGTGTTGTCCTTGAGCCCTGGGCAGTACCCCTCGGGGTCGGGTTCGTTGCACGCCTGGCGCCACGTGTCGGAGTCGGTCACCTGGTTGGTCCACTTCACCGCACCGGTGCGCGTGTCCAGCGCCAGCAGCGAGTCGAACTCGCCGCCCTTGCCGGTGTAGTTCTGGCCGGTGCCGACGTAGAGCGTGCCGGTCCTGCGGTCGATCGACGGCGAGCTCCACACCCCGGCGCCGGACGGCTCGAACCTCTTGGCGCCGTTGGGCCACGTGCCGACCTCGACCGGTTCCGGCACCGTGTAGTGGCGCCAGACCAGCGCGCCCGTGTCGATGTCGAAGGCGTCGACGTGACCGCGGAACGTGCAGCACGCGTAGTCGCGGGGAAGCGTGTTCTCCGCGCTGGACGTGCCGAGGTAGATCCGTCCGTTGTAGACGATCGGCGAGCTGGTGTTCACCGCGGCGACGGTGCTGTCCACCTGGACCTGCCAGCGCGGCCGGCCGGTCCGCTGGTCGAGCGCGAACAACCGGCCCGTGTTGTCGCCGAAGAACACCTTGCCGTCGGACACCGTCGGGCCGTCGGAGTTGTACACCGGCCTGGCCGCCGGTGGCAGCGTGAACTCCCACTTCGGTGCGCCGGTGCGGGCGTTGCGGGCGTAGAACTTCCCCTCGGGACTGCCGAAGTAGATCGTGTCGCCGACGACCGCCGGCTGGCTGCGGACGGCGTTGACGGGCCCCTTCTCGTAGGCGTACGCCCACTTCAGCTTGAGGTTGCCGGCGTTGTGCCGGTTGAGGCGCCACTCCGCGGCGTTGTGCCTCGACCCGGTGAGATCCTTCTGCCAACCGGCCCAGTCCCCGCCGGCGTGTGCCGTGGCGGGCGAGGCGGTCAGCACTACGAGCGCCGCGGTCAGCAGCGCACTGGTCCTGAACATGGAATTTCCCCCTTCCGCCACCACCATGGCAGCAGCGGAAGGGGGTGCGCGACCCCTCAAAGTCGTGTTGAGGCTTAACCGATCGGTGGATGCGTCACGACGTCAACGCCCGGATAGCCGTGGTTGACGATCGGGTTCGGCCGATGCTCGGGCTTCAGGGCCGGTGTCCTGGCAGGAGCCGTCGTTGAGGTCGCGCCACAGTTCGAGGTGCTTGCTTGCTCATCAGCTTCGCGCGGGCGATGTCCGACCGTTGGGCGAACTCGCTCGCGTTCACGCCGTTGGCGCTCACCGACACGACCACGAACCCCTGGCGGGCCAGCTCCTCACTCAGGTGGTCGTAGCCGCGGTAGGTGTTCGCCGACCAGCCGGCGTGGCGCGTGCACCACCGCCGTCAGTTCGAGGTCCGCGACGATCTCACCGGCCGGTTGTGGGCGTTCTGTGATGGCCTCGTCACGGTTCTGCCACAACGAAGTGGCCGGCGAACCCGCAGAACCGTTCCGCCAACGGACCCTCGCCGTCGTTCAGCTCGCGCCACAGCTGTGCGTGCCGGTCGACCGCGGTCCGGTCGCTCACCAGCACCACGATCGATCCCTGCTGCGCCGACGACCGCGCGATGTCGTCGTACCCGCGGAAGCCGAACACCAGCGGCCGCGTGCCGACGAGCGTGCGTGGTGCGTGGACCACCGCCTTCAGGTCACCGACCGCGTACTCCATCGTCATGACGGCGGGCCGGTAGTGCCGCACGGAGGTGGCGGCCGCTGTGCTCGGTGCGGTCAGCACCATCGCGCAGGCGACAGCCACGAACAGTCTGCCGATCCCCATGGGCACGATCTCATCGGCTTCATGTGCGCTGAACGTCCGGACCATGTCACGGTTTTGTCACAGCGGCCGCAACACCGTCCAAAAGCACGCGCAGACCGTTGCGGAAGTTCTCCAGAGCGTCGTTCTCCAAATAGGGCAACGATGGATCCACCGGTTCGCGGTCCTGTTCCAGCCGGTGCAGCATGGGGAACCTCTTCTCCAGGTCCGGCTCGATCTCCAGCAGCACCGCGGACCGCGCGTACCACCACTCCTCGTCCGCCTCGCCGGTCGCGCCACCGGCGGCGCGGGCCTCGGCGATGGTCTGGGCGGCGCCGCGCACGAAGTAGTTGATCGCGCCGACGATGCCGCGCAGCTCACGGCCCGGCAGGCCGGTGGAGACGAGGATCGCGGCCAGGGACTCGATCACGGCGAACTCGTGCGGCCCGAGCACCGGACGGGCCTGCGACACCTGCAGCACCCAGGGGTGACGGCCGTAGAACTCCCACATGTCGTGCGCCCACCGCGTCACGGCCGGGCGCCATCCCTCGTCCAGCGGGTACGACGTCGGCAGCTCGGCCATGGCGCGGTCGTACATGAGGTCGACCAGCTCGTTCTTGCCCGGCACGTACGTGTAGAGGGCCATGGCCGTGCGGCCGAGGCGCTCCCCCACCGCGCGCATCGAGAAGGCCATGCCCTGCTCGTCGGCGACGGCGATGCCCGCGTCGACGATCGCGTCCACGCTCAGGCCGGGTTTCGGGCCGGGGCGTTGCTCGGTGACGGACCTGCGCCAGAGCAGCTCGATGGACCGGCGCGGGTCGCCCTGACCTGCGTAGACGACCACGGTTGCGACTCCTTACAACGTAAAGTAACCTCGTTCACCGCTTACTTTACGGCATAAAGAATCAATCCCGGGGGAAGTTGTGCTCGCCGACAGCCATGACGTCATCCAGATCCGCGGGGCCAGGGAGAACAACCTCGCGGACGTGTCGCTCGACGTCCCCAAACGCCGCCTGACCGTCTTCACCGGCGTGTCCGGCTCCGGCAAGTCCTCGCTGGTCTTCGGCACGATCGCGGCCGAGTCGCAGCGGATGATCAACGAGACCTACACGGCGTTCCTGCAGTCGTTCATGCCCTCGATCGGGCGCCCGGACGTGGACGCGCTGCACAACCTCAGCGCGGCGATCATCGTCGACCAGGAGCGGATGGGCGCGAACTCCCGCTCCACCGTCGGCACGGCCACCGACGCGCACACCATGTTGCGGATCGTGTTCAGCCGCCTCGGCGAGCCGTACGTGGGGACGTCCGGCGCGTTCAGCTTCAACCTGCCCGAAGGCATGTGCCCGGAGTGCGAGGGCCTGGGCAAGGTCACCACCGTCGACGTCGACGCGATCGTCGACCGGACCAAGTCCCTGAACGAGGGCGCGATCGACGCCCCGAACTACGGCGTCGGCACCTGGTACTGGCAGGTGCTGGCCAACTCGGGGCTCTACCCCGCCGACAAGCCGATCGCCGAGTTCACCGAGCAGGAACTGCACGACTTCCTGCACAAGCCGACCACCAAGCTGAACATCGCCGGCACCAACGTCACCTACGACGGTCTGATCCCGAAGCTGCAGCGCACGATCCTGGCCAAGGACCGCGAGTCGATGCAGCCGCACGTCCGCGCGTTCGTCGACCGGGCGGTGACGTTCGCGACCTGCCCGGCCTGCCGCGGCGCACGCCTCAACGAGGCCGCGCTCGGCTCGAAGATCCGCGGGGTGAACATCGCCGACTGCTGTGCGATGCAGATCAGCGACCTGGCGCGGTTCGTGCACTCGATCGACGACCCGTCCGTCGCACCACTGCTGGCGACGTTGCGCAACACGCTGGACTCGCTGGTCGAGATCGGGCTCGGCTACCTGTCGCTCGACCGCGAGTCCGCCACGCTGTCCGGCGGCGAGTCGCAGCGCGTGAAGATGGTGCGGCACCTGGGATCGTCGCTGACCGACATCACCTACGTGTTCGACGAACCGACCGTCGGCCTGCACCCGCACGACATCCAGCGCATGAACAACCTGCTGCTCCAGTTGCGGGACAAGGGCAACACCGTCCTCGTCGTCGAGCACAAGCCGGAGACCATCGCGATCGCCGACCACGTCGTCGACCTCGGTCCCGGCGCGGGCGTGCACGGCGGCCACGTCTGCTACTCCGGTGACGTGGCCGGGCTGCGCGCGTCCGGCACGCTCACCGGGCGGCACCTCGGCCACCGGGCGAAGCTGCGGCCGGAGTTCCGCTCCCCCAGGGGTTTCCTGCCGATCACCGGTGCCCGGCTGAACAACCTCAAGGACGTCTCCGTCGACCTCCCGCTCGGGGTGCTGACCGTGGTCACCGGCGTGGCGGGCTCCGGCAAGTCGTCGCTGATCCACGGTTCGCTGCGCGGACGTCCTGACGTGGTGACGGTCGACCAGTCGCCGATCCGCGGGTCGCGCCGGTCCAACCCCGCCACGTACACCGGGTTGCTCGACTCGATCCGGACCGCCTTCGCCAAGGCCAACGGCGTCAAGGCGGCGTTGTTCAGCGCGAACTCCGAGGGTGCCTGCGCGAACTGCAAGGGCATCGGGCTCGTCTACACCGACCTGGCGATGATGGCGGGCGTCGCGACCGTGTGCGAGAAGTGCGAGGGCAAGCGGTTCACGCCGGACGTGCTGCGCTACACGTTGCGGGGCAAGAACATCAGCGAGGTGCTCGGCATGTCCGTCGCCGACGCGCGCGAGTTCTTCCCGTCCGGCCAGGCGCACGCCGTGCTGAGCCGCCTGCACGACGTCGGCCTGTCGTACCTCTCGCTCGGCCAGCCGCTCACCACGTTGTCCGGCGGGGAACGGCAACGGCTCAAGCTCGCCATCCACATGGCCGAGAAGGCATCGACCTACGTGCTGGACGAGCCCACGTCCGGCCTGCACCTCGCGGACGTCGACCAGCTGCTCGGACTCCTCGACCAGCTGATCGACGCCGGCAACACGGTGATCGTGATCGAGCACCACCTGGCCGTGATGGCGCACGCCGACTGGATCGTCGACCTGGGCCCCGGCGCCGGGCACGACGGCGGCCAGGTCGTGTTCTCCGGCACGCCCGGCGACCTCGTGGCCCAGGCGGACACCCTCACCGCCCAGCACCTGAAGGAGTACCTGTCGTGAGCCTGCTGACGGTTTCCGAGGTCACCCCGCTGACCCCGCGCATGGTGCGGATGACGTTCACCGGCGACGGCCTCGCCGACGTCGGGACCTGGCCGGACCAGCAGCTGAAGCTGTTGTTCCCCAAGCCGGGAGGGTCCGCGTTCGTGTCGGACTCGCCGGACGTGAGCGTCTGGTACCAGGCCTACCTCGCGATCCCCGAACCACAACGGCCGTGGATGCGCGGCTTCACCGTCCGGTCCCTTGTGGACTGTGTGCTGACGGTGGACTTCGTGCTGCACGGCGAGGACGGTCCCGCGTCCCGGTGGGCCGCCACCGCTCGTGCCGGTGACGTCATCGGGCGGTTCGGGCCCTCGCCCGAGTACGCCCGCCCGCTCGGGACCGCCGGCCTGCTGGTGTTCGCGGGCGACGAGACCGCGCTGCCCGCGATCGCCTCGCTGCTGGAGCTGCTGCCCTCGGCGCAGCGGTTCCTGGCGTTCGTCGAGGTCGAGGACCCGGCGGAGGAGCAGGACGTCCCCGGCGTGCGCTGGGTGCACCGCAGCGCCGGACAGGACCTGGTCTCCGTGGTGACAGCGCTGGACCTGCCGTCGTCCGCCTGGGTGTGGCTGGGCGGTGAGGCCTCCGCGGTGCGGGCACTGCGGAGGCACTTCGTCGGACTCGGCGTGTCCAAGAAGGACATCGAGTTCTCCGGCTACTGGCGGCGTTCGCTCACCCAGGACGACGCCCCCACCGCCGAGGACCTCGCCGAGGCCCAGGAACGGATCGCCGCCCTCACCGAGTGACCACCAGCACCGCGCTGTTGGCCGGCACGTCGACCGTCGTCGTCGTGCCGGTCACCTTCACGCGCTTGGGCTTCGGCACGAACCTCCCGTCCTTCTCGACGGCCGAGCCCGCGATGGTGATCTCCTTGGAGTCCAGCTTCGGTGCGGTCAACACGTAAACGCTTGCGTTGTGCGCCTTCTTGGGCAACGTGATCGTCGCCGTCACCGCGGTCGTGTTCTTGTTGTTGACGAACGCGTTCCCGCCGATCCCCCACGCCGTGACCTCGCCGGCACCGCTGACGGTCGCCGAGTGGTAGGCACCGGGCCCGGCGAGCTTCCACAGCAGCTCACCGTAGTAGACCGCCTGCACGCCAACGGGATTCAGCCCGTCGTAGCGGATCGGCGAGTAGTGCAGCGGGAACTGCGTGGACGTACCGCCGTGGAAGTTGATGCCAGAGCCCTGCCGCGCCGCGACACCGGACATGTAGTCGAGCGACCACAACGCCGCGGCCTGCACGTTGCTCACGCCGTCCGCGCCGCCGTGGAAGTAGTTGTTCGCCTCGGTGACGCGCCACTGCCCGATCCCGTTGGCCGACCAGGCCTTCTGCATCGCGGCCGAGATGCTCGGCAACCTGCCGGAGGAGTTCGACGCCAGCATCTTCGCGATGTCGGCCTCGGTGTTCTTCGCGATGTACACGTGCGTGGACAGGATGCTCACGCCCCTGTCCTTCTGCGTGCGGGCGAAGTCCTCCGCCCACGAGCTGCTGTTCGCCTGGCCGGGACCGTCGAAGTGCGCGTCCGGCACCTTCGCCCGGATCGCGTCGGCGAACTTCGCGAACAGCGCCTCGTACTCCGGCAGCGTCTTCACGTAGACGTTGGGCTCGTTGCCGATCTCGAACGCCACGAGGTCCTTGCCGAGCGTCCGCGCGGCCACCGCGGCCTCGTCGGCGGCGGCTTCCGGCGTGTTGGTCTTGAGGTTGATGCCGTAGACGACCTTCCACCCGGTCGCCCTGGCGAACCGCGCCAGCTCGCGGATGTCGTCCGGGGTGACCTCCTCGGCCCTGCCTCCGGCGCCCTGCGGGTTCCAGGTGGTCATGTCCACGAGGTTGCCGCCGATGCGCAGCAGGCTCGGCCCGAGCAGGCGGAAGAGGCGGACCAGGTCGGCGTTGCGGGCGTCGAACATCCGCGCGCCGACCCGGTCCTTCTCGTAGCTGAAGCCGGCGAAGTCCCTGCCGACCTGGCTCTGGCTCGCCGGATCCACCTGCACGCTCACCGCCGGCGCGGCCTGCACCGGTGACGCACCCACCACGAGCAACAGGGCCGCTATGACCGCTGCACGACGCATCAGGAGTCCCTTCGTCCGTGCGGCGGCCTCTCGACCTTAGATCGGATGTTTCCGGAATTCGAGCACGCTGCGCTCATCGGTCACCCGAGTTGCGCCGACCAGGGTCAAACCGGACGCCGAGGCCAGTTCCTCCAACTCGGCGCGGCTGCGGTCGCGACCGCCGAAGTCCACCAGCATGATCAGGTCGAACTCGGTCAGACCTCCGATGGATTCCACGACGAGGACCCGGCCGTCCGGACCTGCCGCCTCGACGCAGCGGGCGAGGATCCGGCGGGCCCGCTCGTCGTCCCAGTTGTGCAGGACGTCGAACAGGACGTAGGCGTCACCGCCGGTGGGCAGCGGGTCGAAGAAGCTGCCCCCGGTCACCTCGGCCCGGTCACCGAACCGGCGCAGCAGCTCACGCGCACCGGCCGCGGTCTCCTCCAGGTCGACCAGGTGACCGCGCACGCCAGGATTCGCGTCGAGGATCGCGGCGAGCAGGCTGCCGTGGCCGCCACCGACGTCGACGATCGAGCCGAACCGCGACCAGTCGAAGTTCGCCACGACGTGCGGGATCCAGCCGCGCATGCGGTCGTTCATCTGGCGGTCGAACGCCGCGCGCAGGTGCGGCCGTTCGGTCAGGTCGGTCCAGAAGTCCCGGCCGTGGCGCACCGGGTAGGCGGCCTCGCCGGTGCGGACGCTGTGGAGCAGGTCGACGAACGCCAGGTGCGCGCGGCCGGCGGCGGAGTCGTGGTGCAGCAGGTTGTTCAGGCCGTTGCCCGCACCCGCGCGCAGGTGCGCACCGAACTCGGTCGTGCGGTAGCCGTCGTCGGTCCGTTCGACCACACCGAGGGTCGCCAGGTGCGCCAGGAGCAGGTCCAGCGCGAGCGGATCGACCTGGAGCTCGGGTGCGAGTTCGCGGGCGGTCGCGGACTGTTCGTGAAGGCGGTCCGGAAGACCCAGGGTGACCGCTACTCTCAGTGTCATCGGCGTCACTAGTCCGGACATCTGTCGGAGCTGCTGTATGTCGTTGTCAGGTCCCACGACAGTCAACCGTGCCATGCGATGCAATTTCTTTTGGTCGACACTGAAACGATTGCAGTAACAGATTCTCACCTGGTGGACGCGGCAGACCACGACCACCCGATCGGCCTACTGTTCGCCCGTCTGATCAAGAGCTCCCACAGAAGCAGGTCACGCCGTTGTCCACTCCTGTCGCGCGGTCGGTGCCCGCCGCGATCCGGTCGGTGCTCGCCCGCGACCGCTGGGCCCTGATCGGCACCGTCACCGTCGTGGTGATCGGCCTGGTCGCGATCTTCGCGGACGTCCTCACCGCCATCGAGGGCCACGACCCGTACACCTACGACGCGAGCGCGCTGGACCCCGCCAGCGGACTGCCCGCCGGGCCGTTCGGCGGCGTCGGCGGTGAGCACTGGTTCGGTGTCGAGCCGCTGACCGGCCGGGACCTGTTCGCGATCGTGGTGCACGGCGCGCGGACGTCGTTCCTGATCGGGCTCGCGGCGACGCTGGTGTCGATCGGGCTCGGCGTGCTGATCGGCGCGGCCGCCGGCTACCTCGGCGGCTGGGTCGACCGGGTGATCGTCTGGAGCGCCGACGTGTTCCTGGGCTTCCCGTACCTGGTGTTCATGATCGCGCTCGGCGCGGTCGTGCCGGTGGAGTTCCCGCGGGCGCTGCTGCTGATCGTGGTGATCGGGTTCTTCGGCTGGCCGTCGACCGCGCGGATCGTGCGGGCGCAGGTGCTCACGTTGAAGGAGCGCAACTTCGTGAAGGCCGCGCGGACGCTCGGGGCGTCGCCGTGGGAGGTGTTCCGCACCGAGCTGCTGCCGAACCTGTGGGGTCCGGTGCTGGTCATGGCAACGTTGTCGGTGCCGGGCAAGGTCGGGCTGGAGGCGGCGCTGTCGTTCCTCGGCGTCGGCGTGCTGCCGCCCACGCCGAGCTGGGGCCGGTCGATCAGCTCGGCGATCGAGTGGGTCGCGGTGGACCCGGCCTACCTGCTGTTCCCCGGACTGGCGCTGTTCGGGGTCACCTGGGGCTTCAACGCGCTGGGCGACGGGCTGCGGGACGCGCTCGACCCGAGGTGGGGGAAGAAGCCGTGATCTCGCTCAGGTACGCGGCCACGCGCGTCGGCGGCATGGCACTCGTGCTGCTCATCGTGGCTTTCTGCACGTTCGTCGTCTTCTACCTCGTGCCGTCCGATCCCGCCCTGATGGCGTGCGGCAAGCCGTGCACGCCGGAGAACCTCGCGCTGGCGCGGGAGTTCATGGGCTTCGACGAGCCGTGGTGGCAGCAGTTCCTCACGTTCCTCGGCGGGATCTTCACCGGCAGGACGTTCGGCAGCGGCGCGACCGCGATCCACTGCGCCGCACCGTGTTTCGGCTACTCGTTCCGGCAGAACGCCGACGTGCTCGACCTCATCGGCGACCGGCTGCCGGTGACGGTCTCGCTCGCCGTGGGCGCGGCGGTGCTGTGGGTGGTCCTCGGTGTGGGTGTCGGTGTGTTCGCCGCGCTGCGCAAGGACTCGTGGTTCGACCGCGCCGCGCTCGGTGCGTCGGTGATCGGCGTGTCCGCGCCGGTGTACCTGGTGGGGCTGCTCGGCATCCTCGTGTTCGGGTTCAAGCTCGACGTGGTGCCGGTGGGCAACTACACCCCGTTCAGCGAGGACCCGGTGCGGTGGGCGTGGGGGCTGGTCCTGCCGTGGTGCGTGCTCGCGTTCGCGCACGGCGCCCACTACGTGAAGCTCACCCGCACCCAGATGATCGAGACGATGAACGAGGACTTCATCCGCACCGCCAGGGCCAAGGGCGTGGCCGAGCGGACCGTCGTCGGCAAGCACGCGCTGCGCAACGTGTTGCTGCCGGTCGTGACGCTGACCGGGCTGGAGCTCGGCTCGCTGCTGGGCGGCGCGGTGATCACCGAACGCGTGTTCAGCCTGCCGGGCCTGGGCGGCCTGCTGATCGAGGCGGTGTACGGCCGTGACCTGCCGACCCTGCTCGGCTGCACGTTGTTCGCCGGCTTCCTGGTCGTCGTCGCCAACGCGGTCGTCGACCTGTCCTACGGCGTGCTCGACCCGCGAGCACGGCTCACCTGAGGGAGGAAAGTCCGTTGTACCGCAAGAGACTTCTTGCCGTCGTGCTGCTCGGCGCCCTGGGGGTGTCCGCCTGTGGCGCGAACGACCAGAAACCCTCCGGTGGCACCGCCAAGGCCGAGAAGGGCGGCACGCTGCGCATCCTGTCGGAGTCGCGCACGATCAACTTCGACCCGGCCAAGTCGCAGAACCTCGCGATCACCACGCTCGCCCTGGTGCACCGCAGGCTGACCGGCTGGCAGAACGCCGTCGGGCAGCCGGCCAAGGTCGTGCCCGACCTCGCCGACACCGGCAAGACCACCGACAACGGCCGCACGTGGACGTTCACCCTGCAGGACGGGCTGAAGTTCAGCGACGGCACGCCGATCACGTCCGCGGACGTGAAGTGGGGTGTCGAGCGGTCGTTCGCGCCCGCGTTCGGCGGTGGCCTCGGCTACCACAAGGCGCTGCTGGTCGGCGGCCTCGACTACAAGGGCCCGTTCGAGGGCAAGGAGCTCGACTCGATCGAGACGCCCGACCCGAAGACGATCACGTTCAAGCTGTCCCGCCCGTACGGCGACTGGCCGTGGGTCGCCTCGACGCCCGCGTTCGCGCCGGTGCCGAAGGGCAAGGGCGCGGAGGCCGACTACGCCGAGCACGCCATCGCGTCCGGCCCGTACCAGATCGCGAGCTACCAGAAGGGCGTGGAGGTCAAGCTCTCCCGCAACACCCACTGGGATCCCGCGAAGGACCAGGTCCGCGCCGGGCTGCCGGACGAGGTCGTGGTCCAGCTCGGCCAGGACGCCTCGGTCGTCTCGCAGCGCCTCGCCGCCGACTCCGGTGACGACAAGTTCGCGTTCGGCTCCTCGTTCGTCTCCCCGGCCCAGCTCGCGCAGCTGCAGGCGAACCCGTCCGCGAAGTCGCGCGTGGTGACGTCGAAGTCGGGTGCCGTCGCCTACCTGGCGCTCAACACGCAGAAGGCGCCGCTGAACGACGTCAAGGTGCGTCAGGCGTTCCAGTACGCGGTGAACAAGGCCGCCTACCAGGTCGCGTCGGCCGGCACCGCCGCACTCGCCGGTGACACCGCCTCGACGCTGATCACGCAGGGCATCGAGGGCCGCGAGCAGTTCGACCTCTACCCGACCAAGCCGGAGGGCGACCCGGAGAAGGCCAAGCAGCTGCTCGCCGAGGCCGGTTTCCCGAACGGCCTGGACAACCTGCAGCTGGTGCTGAACAAGTCCAACAACCAGACCGACAAGGCCGAGGCGATCCAGGCGGCGCTGGCGAAGGCCAACATCAAGATCAACATCCGGTCGCTGGAGGAGGACGCGTACGAGACCGAGACGAACCTCTCGGCCAACCCCACCTACGACATCACGCTCTCGTCGTGGCAGCCGGACTTCCCCAGCGCCAACGCGAACATCCAGCCGCTCTTCGCGTCCTCGGAGATCGGCAACGGCGGCTACAACCTCTCCCGCTACTCGAACCCCGAGGTGGACAAGCTGATCGAGGAGGCGCAGTCCACAGTGGACCCGGCGGAGGCCGGCCGGAAGTGGGCCGCCATCGACAAGCGGATCCTGCAGGACTCGCCGGTCGTGCCGCTGATCTACACCCGCAACTCGTTCATCCACGGCTCGAAGGTCGGCAACTTCTTCATCGCCGACTTCCCCGCCTACCCGAACTACCTGCAGGTTGGTCTGACGAAGTGAGTGAACCGCTGCTGTCCGTCGAGGACGTCTCGGTGGACTTCGGCTCGGGCACCCCGGCGGTCAGCGAGGTCTCGTTCTCGCTGACCGCCGGGGAGGTCCTCGCCGTGGTCGGCGAGTCCGGCTCCGGCAAGACCGTGACGGCGATGTCGTTGCTGGGCCTGCTGCCACCGTCCGCCACCGTGTCCGGACGGGCACTGCTGCGCGGGCGGGACCTGTACTCGTTGTCCCCCGACGAGCTGCGCGAGGTGCGGGGCAACGAGGTCGGCATGGTGTTCCAGGAGCCCATGAGCGCCCTGAACCCGGTCTTCACCATCGGCAGCCAGATCGTCGAGGCCGTGCGGGT
This sequence comes from Lentzea sp. NPDC004789, assembly GCF_053601075.1. Classification (NCBI taxonomy): domain Bacteria; kingdom Bacillati; phylum Actinomycetota; class Actinomycetes; order Pseudonocardiales; family Pseudonocardiaceae; genus Lentzea; species Lentzea sp. NPDC004789. The sequence continues at coordinate 195,365 of NZ_JBSGBE010000014.1, read as the reverse complement.
GCACCGCGCGGTCTCGCGTTCCCAGGCTCGCGCGCGGGCGTTGGAGCTGCTCCAGCTCGTCGGGTTGCCCGAGGAACGGTTCACGGCCTACCCGCACCAGCTGTCCGGCGGGCAGCTGCAGCGCGTGGTGATCGCGATGGCGGTGGCGAACGAACCGTCGCTGCTGATCGCCGACGAGCCGACGACCGCGCTGGACGTGACCGTGCAGGCCGAGATCCTCGGGCTGCTGCGCGACCTGCGGGACCGGCTCGGGGTCGCGATCCTGCTGATCACGCACGACATGGGCGTGGTCGCCGACCTCGCCGACCGGGTCGTCGTGATGAACGAGGGCCGGGTCGTGGAGACCGGTGCGGTGCGGGAGGTCTTCGAGTCGCCGCGGGAGCCGTACACGCGGACGCTGCTCGACTCGGTGCTGTCGCTGGACTCCCGCGAGCTGCCCGCGCGTCCCGCCGCCGAACCGGTGCTGCGGCTTTCCGGTGTGTCCGTGTCGTACGGCAAGTTCCAGGCCGTCTCCGACGTGTCGCTGGAGATCGGGCGCGGCGAGACCCTCGGCCTCGTCGGCGAGTCCGGTTCCGGCAAGTCGTCCATCGCGAACGCCGTCACGGGGCTCGTGCGCTACACCGGCGGGATCACGGTGGCCGGCAAGGAGGTCTCGGCCCTGCGCAGGGCCGACCGCGGCCGGATCGGCCTGGTGTTCCAGGACCCGCAGTCGTCGCTCAACCCGCGGGCCACGATCGCCAGGTCCATCGCCCGGCCGTTGTCGCTGCACACGGCGTTGCGCGGGAAGGCCCTCACGGCGAAGGTCGACGAGCTGCTGGACGCCGTGCAGCTGTCGTCGTCGTTGCGCGACCGCTACCCGCACGAGCTGTCGGGCGGGCAACGGCAGCGGGTCGGCATCGCGCGGGCGATCGCGCTGGACCCGGACCTGCTGATCGCGGACGAGCCCACGTCCGCGCTGGACGTGACCGTGCAGGCCCGCGTGCTGGAACTCTTCCTCTCGCTGCAGCGCGACCTGCGGTTCGCGTGCCTGTTCATCAGCCACGACCTGGCCGTCGTGCAGCACCTGGCCGACCGGGTCGCCGTCCTGCACTCCGGCCGGGTCGTCGAGGAGGGCACCTCGGTCTTCGCCGCGCCACGCGATCCCTACACACGACGATTGCTCGCCTCGGCGCTTACCGTGTCCGTATGACGACCAACTGGGCCGGCAACGTCACGTTCACCGCGACCGAGGTCGTCGAGCCGACCTCGGCCGACGACCTCCGCGCGATCGTCCGCGGCTCGAACGCCGTGCACGTCGTCGGCTCGGGGCACTCGTTCAGCCCGGTCGCCGACACCTCGGGCACCCTGGTGTCCCTCGCGGCCATGCCCGAGGTCTTCGAGGTGTCGGGCCGCACGGTCCGGGTCGGTGCGGGCATGACGCTCGCCGCCCTCTCGCCGCGGCTGCACGACGCGGGCCTGGCGCTGCACACCCTGCCGTCGTTGCCGCACATCACCATCGCCGGCGCGGTCGCCACGGCCACGCACGGTTCCGGCGCGCGCTCGCTGGCCGGTGCGGTGCGGTCGGTCGAGGTCATGCGCGGGGACGGCTCGGTCGTCGAGCTGACGTCCGCGGGTGCCGTGGTGTCGATGGGCGGGCTCGGCGTGGTCACCGCCGTGACGCTCGACGTCGTGCCGGCGTTCGACGTCGCGCAGACCGTCTACGAGGACGTCGCCTGGACGACGCTGCTGGTCGAGCTCGAACAGATCTTCGACGGCGCCTACAGCGTGAGCGCGTTCATCGACTGGCAGGGCGGCGCCACGCTGTGGGTGAAGCACCGGGTGGGCGACCCGCCGTTCCGCTTCCCCGGCCGCCCCGCCGACGGCCCTCGTCACCCCGTGTCCGGCCAGCCCGCCTCCCGCTGCACCCTCCAGGGCGGCGTGCCCGGCCCGTGGCACGAGCGACTACCCCACTTCCGCGCCGAGTTCACCCCGTCCGTCGGCGACGAGCTGCAGACCGAGTACTTCGTGCCCCGCACCCGCGCGGTCACGGCCCTGCGCGCCCTGGCCGAGATGTCCACCGTGATCTCGCCGCTGGTCCAGGCCTGCGAGATCCGCACGATCTCGGCCGAACCGCAGTGGCTCAGCCCGGCCGCCGACCGCGACAGCCTCGCCATCCACTTCACCTGGGTACCGAACACCCCGGCCGTGCTCGCCCTGCTCCCCCGCCTGGAGGAGGCCATCGCGCCGCGGCCGCACTGGGGCAAGCTCTTCACGGTGCCGCCGATGCTGCTGGCCGCGCGCTATCCGCAGTGGGACGCGTTCAAGGCGCTGTTGGGCGAGCACGACCCGAAGGGTGTGTTCCGCAACGACTTCCTGACCCGCTACTTCGGGTCCGCGGCGTCGAGCTGACGCCACAGCAGGTCGGCTTCCGGTCCCCGCAGCTTGGTCAGCAACCGCCGCGCCTCCTCCTGGCGAACGTTGGAGCGCGCGGGATCGGCCGCGATGAGTCCGATCAACGCCCTCACCTCTCCCGCCCTGTCGCCGTGGCGGCGGAACACCGCCAGTGCGCTCATGAAGGCCTCCGCCGCGGAGTCCGGCCGGTGGGCTTCGAGCCGGAGATTGCCCAACGTCTCCCCCAGCCTCGCATAGCCGACGAAGTCGCGGTGCTCGAACACTTCCGACTCAAGTGCGGAGATGGCCGACCCGACGCCGTAGGCGTCACGCCTTATCCGCGTGAGCTCGATGAGGATGTCGACCGTGTCCTCTGGTCGTACCGGCAGGTCACGTGCGCGTTGCAGATACTCCTCCGCCCCGTGTGGCCGGCCGGCGACGCTCTCCAGGTAGGCGAGCTGGCGCAGTGCGATGACCTGGTCGTCGAGCGGCAACGTGTTCCACTCGACCGCGTCGACGAGCTGCCGGCCCGCCTCCTCGAAGTCGCCGCTGTCGACCAGCATCGACCCTAGCTCGAACGCGACCTGCGCCTCCAGCACGACGTCGCCGGCGCTGTGCTTCCGCGCGGCCACCAGATTCCGCCGCGCCGCGTCGGTTTCCCCGGAGCGCAGCTCGATGCGGGCGAGACCCCGGTACGCCAGTGCCTTCTCCCGCTGATCTCCTCCGCCACGAAGTGCGGCCTCGAAGTGGTGGATCGCGTCGGGAAGGAGGTCCCCGTCCTGGTAGATCTCACCGAGCAGCCGGTGAGCGCGTTGTGCTTCGGGAGAATCCGACTGCGCGAGATCAAGCACACGGGTCAGGTCGAGTTCTGCCTGCCCGGCACGGGCCAGCTCCCAGCCCAGTTCACCGCGCAACAGCGAGGCCTGGATCGGCACTCTCGCCACCTCCAGCGCACGACCGGCCAGGGCGTGGGCGGCGGCCAGGTCACCCTGGGACTCCAGCACCCGCGCGGCCGAGACGAGCACGCCTTCCCAGTGCGGTCCCATGTCCTGCTCCGGCACCGCCATCACCACACCGACGGCGGAGGAGACCTGGTCGGACGCCGGGCCCGCGAACATCACCAGGCGGCCGGTGTCGTGCTGCACCTGGTCGAAGATCTCCCGCAGGCTGGGGAGATGAGGTGACTGGTCGACGATCACGAAGTGCCGCACCGCCGAGGGCTTCGCCAAACGGCCCCGCACCGCCCGCACGCCGAGACTGACCAGCTGGTCGTGCATCTCCACGGCCCGTTCGGACGTCCCGTGCACCAGGACGTCGTAGGCGAACCCCTGACCGGAGTCGCGCCGACCGCGTTCCCGAGCCGCGGACACGTAGGTGTCGCGGTTGCTCACCAACACGTCGGCGTCCGCGAGCCGATGTGCGAGCAACGCCGCGATGTTGTCCATGTAGTAGGAGACCGAGTCGGGGCTGCCGCTGCGCTCGTCGAGGACGGCGATCTCCTCGCCGAAGCTCCAGTACGGCAGGTAGGGCACGGTGGTGCGTTCGACCAGGCCGAGCTCGGGGTGGTCGTCGTGCTGGTCCTTGGGCAGCCAGCTCGCGTAGAGCGGCGCGAACTCCTGGGCCATCGTGGTGCGCCACGACCGCGCCCGCTCGTACTCCTCCTTGCTGTCGAAGCGCGACACCACCGGCAGGTACAGCAGACCGTCCCGGTCGTAGGGCAGCCTGTCGCGGGCGAGCGCCGCCCGTCGGGCCACGTCCAGCGTGCCGTCGAGGTTCTGCCGGTTCGGCGCGACGCACAGCACCAGCACGTCCGGCAGCTGGGCGGTGCAGATGCCGCCGATGTCGGTGATGCCGGTGCGGCTGTCGATCAGCACGTAGTCGAAGGTGTCCTTCCACTCCTCGCGGATCCGCTCGAACCGCCAGCCGAGGTCGTGGTCGGCGAAGAGCTCCGGCCACGACAGCGCCTGGGCGCGGTCTGGGTACGAGGCGTCCATCGCGCCCGCGGCCAGCAGCGACAGGTCCTCGGTGTCCGGTACGGCGATCGGTTCCACGACGTCGACCCAGTCGGCCTCGCCCGTGATCACCTCGACCAGCCCGCCGTCGTGCAGGCTCGACAGGTGCGGCCGGAAGTACTCGTGCAGCCCAGGTGCGTCGAGGTCGAAGTCCACGCACAGCACGCGGTTGCCCCAGCGCGCCAGCTGCACGGCGACGTTGGCCAGGCAGAAGGACCGGCCGACGCCACCCTTGTAGGAGTAGAACGTCACGATCACGGCAGCCCTCACAGCCTCGGCAACGGGCCGGGCGGCAGCGACCGCGGGTCGAGCGCCGGTCGCACCACCTTCCACGTCGGGTCCCACGGTGGCGCGTCCTCGACGCGTTCGGCCACCTCGCTCGCGAGCTGCTGCACCGCGGCGTAGAAGTGCTCGTAGTCCTTTGACCGGCTGTAGGTTTCGTAGGGCAACGGCTTGTTCCACGGGGTGAAGTCGCGTTGCTGCACGGCCTGCGCTTCCGGCGGGTAGTGCCTGCCGTCGGCGTAGCGGACGGGCAGCACGAGGTGCCGCGGGTGGTCGGCGGTGCCGTAACCGAGCGTGCGATGGCGTTCGAGCATGCTCTCCCACTCGGCGACGCACCACTCCGACCGGAAGTACGGTGGCGAGAAGACCGCGACCATCACCTTCGAGCGCAACAGCGCGCGTTCCAGGTTGTCCGGCCACGCGACCCCGGTCTCCTGGTTCCAGTCCACGAAGATCCGGGGTTGCACGCCCATCTCGTTGTCGAGCCACTCTCGCAGCGCCCGGTAGAAGTGGTCCCGCACCCACACGTCGCCACCGCCTCGGCGCGTGTAGCTGAGGAAGACATCGTACTCGTAGCCCACGTTCTCACATCGGGATCTTCAATGGGTCCATTACGACGCATCACCCTTCTGGCGCAACATCTCCAGTTCGTCGTCGGTCATACCGTAGGTCGTCGCAACGGTCACCTTCGGCGAGGTGATCAGCAGTCCGGGCCCCCATTCCCCGACCACGACACCGCGCTGGTGAGCCGACTCGAAGAACGGTCTGCCCACCACCCCCAGGTCGACCGCGGCAGGCCAGAACACCGTGCGGCGCGCGACGCCGGGCTGGACCTCGTGCGCGAACTTCAGCTGGTGCAGGAACGTGATCCAGCCTTCGGTGATGTCGTCGTAGTACTCGTCCCACTCCGGCAGCGTGCCCTTGGGCGCGCGCGTCAGCACCACCCGCGTGCCTTCCGGGACGGGCGTCAGCGTGAAGGTGTCGTGCCCGTGCAGGGACAACGTGTGCGAGCCCGTCTCCTCGGCATCGGTGAAGAACGTGCCGTCGATCTCCTGCTCCAGCCCGTCGTACTCCCAGCCGTGCCAGTGCAGGATCTTCTGCTTGTCGCGGAACGACTGCCACACCTCGTCCACCGGTGCCGCCACGGTGATCTCGACCCGCACGCCGTCATCGCTCATCGGACACTCCCGGGTGACCCATCGCGACCACCCGGTACGGGCGGCCTGACTCGGTGTCGTACTTCAACGCGACCTGCCGCACCGCTTCGGCCAGGTCGCTCGTGAACTCGTGGACGTCGCCGGGCGCGCCGAAGCGGACCGTCGTCTCCACGGTGAAGGTGAGCAAACGCTTTCCGGCATCGGCCGCCGCGCCCGACATCCGCTCGACCTCACGCGCCACACCGGAGGCCACCGACACCAGATGCGTTGCGGCGAACTGGTCCTGCACGTCCGCGGCGATCTCGCGGCCGGGCCGGGCGCGCAGCACCCGTTCGACGCAGCCGCGGCGCTGACGTTCCTCGACCAGCTCGACGAGACCAGCCTGCTCCAGCGCGCGCACGTGGTAGTTGACCCGTTGCCGCGGCAGGTCGAGCGCGGCCGCGAGCTGGGTCGCCGAGGCGGGCGACTTCAGCAGCTCCAGCAGCGACCGGCGCAGCGGCGACAGTTCCACGCCCAGCACGTTCTCATTTGACAAATCGATTTGTCAATACCGGAACTCGACCGGAAACAGGCAGGTTCGTTGACGGTGGCAACAAAACGCCCCCACCCTGTGAGCCGTGAGAATCCCCCTGCTGGTGGCAGCGTTGGCAGCAGCAGCGATCGCTCCTGTGTGGACGGTCGCGGCGCAGGCCGACGTGGTGCCCGGAACCGCTTATCAGGTGACGAACGTCGGCAGCGGAAAGTGCGTTGAGTCGCTGGGAACGGCCAACGGCGCACAGCTCCGCCAACAGAACTGCACCGGCCAGACCTGGAAGTTCACCCCCACGAGCGACGGCTACTTCACGGTCGGCGAAGGCTCGGTGTGGGACGTCTCGAACGTGTCCACAGCGGACAACGCGCTGATCCACATGTGGCAGTCGTTCAGCGCGAACAACCAGCAGTGGCGCCCCGAACAGGTCGGTACCGACACCTACCGGTTCGTGAGCAGGCACAGCGGCAAGTGCCTCGACGTGCCCGGCGCGACCACGAACGACGTCCAGCTGGTGCAGTACACCTGCAACGGCACCAACGCCCAGGCGTTCCGGCTGGGCACCGGCACGCCTCCCGACCCCAGTCAGCCGGACTTCGGCCCGAACGTGCTGATCTTCGACCCGTCCATGCCGGCCGGCACGATCCAGGCGCGGCTGAACGACGTCTTCCGGCAGCAGGAGCAAGGTCAGTACGACCCGCGCCGGTTCGCGATCTTCTTCAAGCCGGGCACGTACAACGTCGACGTCAACATCGGCTTCTTCACCCAGGTCCTCGGCCTCGGTCTGAACCCGGACCAGGTGACGATCAACGGCCAGGTGCACGTCGAGGCCGACTGGTTCCAGGGCAATGCGACGCACAACTTCTGGCGCGGCGCGGAGAACCTCGCGATCAGGCCTCCTGGCGGCACCAACACGTGGGCGGTGTCGCAGGCGTCCGCGATGCGCCGCACGCACGTCTACGGCAACATGCAGCTCGACGACGGCGGCTGGTCCAGCGGCGGTTTCCTGGCCGACTCCGCGGTGACGGGCCAGGTCCGCTCGGGTTCTCAGCAGCAGTGGTTGTCGCGCAACACCGAGTGGGGCTCGTGGACCGGCGAGAACTGGAACATGGTCTTCGTCGGCGCGCGCAACGCACCGGCGAACACGTTCCCCGAGCCGCCGTACACGACGGTCGCGCAGACCCCTGTCGTGCGCGAGAAGCCGTTCCTGAACATCGACGCGAACGGCAAGTACAGCGTGTTCGTCCCGTCGCTGCGCACGAACACCAGCGGCACCACGTGGGCGAGCGGTCAGCAGCAGGGCACGAACATCCCGTTGTCGGACTTCTTCATCGCCAAGCCGGGCACGTCGGCCGCGACGATGAACCAGCAGCTCGCGGCGGGCAAGCACCTGCTGCTCACGCCGGGCGTCCACCAGGTGAGCGAACCGATCCGGGTCACCCGCCCCGACACCGTGGTGCTCGGCCTGGGTCTCGCGACCGTCATGCCCACCAACGGGAACATGGCCATCGACGTGTCCGATGTGGATGGCGTGAAGGTCGCGGGCCTGCTGCTGGACGCGGCACCGACGAACTCGCCGCTGCTGATGCAGATCGGTGCGCCGGGCAGCTCGGCACGGCACCAGGCCAATCCGACGTCGGTGCACGACCTGTTCGTGCGCATCGGCGGTTCGGCGGTCGGACGGGCCACGACCTCGTTGGTGGTCAACTCCTCCGACGTGATCGGCGACCACCTCTGGCTGTGGCGCGCTGACCACCGCGACGGCGTCGGCTGGGACGTGAACCGGGCCGACACCGGGTTGATCGTCAACGGCAGCAACGTGACGATGTACGGCCTTTTCGTGGAGCACTACCAGAAGTACCAGACCATCTGGAACGGCCAGGGCGGCCGGACCTACTTCTACCAGAACGAGATGCCGTACGAGGCACCGAACCAGGCGGCGTGGATGAACGGTTCCACGCGCGGCTACGCGGCGTACAAGGTCGCCGACAACGTCACGACGCACGAGGCGTGGGGGCTTGGCAGCTACATCTTCGCCAACGCCAACCCGAGCGTGGTGGCCGACCGGGCGTTCGAGGTGCCGCAGACGCCGGGGGTGAGGTTCCACAGCATGGTGACGATCTCGTTGGGAGGCAAGGGAACCATCGAGCACATCATCAACAACTCGGGAGGCAGGGTGACCAACGGATCTACCGAGGCCTACCTGGCGAACTACCCATAACGATCCTCGAAGATCGTTGTGCCACATGGTCCAGACGAACGATCACTTCGGCGGTACCTCGGCCAGCGGGACGGAGATTAGCGTGAGATTCCGCTGTGAGGACCAGGAAGAGGTGTTCCTTGATTCGTCGACTTGTCGCCGGGCTCGCTGTGCTGCTGGGACTTCTCGCGTTCGAAGCAGTGCCGGCACAGGCGGACGGCCCATCGGTGGCCGCCGCGCAGTGGATCTGCGTCGGCGCGCCGGTCCCGGCAGGCCACGTGGTCACCATGATCAACCCGAACGGCGGCTGCGGAACCAGCGGGAGGATGTACGTCGAACCCGTGCGCAACGGCATGTGGACCTGTCAGGGTTCCCCGCTGCCCGAGCCGTACGTGATCACCATGCTGAACCCCAACGGCTGTGGCGGAGTCGGGCGCTACATCGAGCTCCCCCGCAACGGCATGTGGACCTGTCAGGGTTCCCCGCTGCCCGAGCCGTACGTGATCACCATGCTGAACCCCAACGGCTGTGGCGGAGTCGGGCGCTACATCGAGCTCCCCCGCAACGGCATGTGGACCTGTCAGGGTTCCCCTCTGCCCGAGCCGTACGTGATCACCATGCTCAACCCCAACGGGTGCGGCGGGATGGGGCGCTACATCGAGACCGCCCGCAACGGGATGTGGACGTGCCTCGGGTCCCCCATTCCCTCGCCCTACGTGATCGTCCGGCTCAACCCGAACGGGTGCGGCGGGATGGGCCGCTACATCGAGACCGCCCGCAGTGACATGTGGATCTGCTGGGGTTCCACGCTGCCCGCCGGGTTCAAGGTGAGCCGCTCCGACCGCAACGGCTGCGGTGGCGGAGGTGCGGACTACATCGTGCGCGCCTGACGGCGTTCCGCTGAGTGGTTTTCGGGTGTGCATCCCCGTGCCCCGGTTCGCATAGACTGGAGCATGGGGATGTTCACCGAGCAGTTGCGAATCATCGAAACCTTGAACCCGGCGTACAACGCGTTGACCACCGTGTTCGACGTTCCCGCCGAGGCGACCGGCCCGCTCGCCGGCCTGGTGTTCTCGGTCAAGGCCAACATCGACGTCGCCGGCGCCGCCACCACGCACGGCATGAAGTCCTTGGCCGCCAACATGAAGACCGCCGACGCACCGGTCGTGGCACGGCTGCGGGCCGCGGGCGCGACACCCATCGCGCACGCGAACATGCCGACGTTGAACGCCCGCGGCATGCACACGTACAGCGAACTGGCCGGACACACCATCAACCCGTGGGACGCCACCAAGTCGCCCGGCGGCAGCTCAGGTGGTGACGCGGTGGCGGTCGCGACGGGCATGGTGCACTTCGGGATCGGCAACGACGGTGGTGGCTCGCTGCGGCTGCCGGCGTTCCTGAACGGCATCTGCGCGCTGAAGCCCAGCTACGGCAGATATCCGCAGGGCACGACCTACGGCCAGCCGGATCCGTCGTTCCCGACGCAGGTCATGACGGTCGAGGGCCCGCTCGCCCGCTCCGTCGCCGACCTGCGGCGGGTGCACGCGGTGCTGTGCGGCGCGGATCCGGCCGATCCGCGCGCGGTGCCGGTGCCGGCGGCAGGTGAGCCGGTGCGCCGGGCGGCCGGTTACGTGCCGGGTGACCCGGTCGTGGAGGAGGCGGCGAAACGGCTGGTGGACGCCGGGTACGAGGTCGAACCGGTCGAACTGCCCCGGCTGGAGGAGGCGGCGACGCTGGGCATCCGGATGATCGCCACGACCATCGCGCTCGGCTTCGCGGAGTTCGAGGCGTTCGCCGGTGCGGACGTCTCGGCCTATGCCAAGCTCATGCTGCAGCTCCGCCCTGGGCTGGACCTGGCGGAGTTCCTCGCGCTCACCGGCACCCGGCTCGCGATCCAGCGCGAGTGGGCACGGCTGCTCGACCGCTACCCGGTGATCGTCGGGCCGGTCTCGACGACGCCGTCGTTCGAGCCGGACCAGGAGCGCCGCGACGTTGCGAGTCTCGCCGCCTACTACGAGGCGATGAGGCTGTGCGAGGCGTCGTCGTTCGTCGGGGTGCCGTCGGTGGCGGTGCCGACCGGGTTGCGGGACGGGCTCCCGACCGGCGTCCAGGTGATCTCCCGGATGTACCGGGAGGACCTGGCCCTGGACGCCGCGCAGGTGCTCGAAGTTCCGCTCAGGCCAGCCGTTTCGGCCGGTTGATCTTCATCTCGTCCATGTCGGTGACGGTGGCGCGCAGACCGCGGTAGTCGACGCCCAACGCGTCGATGGCCGCGGTCGCGCGCCGCAGTCCGGCGTCGGCCGCGTCCTTCTCGGCGGTGAGGATCACGCGGTAGCTGAAGAAGTCGAGCTTCTCGTCGAAGAACAGCGCGCCCTCCTCGCTGAACCCGCCGTCGCGCAGGAAGTCGAAGCCCAGCAGGTGCTCCCTGAGGTGCGCGCGCTGGTCGTCGGTCAGGTCGGCGAAGCGGCCGCGGACGAGTACTCGGTAGGTGTGTTCAGCCACGAGAAAACATGGTGACCGAACACCCGCCGCGCTGGCGAACGATTTCTGCGGTGCGGAAGAATCGTGGCCCATGAACGCAAAAGAGCTGGTCACGCGCATCCGGACGGAGCTGCACCCCGGTGAGCACGACAACCTCGTGGTCAAACTGATCGAAACCGGACAGGCTCCGCGCGCGGTGATCGCCACGTTCGCCGCCGAGGAGAACCACATCGTGTCGTCGGACTGGCGAACATTCCTCGCTCTCGCGGCCAAGGCGCAGGAACCGAACGCGCGGGCGTTCTTCACGCTGCTGGCGGGCGGCGAGGAGCTGGTGCTGCCGATGCTGGAGCCGCTCGCGAGGGCGGCGGGCATGTCCGCCAAGGACTTCCAGAGCTACGAGCCCTTCCCCGGCTGTCAGGCCTACCCCGCGTACCAGGCGTGGATGGCGCTCAACGGCGAGCCGACCGACGTGATCCTCGCGATCCTCGCCAACTTCACCGCGTGGGGCGGTTACTGCGCCCGCATGGCGAAGGGGCTGCGCGAGCACTACGGGTTCGACGACGAGGCGTGCGCGTTCGTGGACTTCTTCGCGACGCCCGCCCCGCAGCTGGAGGAGCGGGCGATCGCGGCCGTCCAGGCGGCGCTGGACGCGGGCTGGCAGCCGAAGCACGCGTGGCGCTACGGCCGCCTCCTGCAGGCCTACGAGCTGGAGTTCTGGTCGACCTTGGCCTGAGTCTTCGCCGTCGGCAGCTTCGCCGAACCCTGCGCCTGCTCGCCGATGACCGAGAGGGCCTGCTTCACGACCTTGAGCACGGCCTGCGCGCCCTCGACGAGTTTGATCAGGTTCTCGCCGCTGGCCAGCAGCTCGCCTAGCTTGGCCGCGATCCGGGCGCCGCAGTCGGCGGCGATCTGCACGCACTGCGGGATCGCCACGGCGATGCTCTGCCCGAACGTGGCCGGGGCGGCGGCGACCGCCTCGGTCATGATCGGCACGATCTTGCCGACCGCCTCGCTGATCAGCCTGGTCACCTCGGCGACGACCTGTGCCACCACCTGGCCCGCCTTGATCAGCGCGGTGGCACTGGTCAACGCGGTCTCAGCGACGGACAGCACGCCGTCGGCGAGCTGCTTGCCGGTCTTGGCGTAGTCGGTCGCGCTCTGCCCGGACCAGCCGCTGGTCTCGCTCGCGGCCTTGCCCTGGTAGTCCTGGGCGAGCGCGGTCGCCTGCTGCCCGGCCTTCTCGAACTCGCCGGAACCCCGCCCGACGCCGTCCGGGTCGCCCTTGAGCTGGTTCAGCGGCTCTTCCAAGAACGAGATCATCGGCGTGAGGAAGCCGACGCCCGCACTGTCCAGTGCCTGCAACGGTTTCCCGTTCGACCCCAGCTCACTGAGGTCCGCCCTGGGCGTGTTCGCGAGGTCCCGCGTCAGCCACCCGTCGCCGCTGACGGCCTTGGTGGTGGTGCGGAGCTCGTTGAGCAGCGCGGTGATCGTGCCCGCGTCCGTCGCGGTCGCGGTGGTCATCGAGCGGCTCCGATCACGGCGGCGGCGTTGTCGTCGTCGGTGCGCTGGTACAGGTCGGCGGTCTGCCGCAGCCCCTCGCCCACTTTGTCCATTGTGGACCCGACGTGCGTGAAGGCGTCGAGGGTGTCCTGCATCGCGCTGCCGAGCCCGGCGGTGAGGAACTGGGCGAACGAGCCGAGCGCCTCCTGGCCGAGTCCGGTGGGCAGCCCCGCTCCGGTCGCGTTGAGCTGGTCGGCGTACCCGGCGAGCGTCGAGGCGTGCCCGCGCAGCTGCTCGTGGTCGACGGTGAACGTCATCGCACGGCCTCCGGGAGGTGCGAGGTGATCTGGTGCAGCGCGTCGCTCTCACCGAGGTAGCTCGCCATCACCTCGGCCATGCGCGCACCCGCCAGGCGTTGCGCCTCCCGCGCGGTGCTGACGATGAGCATCGCGAGCGTGTCGACGTCGAGCTTGCGCGCCGCGGGCGTGAGCGCGACGTCGCCGAGCACACCGCCCGCGTTGACCGTCACGGTCACCTCACCGCGCGGCGAGGTCGCGCTCGCCCCGACCTCGGCCAGGCTCGCACTCGCCGACCGCGCGCTGTACGCCACCCGTTCCAGGCGTTCCTGGTAGTCCGCCAGCCACTGTGCTGGATCCACTTCTCCCCCTCTTCCTACGCCCGCGCTTCCGCGGCGAGTTCACCAATTGCGCGAACCAGGTCGTGGTGCCGCACGGGGTTCACGCTGACCCATCCGTCACTGCTCAGGTCGACCCTGACCCGCCCGCCCACACCGTCCAACCAGGACACTTCGCGTCGTTCGCCGTTCCGGACCACACCGGCCTGCCCGTGCCCGGTGACGTCCAGGCCGTGCGCGACGCCCGGCGGCAGGGTGATCGGCATGATCTGCGCGGCTTTGAGCTCGGTGACGAGCTGCGCGAGCTCGTCCCCCAGCGTCTCGGCCTCGACGTGCACGGCTCGCACGGTGCTGCCGGACTGCGTGCACACGACCGCGTCGTCGCCGTAGACCATCGCCACCGCTCTGGTTTCCGGCACCACGAGGTCCACGACGGCCCGGTGCTCCCGCAACGCCGTGACGAGCTCCGCGGCCATGCCGATCGGCCCGTGCGGCTCGGCCAGCCCGCGCTGCTGCAGCCCGTACCCCGCCTCGGCGAGCAGCTCGGCCCGTTCGCAGGCCTGCACGCCGAACGACGGCACCTGCAGCGGAAACGGCCAGCGCACTCCGGCGTGCGTGGCGAGCAGATCCATCTCCACCAGGTCGAACGCGATCATCGCGCCGCCCTGCGCGCCTGCTCGGCGTCGGTCTCGGTGTAGGTGGTCCCGATCTCGGCGAGCATCTGCCGGAACGCCCGGAGCTCGCGCTCGGCCGCACCCACCTCACCCGCGAGCCCTTCGCCCGCCGCCTTGAGCCGGCCCGACAGGTCCTGCGCGGGCGGCGCGGTGCCGAGCAACGGCTGCCGCTGCGCCAGCCGGCCCGCGGTCGCCACCAGATCACCGGTCAACTCGGCCAGCCTGGTCAGGGTCCTGACGCGGTCCCGCAGCCCGTCCGGTGCGACCTCGTAGCCGGTCACTGCTCCTCCCCGATGACTGCGGGCGACACCCGGTCGTTCACCACGAACAGGCCGTGGTCGAGCGTGGGCATCTGGTTCTCGTGTTCCTGGTCGTCGTCCTTGCGCGCGCTCGTCCCGTGCGGCGCCATCGAGCCGTTCGGCGTGCCTTGTCGTGTCTCGGTTACCGGTGAGCCGGTGGCCATCGGGCCGATCGTGTGGCCGGCCATCACTCCGGCGCGCATGCCGGGGGTCAGCTGGCTGACCGGCGCTGTGACCACCGGGCCGCGCGCGCCTCCCACCAGGCGTTCCCACGGCACCCCGCCCGAGCTGGGTGTTCTCAGTGGTGGGGCCGTTGTCGCCGTCCGGGCCGGTGGGGCCGCCTGCTGTTGCGGGATGGTGCCGCGGGCGTCGTCGATCAGGCGGCCGCTGCCGTTGAGGCTCTGCTCGTAGGTCTGCATCGCTCGGACGGCTTCGGCTTTCTGCTGGTCGGCTGAGACGGCGCCGAAGTAGAAGTAGAAGCCGCCGGTGGCGCTCGCCGGGGTGGTGGGCGCGATGGGCAGGGTCATCGGGGCGGGCGCGCTCGGCAGCGAGAACGGCGCGGGCGCGAACGGGGCCGACGCGCTGGGCAACGTGAGCGGTTCCGGCGCGGCCGGCAGTGCGAGCGAAGCCGGCGCCCCCGCCGGCCCTCCCGGCCCGGTCGTCCCCGACGGCGTGAACGGCGCGGCGAACGCGGGCGTCGTCGGCTCCGGTGGCGGTGGCATCGCGGCCCGCGCCGCCGCCAGTGCGTCCGCCGCCTCCTGCGCCGCCCGCTGGCCCGCCGCCGCGAACGCGCCGATCCTCTCGATCCGCTCGGCCAGCTTCGTCAGCCTGGCGGCGGCCTCCTCCGCGGCCTCGCCGTGCCACGTGTCGAGCAGCGCGGCCCGTTGTTCCTTCAGCACCGCGGCGTGCGTGTCGAGCGCCTCGCGGTGGCGCGTCCACTCCTCGGCGACCGTGCTCACGTCCGCGACATCGGCGTCCTGCCACAGCATCCGATGCAGCTGCTGGTGGCTGTACGCCTCCCAGTTGATCTCGCCTGACACCCTCGCGTTCCCCTCCGTCGTCCGGCGAGGAAAACGATCACAGCGAGACCGGCGATGCGACAGGCCAGCCGACCGGCCACATCTGGCCGCCGGGTCTGATCAGCGCAAACGTGCCAAGCGTTCCTGCAACCGGGCGTGCCGGAACTGGTAGACGGCCCCCGCCCGGCGCAGCACGCCACGCCGGTACGCGTCGTCGAGGAACGCTGCCAGGCCCCACGGCAGCCGTCCGGTCAGAGGCAGCCACACGCGGGCGAACACCACCCACTGGCCCCACGCGGTCAGGCTCAGCACGTAGGCCAGCCCGCCCCCGATGCCGCCGACGAGGCCGAGCGCGAGCGCGGTGACCGGGCTCCACGCGACCTCGAACCGCAGTGCCGTCAAGCCACTCGCGACCACGCCGGTGGCCGCCGCGACGAACAACGCGAACACCGGCACGAACAACGCCACCAGCCCGAGCACGTGCCGGCGGTTCACGTCGAGGAGGTCGTCGGGGCTGCCGGCGGACCGGACGTCCAGCGGTGCCTCCAGCGCGGCCACCAGACCGAACACCACCCCGGCGCCGAGGCCGAACACGAGCGCGAACACCCCGACGTCGACCAGCACGCCCGCCGTCATCTCATATCCCGGCGTGACCAGCCAGAACGCCATCGCCCGCACCAGTCCGTACGCGCCACCGGCGGCCGCGCCGAACGCCAGGCCCACCAGGCCCCGGACCAGCGACGCGGGCCGGATCGGGCCCAGCCGCAGCCGCGTCCGCACCGGCTCCAGCGGCGCCGACCGCACCACCCACCAGTGCGCCGTCCCGAACAACACCCCGATGACCAGCCCGATCATCGCCGCGAAGGCCGCCCCGCGCGCGGTCAGCGCGCCGACGACCACCGCCTCGACCACGAGGTCCGCCACCCCGACGGCGACACCGACGCCCAGCCCGATGGTCGAAGCACGCCGTCGTGAGGAGATGCCGAGCTGCCACCAGGCCAGGTCGTGCGTCCCCAACCGGGTCAGATGGTCGGCGAGGTAGCCGAGCCACGGCCGCACCCGCGCCGCCGCGGGCCCGTACACCGCGGGCACGAAACTCCCGAGCAGATGCCGTTCGACCTCGTCGGCGGTGCCGAACCCCAGCAGCTCGGCCGGGTCGTGGTCCGGGGTGTCGCTGTAGATCCGCCGGGCCAGCGCCACCATCAACGGCGTGGTCAGCACGTCGGCCAGCACGCCGCCGGACCGCACCTCGTCGAGCACGGGCGTCCAGACGTCCCTGCGCGTGGTCCGCGGCAGGTAGTCCGCGACGTCGTCAGCGGTCAGGTCCGCGAGCACCACCGCCGCGGCCGACGTCAGCACGTCCGTGCCCTCGACAGCGTCGCGGTACTCGTCCACCCGGCTCGTGAGCAGCAACGGCAGAGTGGTGGTGTTCAGTGCGTTGAGCGCGGCACGGTGCAGGCCGCCGGCGATCTCGTCGAAGCCGTCCAGCACCGGCAGCACGCGCTGCGCGTCCACGAGCGCCGCCGCCATCGTGCCGCCACCGGGGCCCGGCGCCTCGAGGAACGGGTGATCGCGGATCAGCTGCGCCGCCATCCAGTCGCGCAACCCGGCGCGTTCCGGGTGCCACGACCCCAGCCCGAAGATCACCGGCACCACGTCCGGCGACGCGGCCAGCAGGTCGAGCACGAACCGCGTGGTCAGCACCGTCTTGCCGGCACCGGCCCGGCCCAGCACCACGAGCCGCCGCGACCGGACCCGCCGGTACACCTCGACGACCTGGTCGAGCCGGCCGGACAGCGGCACCTCGCCGCCGATGTTGAGCCAGCTGTCCTGCAGGTCGGCGGAAGCACCGGCCCACCGCACGGGCAACGGCACCGGGTCGTGGACCTGCCGCTGCTCCTCCTCGCGCCGCCAGCGCGCCTCGACCGCGACCTTCAACGCGTCCACGGCCTCGGCCAGCGGATCGCGCCCGGCCGGCACGACGGTCGAACCGGCGGCGGCGAACAGCGAGGCCCGCTCGGCCTCGGACAGCTCCAGCGCGTCGGCCAGCGACCGCACGGTGGCCATGCGCGGATCGGTCCGTTCGCCGGTCTCCAGTCCCCGCACGGTCCGAATGCCCACGCCGGCGCGCTGGGCGAGCGCCTCCTGGCTCAGTCCCGCCCGCTGCCGCCACTGGCGCAGCAGCACACCGAACGCCACACCCGCCCCCTCGTCGCCCGATGATCCACACCCTAGCTGGCACGCGAAGCGGTCTGAGGGGAAGATCGCGGGAGTGCTGAACCAGTGGCTTCACACCATCCCACCGGTGCTGGTCTACGTCGTCGTGGCACTGGTGGTCGGCATCGAGAGCATCGGCATCCCGCTGCCGGGCGAGATCGTGCTCGTCACCGCCGCGCTCATGGCCTCGCACCACGACGGCGTCTCGCCGGTCGTCGTCGGCGCGGCGGCCTCGGCGGGCGCGATCATCGGCGACAGCATCGGGTACGCGGTGGGCAAGCGATTCGGGCCGCGGGTGTTCGGGTGGGCGGCCGAGAAGTTCCCGAGCCACTTCAGCGAGGACCGGGTCGGCCACGCCCGGGCGCTGTTCACGCGGTACGGCGCCTGGGCGGTGTTCTTCGGCCGGTTCGTGGCGTTGCTCCGGATCCTGTCCGGTCCGCTGGCCGCCACGATGGGCATGCACTACGGGAAGTTCCTGCTGGCCAACGCGACAGGCGGCATCGTGTGGGCCGGCGGCACGACGGCGGCGGTCTACTTCGTCGGCGAGGCGGCCGAGCACTACCTCGCGGAGTTCTCCTGGATCGCGCTGCTCGTCGTGCTGCTCGCGGTGATCGGGTTCAGCGTCCGAGCCCGGCTCCGCCGTTCACACCGATGACCTGCGCCGTGATGTGACCAGCTTCGGGGGAGGTCAGGAACGTCACGGCGGCCGCGACGTCGGCGGGAGTGCCCGCGCGGCCGTTCGCCGGGTTGCCGACGAGCTTCCCGCGCCGCTCCGGCGACAGCGTGCCGCCGAAGAACTCGGTGTCCTCGGTGACGCCCGGCGACACCACGTTGACCGTTATCCCCCGGCCACCCAGGGCGAACGCCAGGTCGGCCGTCCACGCCTCCACCGCCGCCTTCGCCGCGCCGTACGCACCCGAGCCGCGCCGGGCGGCGATCGAGCCCAGCGTCACCACCCGTGCGTTGTCGGCGAGCCGCGGCTCCAGGGCGGTGGTCACCAGCACCGCGCTGATCACGTTGGACTCGTAGTTCGCGAACCACAGGTTCCGCACGTCCGCCAGGCTCTCCGGCGCGGGCAGGCGCCGGGTCATGTTGGCGCCCGCGTTGTTCACGAGCACGTCCACCGACGACGGCAGGTCGCTCAGCGCCGCCTGCACCGCGTCCGGGTCGGCCGCGTCGAACACCACCGCCCGTGCGCCGATCTCCTGCGCCGCCGCTTTCAGGACGTCCTCCCGGCGTCCCGTGATCACCACGTCCAGACCCTGCTCGACGAGCCGGGCCGCCACCGCCCTGCCGATGCCCGTGCCGCCGCCGGTCACCACTGCTGTTCGCGTCATGCGATCTTTGATAACAGCCGAATAGATGCAGGTCGATCGGCCTGTTAGCCCATCTGGGTTCATGGTTGTGACTAGGCTGCTCACACCCGATTCGACTGGGGAGAAATCGTGACGACACACGTTCTCGAAACCGACAAAGCAGCCATCACCTACGACGTGCACGGCGAGGGCGGCCGCCCGTTGATGATGATCGGCCAGCCGATGGACGCCTCCGGGTTCGCCGCGTTGCGCGCGCAGTTCCCCGACCGCACGGTGATCACCTACGACCCGCGCGGCCTCGGCAGGAGCACCCGCTCCGACGGCAGCACCGAGAACCGGCCGGACATCCAGGCCGCCGACGTGCACGCGGTGATCCAGGCGGTCGGCGGTCCGGTCGACCTGTTCGGGTCCAGCGGCGGCGCGGTCACGGCGCTCGAGGTCGTGGCGGCCTACCCGGACGACGTGGTCACGCTCGTCGCGCACGAGCCACCGATCATCGACGTCCTGCCCGACGCCGACGCCGCCCGACGCGCGCGCGACGGGTTCATCGACGCGTACCTCGCCAACGGCTTCGGCGCGGGCATGGCGCAGTTCATGGTCATGACGTCGTGGCAGGGCGAGTACAACGACGAGTACTTCGCCCTGCCGCCGGCCGACCCGGCGCAGTTCGGCATGCCCGCCGAGGACGACGGCACCCGCGACAACCCCTTGCTGTCCAAGGACTCCCTCGCGGTCACCGACTACCAGGTGAAGGTGGACGCCCTCGCCGCCGCGCCGACCCGGGTCGTGATCGCCGTCGGCGAGGAGACCGGCAACGCGTTCACCGCGCGCACGGCCATCCACACCGCGAAGCTGCTCGGCCAGGAGGCCACCGTCTTCCCCAGCCACCACGGCGGGTTCATGGACGGCACGTTCGGCTACGCGGGCAAGCCGGAGGAGTTCGGCGTCAAGCTGCGCGAAGTGCTCGGCTGAGGATCACGTCGGCGGCTCTCGCAGCGCCACCACCGGCGCCGACAGCGGCACGCATCCGGTCAAGCGCGGCTCGGATCGTGCCGCTGGACGCCACCCGTTCCACCGCCGCACGCAGCTCGGCGTGGTCGTCGACCCGTTCGCCGAGCCCGAGTTCGGCCACGCGATCGGCGTTCGCGGCCTGTTCCGGTGTCTGCGGCACGACGACGAGCGGCACACCCTGGTGCAGCGCCTCCATGGTGGAGTTCATGCCGCCGTGGCTGATGAACGCCGAGGCGTGCTTCAGCACGGCGGGCTGCGGAAACCACGGCCGCACGTCGAAGTTCTGCGGCACCGCGCCGACGTCGCGCGCGTTCATCGCCACCTGCCAGGCGCCGTCGGCGAACTGCTCGACGCACGCCCGGTAGAAGCCCGCGTCGCTCATCACCGAACCGAGCGAGACGAACACCAGTGGCAGGTCCGTGCGCGGCGGTGACCACTCCTCGTCCAGCCGGCTGCCCAGCACCGGTCCGGCGAAGTGGAACGACGAGTCGAACGTCTCCCCGAACGGCTGGAACTCGCGCGGCACGAACACCAGGCTGGTCTCCTCCGGCGCCTCGATCGTGCTCGGGACGTCCAGCTCCACGCCGTGCCCGCCGACGAACCGCGCGAGATCATCGGCGATGAACCGGGCCGAACCGGCGTCCATCAACGTGAAGTGCTCGTTCGACGCGGTGTGCGGCAGCGTGCGCACGGCCGGGACGCCGAGCTCGCGCGCCACCAGCCGTGCGGGCCAGTTCGTGGAGTCGTAGCAGATCAGCGACGGCGGTTCGGCGCGGCAGCGGTCCAGCAGCACCGGGTACAACGCGCTCATCGCCCTGAAGTAGTGCGGAAACCACTCGTCGATCGGGTTGGCGGTGACCGGCCGGAACTCGGGCAGCGCGGGCAGCTCGACCCAGCGCGCACCGGCGCCGGTCACCGCGCCGGCGAACTCGGCACCGGTCGCGTACGAGACCTCGGCCCCGCGCCGCACCAGCTCCTCCACCACCGCGAGGGTCGGTGTGACGTGGCCATGGCCTGACAGCGTGACGAACAGGATCCCCATTTCCCCGATCCTGCCGAACCACGTCAACCGCTTTACCGCAGGAAGGCCTCGATCACCTCGGCCACCCGCAGCCCACTCGCGAAGTCCGCGAGGTCGCGCGGGTGTTCTCCCCGCACGGCCTGAGCGAACAACGTGAGCCGCGAGTAGTCGGAACCGTTGCGCGCCAACGCCACCGGCTCCCAGGCACCCCCGTCCGAACTGGACAGATCAGTCCACTGGCCCAGGCGCAGCGACCGTTCGGTGCCCCACACCGTCCACTCGTAGACCTCGGGACCCGCCAGCTGCGAGAACGCCGACACGTGTACCGGCACGCCGCCGCCCCGCAGCACGCCGCGCGCGGCCACCTCGGCGGCATCGGCGCGCGGGAAGTCCGACGACACCGACTCGACGGTCAACGGGCCGAGCAACCGGTCCGTGAGGTAGACGAAGTGCGACAGCACCTCGCGGACGAACCCGCCCTGCTCCGGCCGCGCGAGCCAGGCCGCCACCGCCTGGAACGCCCGAGGCCAGCGCGGGAACTGCAGCCTGATCTCCACGCCCCGCAGCTCGCCCAGCTCCGGCAGCCGCCGTTCGATCTCCAGCGTCGCCGCCATGTCCGACAACGCGAAGTTCACCGCGTTCGGCAGGCCCGCGGCCGCACGCGCCATCGCGCGGGCCTCGTCGAGGTCGACGGCCAGCGGCTTCTCGCAGAACACCGCCTTGCCCGCGGCGAACGCCTCGGCCGCGAGCTCGGCGTGCAGCGCGGGCGGGGTGGCGATGTACACCGCGTCCACATCGGACAGCACGGCGCCGAGCGAGGTGACGACGGGGACGTCGAGCGCGCGGGGTGCGATGTCGACGCCCGCGACCACGGTGTAGCCGGGGTGCGCCTGCGCCGCCGTCAGCATCCGGGTGCCCATGGCGCCCAGGCCGACGACGGCGAGGCGAATCGGATCAGCGATCATGCGCCTATTCTGCCGGTGCCCACGCCCGCGACAGCTTCACCCGCGCGCCGGTCTGCAGCAGTGAGCCGGTGTAGAGGCGTGCCGCGACCAGCAGGATCACCACGACGGTCGCGGCGAGGAGGCCGAGCGAGACCAGCGCCTCCCACGGCTGGGCCTGCTGCGCGAACATCCGCACCGGCATCGCCACACCCGCGGTGAACGGCACGAACGACAGCACGGCGAGCACCGCGGGGTTGTCGAAGAAGAACTGCACGCCGAAGTACGGGCCCATCACCGCGAGCATCACCAGGCCCATGGTCGAGCCGAGGTCCTCCTGCCGGCTGACCAGCGCGCCCGCGACCGCCCACATCGACGAGATCAGCACGAACCCGAACATCAGGAACGGCACGAACCACCCCAGTGCGGGCACCACCACGGCCAGCAGCTCCGACAGCCCGGCGACCCGCAGCGCGATCGGCGCGGCCAGCGCGAGCACCAGGACCTGGCCGAGCGTCAGGAGCACGTGCCCGAGGATCTTGCCGGCGAGCAGCGCCCGCACCGGCACCGTCGACACGAGGATCTCCACGATCCTGGTCTGCTTCTCGGTCACCGTGCTCTGGGCGATCGCCGCGCCGCCCATGCCGAACATGAGGAACACCAGCCCGAACACCAGCACCGTGACGAACCGCTGATCGGAGTCGACGGCGGCCGGGTCCAGCAGCTCGACCGGTGGTGCCGCGACGAGCTGGCGGATCACGTCGTTCGGCGGGTCGTTCAGCGCCAGCACCTTGATCCCGCCGCCGTCCGGCACGACCGCCGCCTCGACCTCGTCGGCCCTGACCAGGTCGGCGGCCGTCTGGACGTCGGCGACCTCGCGGACGTCGAGCTGCTTGCCCTGCACCGCGTGCACGGCCGAACCGACCGCCGCGATCTTCGGGTCGCCGCCGCCGAACGCCGTCGGCAGCACGGTCAGCGCGAAGAGCCCGGCGATCGTGGCGAGGAAGCCGATCCAGAAACCCTTGCTGCCCACGAAGGTCTTCATCTCGCGTTCGGCGACGAGCCAGGTCGCCTGGGCGAAGGACGCCCTGTTGGAAGAAACCCGGGCCATGTCAGATCACTTCCTTGAAGATCTCGTCGAGCGTGGGCACGACGGGGGTGAACGAGCGAACCTCGCCGCGTCGCACGGCTTCCGCGAGCACGCGCTGGGGTTCGTGCTCGAAGACCGCGCGCGGCCCGTCGAGGTCGAGGATCGTCGTGCCGGGAACGTCGCGGATCCAGCCGGCGTCCTGGGCGACGACGATCTCGTAGCGCGAGGTCGCGTGCCGGTCGCGCAGCTCCTCCCGCGAACCGGCGGCGGCGATCCGTCCCTTCGAGATGATCACGACGTCGTCGCAGAGCCGTTCCACGATCGCCAGCTGGTGACTGGAGAACAGCACGGGCACGCCGTTCGCGGCCCGTTTGCGCAACACGTCGAGCACGGTCTCGACGGCGATCGGGTCGAGGCCGGAGAACGGCTCGTCGAGGATCAGCACGTCCGGGTCGTGCACCAGCGCGGCCGCGATCTGCACGCGCTGCTGGTTGCCCAGCGACAGCTGCTCCAGCCGGTCGCCCGCCCGGTCGGTGAGCTCCAGGTCGTCGAGCAGCCGGTCGGTGTTGCGCTGCGCCGTCGTCCGGTCGACGCCGTGCAGCCGGCCGAGCCACGTGATCTGCTCGCGCACCTTCATCTTCGGGTAGAGGCCGCGTTCTTCCGGCATGTAGCCGAAGTGCGGCCGGTCCGCCGGCGTGACGGGCCTGCCCTGCCAGCTCACCGAACCCCCGTGCGCGGCGAGCACCCCCAGCACGATCCGCATGGTCGTCGTCTTGCCGGAACCGTTGGCGCCCAGGAAGCCCGTCATCCTGCCGGACCGCACGTCGAAGCTCACCTCGTCGAGGACGCGGTGGTCGCCGAAGCTCCGGCAGATCCCCCTCACAGTCAACATGCCCGGGAACGTTATGCGGTTCGTACCAAGATCGCGTCATCCGCCCGGCATCCTCCTCGCGGAGGACGCCTTACGGGCTAACCCGGCCAGCAGCCGGTGTAGCCCTCCGCGAGGAACCGCGACCCCGCCTCCGATCCGACCACCGACGCCAGCTCGCCGAGCTGCCGCCGCACGTCGAAGTCCGTCGCGCCGGGCAGCGCGTGCAGCATCGTCGTCATCCAGTACGAGAAGTGCTGTGCCTTCCACACCCGGCCCAACGCCCGCGGCCCGTACTCGTCCAGCACGTCGCGGTCGTTCTTGAGCAGAGCGCGCTCGATGACCTCGGCCAGCACCCGCACGTCGGCCAGCGCCAGGTTCAGTCCTTTCGCGCCGGTCGGCGGCACGGTGTGGGCGGCGTCGCCGGCGAGCAGCAGGTTGCCGTACCGCATGGGTTCCGCGACGAACGACCGGAACCGCAGCACCGTCTTCTCGGTGATCGGCCCCTCCTTCAGCGTGAAGCCGTCCGGCCCGGCCACCCGCGTCTGCAGCTCCGACCAGATCTGGTCGTCCGACCAGTCCGCGGGATCGGTCTCCGGGTCGCACTGGAAGTACATCCGCTGGTGCGTCTCCGTGCGCTGGCTGATCAGCGCGAACCCGTGCGGCGAGTGCGAGTAGACCAGCTCCGGCGCACTGCGCGGCGCCTCGGTGATGATGCCGAACCAGGCGAACGGGTACTCCCGGAAGCTGTGCGTGCGCACGGACTCCGGCACCTCCGCCCGGCAGATCGACCGCGACCCGTCCGCGCCGACCAGCAGGTCGCAGAAGACCTCCTGCCGGACACCGTCGCTGTCGACGAACCGGATCGCGGGGCCCGACAGGTCCACCGAGGTGTCACTAACCCCGAACCGCACGTCGCCGCCGTCACGGGCGCGGGCGTCGGCCAGGTCGACGAACACGTCGGTCTGCGGGTAAAGCCACACCGACTCGCCCACCAGCGCGCGGAAATCGATGCGGTGGCTCTCGCCGCCGAACCTCAGGTCGATGCCCTCGTGCGGATGGCCGTCGCGCAGGACCCGGTCGGACACGCCGGTGTCGACCAGCAGCCGTGCGCTGTCGGCCTCCAGGATGCCCGCGCGGATGGTGTTCTCGATCTCGACCCGCGTCCGGCAGTCGACCACCACGCTGTCGATCCCGTTGAGCGACAACAGGTGCGAGAGCATCAGCCCGGCCGGCCCGCCACCGACGATGCCCACCTGGGTGCGTGTCACGCGTCCTCCTTCAGAACCTGCCGGGCGATCCCGAACGCGTGGTTGGCCGACGGCACACCGCAGTAGATCGCGCTCTGCAAGATCACCTCACCGATCTCCTCGACGCTCAGCCCGTTGCGCCGCGCCGCTGCCACGTGCAGCCTGAGCTCGTCCCAGTGGCCGCGCGCGATCAACGCCGTCAACGTCATCGCGCTGCGCATCCGCCGGTCCAGCCCCGGCCGGGTCCAGATCTCGCCCCACGCGTAGCGCGTGATGAAGTCCTGGAAGTCCCGCGTGAAGTCGTCCGGCGCAGCCCGGTCCACGTGCGCGTCGCCGAGCACCTCGCGCCGGACCTTCATGCCGTCGTCGTACGTCACCGCTTCTCCCACCTCTTCAGCACTACGTCCACAAAGGACTCCGCAGCCCCCAGGTACGACGCCGGGTCCGTTCCGCCACCGCGTTCCGCCAGCAGCTCCCCGGCGGCCTCGGCAGCCCTGCGGGCCATCACTCCGGCATGCACTTCGAGGCCCTCGGCCAGCTCGGCGGCCTGCGACGCCGCCACCGCCGCCAGTTCCAGCAGCGACCGCAACGCCGGCCACTCCGCGTGCCAGGCCCCGTCGGGCCGCTCGTCCACGGCCCGCGCCGAGCACAGGTGCAGCTGCGCGCCCAGCTGCGGAGCCTGCAGGGCCGCGCTGTTCACCAGCACGGCCAGCACCGGGTTCCGCTTGTGCGGCATGGTCGACGACCCACCGCGTCCGGCCACGGCGCCCTCGGACACCTCGCCGATCTCCGGTCGCCCCAGCGTCAGCACGTCCGCGGCCAGCACCCCGAGCGCGTCGCACACCCGCACCAGCACGTCCCCGAGTCGCGTGACGGGCGCCCGGTGCGTGTGCCAGGGCAGCCCCGGCCACACCAGCCCCAGGTACCCGGCGAAGGTCGACGCGGCCGCGACCGGGTCGGCGGCCACGCGGGACAGCGTCCCGGCCGCACCACCGCACTGCACCGGCAGCACCACGGCCGCCAGCTCGTCCAGCGCGTCCAGCACGCCCGTGAGCCACCGCGCGGCCTTCAGCCCGAACGTGATCGGCACGGCGAACTGCGTCAACGTCCGCCCGGCCATGACGCTCGACCGGTGCTCCTCGGCCAGCCGGGCCAGCGCGGCACCGACGCGTTCCAGATCCGCGGACACATGGGCCAAAACCTGGCGCGCCAGCAACATCAGGGCCGTGTCGAGCACGTCCTGGCTCGTCAGTCCGGTGTGGACCGGTCCAGAGACCCTCTCCCGCAGGCCGGAGACCAACGGCAGCACCGGGTTGCCGGCCGCCTCGACCTCGACGGGGTCCAGCGCCCACGGTTCCGCGGAGATCGAGTTGCCGAGCACCCGAGCCCACGCGACCTCGACGTCGAGCATCGCCCGGACCAGCGCGGCGTCGTCGACCAGCCCGGCAGCGCGATACGACCCCGGCCGCACGGTCACGTCCGCGGGAACTTGAAGAAGGTCGTCTGCGACGGCCCCTGCAGGTGGATGTCGAACCGCAGCCGCCCGTCGTCCTCCCGCGCGGCCACCAGCCCGTCCAGCGCACCGTCGGCGCCGGGCAGGTAGATCCGGGTGAACAACCGGTCGAGCAGGCCGCGGGCGAAGACCGTGACGGCGAAGAACGGCAGGCCTGGCTCGACCGTGCTGAACCAGTAGCGTCCGGCCGTGTCGGTGCAGCACCGGCCCCACCCGGTGAACTCGGCGCCGCGCCGCCGCAACGATCCGCCGACCGCGGGCACCGCACCGGAGGCGTCGGCCTGCCGGATCTCGATCATCGCGTCCGGCACCGGATCGCCGGCCCCGTCGTACACGTATCCGTGCAGGACCACGGATCCGGCCGACCCGAACGGCACCAGCTCGGCGTCGCCGGGATAGGCCAGCGCGTGGTGGAAGAACGGTCCCACGGTCTGGCCGGGCGTGGCCCCGAGAACGGGCTCAGTCATCGGACGGCTCCAGGTAGGTCGCGTGGCTGCCGGTCAACACGATGTCCCAGCGGTAGCCGAGCAGCCACTCGTGCTCGGACTGCGCGTGGTCGTAGGACGCGATCAGCCGGGACAGCGCCGCCGGTGAGGTGATCGACTGGGCGATCGGGTCCAGCGCGAGCAGCTGGTCGCCGGGGAAGTACATCTGCGTGATCAGTCTTTGAGTGAAGTCGGTGCCGAACAACGAGAAGTGGATGTGCGCGGGGCGCCAGGCGTTGTGGTGGTTGCGCCACGGGTAGGGGCCGGGCTTGATCGTCGTGAACGAGTACCAGCCGTCGTCGTCGGTCAGGCACCGCCCGACGCCGGTGAAGTTCGGGTCCAGCGGCGCGGGGTGCTGGTCGCCCTGGTGCGAGTAGCGGCCGGCGGCGTTGGCCTGCCAGATCTCGACGAGCTGGCGGCGCACCGGCCGTCCGTCACCGTCCACGACCCGGCCGTGCACGCGCATGCGTTCACCGATGGGCTCGCCACCGCGCTGGATGGTCAGGTCGGACTCGACGGGAGCGACGTCGGAGTGGCCGAACACCGGGGCGAGCAGCTCGGCGCCCTCCGGGTCGACCAGCTGGAACTCCTTGGTCGGGTGGCGCAGCAGGCTGCTGCGGTAGGGCCGGAAGTCCAGCAGCGGCGCACCCTCCGGTGAGTCGGCCTGGATCTTCGCGATCTCGTCGCTGATCTCTTGCTGACTGGTCGTCACGGGTTCGAACGCTAGGGCCGGCACCGGTCGCCGTCGACCGGAGGTTTCCACTCACCGGAAACCTCCGCACCAGCGCCGATCACGAGGTCGTGCAGGGCGTGCCGTTCAGCGAGAACGACGTCGGCGCCGAGTTCCTGCCGTTCACCGACCCGTTGAAGCCGACCGAGACCGAACCCTTCGGCACGATCAACGCGTTGTAGGGCGCGTTGGTCACGCTGACGTCCCCGCCGGACTGGGACACCGAGCCGTTCCACATCTGCGCCACCGTCTGCCGGTCGGAGTAGTGCCAGCGCAACGTCCAGCCGTTGATCAGAGCGCCGCTGACGTTGCGCACGGTCACCTCCGCCTGGAACGCGCCGGGCCACTCGCGGGTGACCCGGTAGAGGACGACGCACGGCGGCGAGGGCGGCGCCGTTGTCGCCGGTGGCGGTGGCGGGGTGGCGGCACGGGTGGACGTGGCGGTCGCGGCGGGCGGAGGCGGCGGGGGTGGCGGAGGCACCGGGGTCGTCGGGGACGTCGACGCGGCGCAGTCCTGCGCCCACAGCCCGAGTTTCGCCTTGGCGGCCTTGGACTCCGCCTCCGTCATCGGGCCGCCGTCGACGCCCGTGGTGCGCATGATCCCGTTCTTGACGGCCAGCAACGCGTAGTCCGTGCCGTCCGAGAGCAGCAGCGTCACCTCACCGGGGGTGATGCTGCCGACCTGGACGTCCTTGTCCACCAACGTCTTCTGCGCGAACTCCAGCGCCGCGGCGGCAGCGCAGGAGCTCGGCTCGGCGAGCAGCGAGATGCGGGCCTTCGTGCCGTCGGCCAGTTCGACGGTGCGGCCGTCGATGACGGCGCGCACCTTCGTGGACATGACCTTGTCGGACGACGAAGGGGAAGAACCTCCTGGTGCCGGCGAGGGCGTGCCGCCCTGCGCCGCCGTGCACCCGGCGGTGAGCAGGGTCAACAGCACCAACAAGTGCTTCCGTGCTGCCATTGCGCAAACTTATCGCCGGAGGCCGCGTCCGCAATCGGCTGTTCGGCGTTGATCAACTCAGGCGTTCAGAGTCTGCGGCACGTGGAATCGGCCGTGGTCGCACCAAGACCGTTCACACCAACGGCATCTGTGCGAACGTGAACAGGCCACAGCCGGCGTTGCGCGGTTGGTCGCCTTCCGTTCACCGGCCCGTGGTGATCAACAGAAATGATCACGACATCCAGGTTCCCTGCCGATGGAGGTCTGAAGTGCGAACCCTGCAACCGAATCGGACACATCGCCTGCTCGCCGCTCTCGCGATCGTCGCGTCCGTGCTCGGCCTGACCGCGGCCGTCGCACCCGCGGCCAGCGCCGGCGTCTACAGCTCCTGCACGCAGTCGCGGTGTTCCGCGGCGCGCTCCGCCAACTCGACGTGGCAGTCGCTGGGCTACCCGGACAAGGGCTGGTACGCGTGGCCGACCGGCAAGTACAACTACACGGGCGGCCAGTTCTTCAACCGCGAGGGCCAGCTGCCGGCCGGCCACACCTACCAGGAGTTCGACGTCTACCCGCGGGCCCGCGGCGCCGCGCGTGACGCGTACCGGATCGTCCTGGACAACACCAACGGCAACGTCTACTTCTCGCCGGACCACTACTCGAACTTCTACCGCCTGTGAGTCAGCGGGCGCTGCGGTCGAGCCACGACCGCAGCGCCCACCAGGTGTGCAGCGTCGTCAACACGTGGGACCGCCCCGCGTCCGGGTTCTCGCCCAGGTCGGCGGACGTGAGCTCAACGAGCCGGTCCAGCCGGTACCGCACGGTGTTCGCGTGGATGTGCAGCGCCGAGGCCGTCGCACTGAGCCGGCCGCCGTTGTCCAGGTAGCACAACGCCGTCGCCACCATCTCGTGGTGGAAGGTGCTCTTCGGGTCGAGCTGTCCCAGCAGCTCGTCCGCCAGGGTGCCGGCCAGCCCGGGGAACGCGGCGAGAGCGGTCTCACCGGCGAGGTCGACCAGGTTCCGCACGCCCGGCGAACCGCCGGCGGCGGCCAGGGCCTGCGCGCACATGGAGTACATGTCCCGCAACGACTTCAGGCCGGTCGCGGGCGACACCACCAGCAGATCGTCCGACCAGGCCGGTGGCAGGTGCGTGAGCCCGGTGAGTCGTCCCTCGACGAGCCCGTACACGCCGCCGAACGGGTGCAGCCGCTGTTCCAGCGTCCGCGCGTGGCTCGGGTCGGTCACCGCCGACACCACGCAGTGGTAGCGCCCGTCCGGTCGCAGCCCGGCACGGGCGAGCTCGGAGGCGTCCGGGAACTCGCCGGAGACCAGCAACCGGCGCAGCACCTGGGTGTTCAGCTCACGAGCCGTGCGGGACAGCTGCAGCTCGGCCGTGTGGTACCCGCTGACGATGTTGCGCTCGACCGCGCCGACGTAGTGGTCGAGGTCGATCATGAAGTCCAGGATCGCGCCGTCGTCGACCGCCAGCGACCGCGCGAGCTCGACGCTCGCCCGGATCAGCTCGGTCCGTCCGGCGTGCACGCCCCGCAACAGCCCGGCCATCGACACGCCCTGCGCCGCGCGGTCGGCCCCCAGCGCCAGCGCCGCCGAGAAGTCGCCGTCGTCGGGCGACCCGCCGCGTTCCAGGTGCGCGATCCCCTCCGCGAGCAGGAACGCGATGTGCCGCCGGTTCTCCTCCGCCGGCAGCCGCGCGACCTCCGGCGACTGGCCGCGGGCGGCGTCGACGACCCGTTCGACCACCTTCTCGTCGGCCGCGACGGCTTCGAGCACCTGCCGCACCATTGCGGACATACCCGGCACTGCACCTCCACGAGCCCGGTTGTGCGGCGGCCACAACACAGCCGTCGCCGTTTGGTGATGGGGCCCTATCCCCTGCTCGGTCCTCACTGGTTAGTTCAGTTACGCGAGATTAATTCGCGTTGGCACCACCCTTCAACGCCACCCCTGCGACGTGGAAGGGCCGGGGCCTGCGGTCTCCCCTGTTGACCGCCAGGCCGTGCACCGATCGGGGCGCACCAGGAGTGCGCCCCGATCGGTGCTGCCGCGGTGTCACCGCATTCCCTTCAGGCGCGGGAACAACGCCTCGGAGTTGCCCCGGTCGATCGCGGCCCGCAGCGCCGGGTCGAGGGGGTACTTGTCGTACTGGGCGTTGATCAGCTCGACCGCGATCGGCGGCGCGAACGGGAAGTCGCTGCCGTAGGTGACGTGGCCGGGATCGGCGATCTCCAGCAGGCTCGGCAGCGCGGCGGGCGTCGCCGAGATCGCGACGTCGTAGTAGAACCTCTTCAGCACGTCGAGGCTCGGGGCCAGCCCTTCCTTCGCCATCGTGAGCATGATGCGGTAGGCGATGTACGGCACGAACCCGCCGGCGTGCCCCAGGATGAACCGGATGCCCGCGTACCGCTCCATCGCGCCGGACAGGATGAGACTGATCGCCGTGCGGGTGGTGTCCAGCAGGAAGTCCGCGGTGAACGACGGGATGCCGGGCACCGGCGGGGTCGGCAGCTCGCCGGGGTGCACGAACACCACGGCGGCGCGCTCGTGCAGGAACTCCAGCAACGGCCGGAAGGTCTCGTCGCCCAGGTAGCGCCCCTCGTAGTTGGCGATCAGGACGATGCCGTCGGCCTTGAGCACGTCCAGCGCGTAGGCGGCCTCCTCGATCGCGCCGTCCACGTCGGGCAGCGGAAGCGTGGCGAAGGTGCCGAACCGGTCGGGACGCCGGTCCTGCAGGTCCGCGCACAGCTCGTTGATCTCGCGGGCCCACCTGCGGGCCTCCCGGTCGTCGCCGAAGTGCACGCCGGGGGTGGACAGCGACAGGATCCCGGTCTGGATCCCGTGGCCGTCCATGAACTTCAGCGCGATGTTCTCCGACCAGTCCGGGACGGCAACGCCGCCGGGCTCGATTCCCTTGTCGCGCAACCATTGCGCGTAACGAGGCGGGACGACGTGTTGATGCGTGTCGATGCGGTTCACAGCAGCACCACCAGATATCCGATGACGAGCAGCGCGCACACGACGGCCGGCGCGAGCTGCGGAAGGGTGTCTTCGTTGCGCACGTGCGTGATCACCGCGCCGACGAGCAGCAGGAGCAGGCCCGCGCCGGCGAGGCCGCCCAGCAACGGGACGGCGAGGCCGAGCAGGACGCCGGCGGCACCGGCGAGTTCGAGAGCGCCGATGCCGCGGTAGGCGGTGACGGAGAAGCCGGAGTGGGCGGCCAGCTCACGTGCCCTGGGCAGAGCGAGGACCTTCATCGTGCCAAGACCGGCGAAGATCAGGGCGACGAGGACGGCGAGGGTGACGGTCACTGCGGTCTCCAGGTCACGACGAAGCGGTTACTGACGAAATCCTCAGTTACGAACACGTCATCAGTCAAGAGTTTCTGAGGATTCCGTCAGTTGTGACGTTCGACTAGACTGTCCGGGTGACCGAGAACCGCCTGGAGCGCCGCAAGGCCCGCACCCGTGCCGCGCTGGTCCGCGCGGCGCAGGAGTTCATCGCGAGCGGCAGGCTCAACGCCCCGATCCTGGAGATCACGCAGAGCGCCGACGTCGGGATGGGCTCGTTCTACAACCACTTCGAGAGCAAGGAAGACCTGTTCCACGCGGCACTGGAGGACGCGCTGGACACGTTCGGCCAGGTGCTCGACGGCCTCACCGGCGACATCGACGACCCCGCGCACGTGTTCGCGCAGAGCTTCCGGCTCACCGGACGGCTGCACCGGTGCCTGCCGGAGCTCAGCAAAGTGCTGCTGCACAACGGTTTCGAGTTCACCAGGTCGGGCAAGGGCCTCGCCCACCGGGCCCGCCGCGACATCGACGCGGCACTCGCGGCCGGCCGCTTCACGGTCGCGGACCCCGAACTGGCGCTGGTGATCGCCGCGGGCGCCGTCCTGGCGCTCGGCCAGCTGCTGCACGCCGAACCCGAGCGCGACGACGCGGCGGCGACCGACCAGATCGCCGAGGACCTGCTGCGCATGTTCGGGGTGCCGGCGGACGAGGCCCGCGAGATCTGCCGCCGGCCGCTACCGGACCTCGACGCCTAGCGCGTCCAGCACCCGCTTCAGCGAGCTGTCCGGGGTCTCCGCGGCCGTGTCGAGCACCAGGTGGTCCTCGTCCCACGGCTCCCACAGCCCGCGCATGCGCTGCACGTGCTCCCACGACACCGTCGAGTGCCAGCCGGGAATGCCCCGCGACCGGCCCTCGACGCGCTCGCGGTGCAGGCGTTCGTCCGAGCAGACGCACTCGACGCCGACGAACACCCCGCCGAGCCGCTCGACGAGCTCTCGCCACCGGGCGCGGCCCGCGCGGGTGTGCCCGGTCTCGTCGAGGACCACGTCGACGCCCAGCTGGACGTGCCGCGCCACAGAGGCGGTGAGCTGCAGGTCCACCACCTCGTCCACGTTGTCGTCGGTCAGCACCCTGGCCAGCACCAGCGAGCCCAGCGTCCAGTCCATCGAGAAGATCGGCCGGCGGAGGTGGCCGGCCAGCGCCTCCGCGAGCGTGCTCTTGCCCGTGCCGGGAGGCCCGCGACCAGCACGACGGCGGGACGCTCCGTCGACGGTTCCAGGTTCAGGTAGGGCGTCATGCCATCAGCTAAACATCGATGTGCGCACCCATGATCACTGTTCGCTCTCGGGGCAATCCGAAGTGCTCGGCGGCGTCCGCGGTGATGTGGGAGGTGGCGACGAACAGCCGTTTGCGCCAGGCCGCCATCGTCGGTGCCTGGCCGCGCCGCAGCTCGATCTTCGACAGGAAGTACCGCGCCTGGTCGAGGTCCAGCTCGCCCTCGGTCTGCGAGGCGTCCAGCAACGCCAGCGCGGCGGGCACGTCCGGCGTCTCCATGTACCCGAAGCGCGCGCTCACGTGGATGATCCCGTCGTCGCCGTAGCCGAGCTCGTCGACCTCGATGCGGCGGTCCAGCGGCACGCGCGGCACGGGTTCGGTCTCGATCGACACGACCACCACGCGCTCGTGCAGCACCTGGTTGTGCTCGACGTTGGCCCGCAGGGCGAGCGGCGCGCTTTCCTTGCCGCGGTTGAGGAACACCGCCGTGCCCGGCACTCGGATCGGTGACAGCTCGTGCAGTTCCTCGACGAACGCCCGCAATGATCCCTCGGCCCGGTTGCGGTTCCCGGTGACGACCGCCCGTCCGCGCTGCCACGTCGTCATGACCGTGAACGCGGTGAGCCCGATCAGCAGCGGCAGCCACGCGCCGTGCAGCAGCTTGGTCAGGTTGGCCGCGAGGAACAGCAGGTCGACGCCCAGCAGCACCACGCACCCGAGCGCGATCGCCCAGGCCGGCGCCTTGAACTTCAGCCGCGAGATGAACAGGAACAGCGTCGTGGTGATGGTGATCGTGCCGGTGACCGCCATGCCGAACGCGAACGCCAGCGCCGCCGAGCTGCGGAACGCGAACACCAGCGTCAGCACCGACACCATCAGCAGCCAGTTGATCCACGGCACGTAGATCTGCCCCATCGTCGACTCCGAGGTGTGCGCGATGCGCAACCGCGGCAGGTACCCGAGCTGCGCGGCCTGTGAGGCCACCGAGTACGCGCCGGTGATCACGGCCTGCGAGGCGATGACCGTCGCCGCCGTCGCGAGCACCACCAGCGGCCAGCGCCCCCACTCGGGCACGAGCAGGAAGAACGGCCCGCTGACGTTCGACTCGTCGGCGAGCACCAGCGCGCCCTGCCCCAGGTAGCTGAGCACGCACGCCGGCAGCACCAGGAACAACCACCCGCGCGCGATCGCGGGCCGGCCGAAGTGCCCCATGTCCGCGTAGAGGGCCTCGGCACCGGTCACCGCCAGCACGACCGCCGCCAGCGCGAAGAACGCGATGCCGAAGTGCCCGAACAGGAACCCGATCGCGTACGTCGGCGACAGCGCCTTGAGGATCTCCGGATGGCGGACGATCCCCGTGATCCCGGCCGCGCCGATGGCGACGAACCAGAGGATCATCACCGGCCCGAAGAACCGGCCGACGACCGCGCTTCCCCTGCGCTGCACCAGGAAGAGCCCCACGATGATCACCGCGGTGATCGGTACGACGAACCGTTCCAGCTCCGGCTCGACGACCTTCAGACCCTCCACCGCGGACAGCACCGAGATCGCCGGGGTGATCATGCTGTCGCCGAAGAACAGGGCCGCGCCGAAGATGCCCAGTGCCGCGAGCGTGGCCGCGGCTTTGCGGCCCTGCTTGGACTTCCACCGCCGCAGCAGCGTGATGAGGGCCATGATGCCGCCCTCGCCGTCGTTGTCGACGCGCATGGCCAGCAGCACGTACGTGACGGTCACGATGATCATGACCGACCAGAAGATCAGCGACACCACGCCGTAGACGTTGTCGACGCTCACCGGGACCGGATGCGGGTCGGCGGGGTTGAAGACCGTCTGGATCGTGTAGATCGGGCTCGTGCCGATGTCGCCGAACACGACGCCGAGCGCTCCGACGATCACCGCCGGTCGGACGGTGGCGTGCGCGAGTTTCTGCCGATCGGTCACCTGCGGAAGATAGCCAGCTCACGCGCCCGCCGCACGGCCAACCTTTGACATACCCATACCCCCCTAGGGTATAAATGAGGCGAGCCCACCGCTCCCCCGGCGTGACCAGCCGGCCGCGCGGTGGCCGGAGAAGGAGCGAGACATGCACGGCTACGCCGGGAACAAGGACGCCCACCTGCGCCGCCTCCGCCGGATCGAGGGGCAGGTCCGCGGTCTGCAGCGGATGATCGAGAACGACGAGTACTGCATCGACGTGCTCACCCAGATCTCCGCTGCCACACGGGCGTTGCAGGCGGTCTCACTGGGGTTGCTCGACGAGCACCTCAGGCACTGCGTGAGCCAGGCCATCAGCGAGGGCGGCACCGCGGCCGACGCGAAGATCGCGGAAGCCGGCGACGCCATCGCCCGCCTGGTCCGTTCCTGACCCGTGAGGAGTACGAGAACCATGAGCGAGTCCAGCTACACCGTCAACGGCATGACCTGCGGCCACTGCGTCAGCTCGGTGACCGAGGAGGTCGGCCGGATCAGCGGCGTCAGCGACGTGGCCGTCGACCTGCCGACCGGCCGGCTCACGATCACCAGCACCGCGCCGGTCGCGCTCGGCGACGTGCGGGCCGCGGTCGCCGAGGCCGGCTACGAGCTGGCCGAACGATGAGGACCGGGTACAAGGTCGCGCTCTACGGCGCGGCGCTGGCCGTGATCTTCGGGGGCACCTGGGCCGCGGGCGCGGCGGCCGGTCCGGTCGCCAAGCCGGAGACACCCATGGCGCACAACGAGCACAACGCCGAGCCGGCGGAGGTCCCACCTGGACTGTCCGTTTCGGACAAGGGCTACACGTTGCGGCTGCACGAGAACGAGTCGCTCGGCTTCCACATCAGCGGCCCGGACGGCAAGCCCGTCACGAAGTTCGACGTCGAGCACGAGAAGCGGCTGCACCTGATCGTCGTCCGCCGCGACGGGTCGGGCTTCCGGCACGTGCACCCGGAGATGACGCCGGACGGCATGTGGTCGGTGCCGCTCAAGCTGACCGAAGCGGGCAGCTACCGCGTGTTCGCCGACTTCAAGCCGGCGGACGGCCAGAAGACCACGCTCGGCGCCGACCTCCAGGTCGCGGGCGACTACCGGCCGCACAACTACGCCGCCAGCCGCACGTTCACCGTCGACGGCTACGAGGTAACCCTCAACGGCGACCTCGACGCCGGTGCCGCGTCCACCGTGACCATCGGCGTCACCAGGAACGGCAGGCCGGTGACCGACCTGCAGAACTACCTGGGCGCCAAGGGGCACCTGGTCGCGCTGAGGTCGGCCGACCTCGCGTACCTGCACGTGCACCCCGAGCAGAGCGACGAGGTGAAGTTCGCGGTGGAGGTGCCGACGGCCGGTACCTACCGGCTGTTCCTGGACTTCCAGCACGAGAACGAGGTCCGCACGGCCGAGTTCACGCTCACGACCCGCGAGGAGGGCGGTCATGGCCACTGAGACCACCGTCGAGATCTCGATCGGCGGCATGACGTGCGCTTCCTGTGCCGCGCGGATCGAGCGCAAGCTCAACAGGCTGGACGGCGTCGAGGCGTCGGTCAACTACGCGACCGAGAAGGCCAGGATCAGCTACCCGGACGACCTCACCCCGGCCGACCTGGTGAAGGTCGTCGAGGACACCGGCTACACCGCCGAGCTCCCGCAGGCGCCGCAAGCCGCCGCCGAGAAGGACGACGACCCGGCGAAGACCCTGCGGCAACGGCTGATCACGGCCACCGCGCTGGCCGTGCCGGTGATCGCGCTCGCGATGATCCCAGCACTGCAGTTCACCTACTGGCAGTGGCTGTCGCTCGCCCTCGCCGGGCCCGTCGTCACGTACGCCGCGTGGCCGTTCCACAAGGCGGCTTGGACGAACCTGCGCCACGGCGCCGCCACGATGGACACGCTGATCTCGCTCGGCGTCGGCGCGGCGTTCCTGTGGTCGCTCTACGCGCTGTTCCTGGGCACCGCCGGCACACCGGGCATGACGCACGGGTTCACGTTCACCATCGAGCGGATGGCAGGCACCGGCAACATCTACCTCGAGGTCGCGGCGGGCGTCACGACGTTCATCCTGGCCGGGCGCTACTTCGAGGCGCGGTCCAAGCGCCGCGCGGGAGCGGCGTTGCAGGCACTGCTCGAACTGGGCGCCAAGGACGTGGCGGTGCTGCGGGACGGCCGCGAGGTCCGCGTCCCGACCGGCGAGCTGCGCAAGGGCGACCGGTTCGTCGTGCGGCCCGGCGAGAAGATCGCCACCGACGGCGTCGTCGAGGAGGGCAGCTCGGCGGTCGACGCGAGCATGCTCACCGGCGAGTCCGTGCCGGTCGAGGTGCGGCCGGGCGACGCGGTCGTCGGCGCGACGGTCAACGCGGGCGGCCGGCTCGTCGTGCGGGCCACGCGGATCGGTTCGGACACCCAGCTCGCGCAGATGGCGAAGCTGGTCGAGGACGCGCAGAACGGCAAGGCCGAGGTGCAACGCCTGGCCGACCGGATCTCCGCGGTGTTCGTGCCGATCGTGATCGCGCTCGCCGTCGGCACGCTGGGCTTCTGGCTCGGCACGGGCGGCGGCGCGGGTGCCGCGTTCACGGCGGCGGTCGCGGTGCTGATCATCGCTTGCCCGTGCGCGCTGGGCCTGGCCACGCCGACCGCGCTGCTGGTCGGCACGGGCCGCGGCGCCCAACTCGGCATCCTGATCAAGGGCCCGGAGGTGCTGGAGTCCACCCGGCGCGTCGACACGGTCGTGCTCGACAAGACCGGAACCGTGACCGCGGGCCGGATGAGCCTGGTGAGCGTGCACACCGCGCAGGACGAGACCGAGGCCGAGGTGCTCAGGCTCGCCGGTGCGCTGGAGCACGCCTCGGAGCACCCGATCGCCAAGGCCGTCGTGCGGGCGGCGGGCGAGGTGCCTGCCGTCGACGACTTCCAGAACGTGGAGGGACTCGGCGTGCAGGGTGTCGTCGACGGGCACGCGGTGCTCGTCGGACGGCAGAAGCTGCTCGACGAGTGGAGCATCCGGCTCGACCCGGCGCTCGCCGAGGCGAAGGAGGCCGCCGAACGGCAGGGCCGCACGGCGGTGCTGGTCGCGTGGGACGGCAAGGCCCGCGGCGTGCTCGTCGTGGCCGACACCGTGAAGCCCACCTCGAAGGAGGCGATCGAGGGCCTGCGCGGACTCGGCCTGCGCCCGGTGCTGCTGACCGGCGACAACGAGGCCGCGGCTCGGGCCGTGGCCGCCGAGGTCGGCATCGACGAGGTCATCGCCGAGGTGCTGCCCGCGGACAAGGTCGACGTCGTGAAGCGCCTGCAGGACGAAGGCCGTGTCGTCGCGATGGTCGGCGACGGCGTGAACGACGCCGCCGCACTCGCCCAGGCCGATCTCGGTCTGGCCATGGGCACCGGCACGGACGTCGCGATCGAGGCGAGCGACCTCACGCTGGTGCGCGGCGACCTGCGGGCCGCCGTGGACGCGATCCGGTTGTCCCGCCGCACGCTGGCGACGATCAAGGGCAACCTGTTCTGGGCGTTCGCCTACAACGTCGCCGCCCTGCCGCTGGCCGCGCTCGGCCTGCTCAACCCGATGATCGCGGGCGCGGCCATGGCGTTCTCGTCCGTGTTCGTCGTCACCAACAGCCTCCGGTTGCGCAGCTTCGGCTAACACAGTGGGCTCACGACCGGTTCAGTACCCTCGGCACATCAGTTCCCGATGCATAGGAGCGGGTGTGCCGAGGTTTGCCCTGGTCATCGCGTTGGTGACGGCGCTGGCCGCGTGCACCTCAAGACCGCAGGACGTCACTTCCGCCGCACCGATGACGGGCGGTGACCCCAAGGACGGGCAGCAGATCTACATCTCGCTCGGCGACTCCTACGCCACCGGTTTCTCGCCGGTCGGCAACGGCGAGAGCTTCGCCGACATCATCGCCAAGCGCGAGGGCCTGAACCTCGTCAACCTCGCCTGCAACGGCGTCACCTCCGCCGAGCTCCTGACCGAGCCCGCCTGCGGCCCGGAGGCGGAGGGCCGCAGCCAGATCGACGCGACCGTCGACGAGCTGCGCACCGGCAGGGTCGGTCTGGTCACGCTGGTGATCGGCGGCAACGACCTGGTGGAACCGTGCGCGGTGGCGGAGAACCCGCTCGAGTGCGCGAAGGGCGCCCTCACCGACACCAAGACCAACATCTCCACCGTGCTCACCCGCATCCGCGAGGCCGCGCCGGACGTGAAGATCATCGGCCTGACCTACCCGGACGTGTTCCTGGGCGCGTGGGTGAACCCGGCGTTCCCGAACGGCGAGGAGCTCGCGCGTTCGTCGGTGTCGCTGTACGAGGACTTCAACGGCGAGATGGCCGCCGAGTACGCGAAGTTCGGCGCCAAGTTCGCCGACATCACCAAGACGACCGGCGGCTACGGGGCGCTGACGGACCTGACCGAACACCCGAAGTACGGCCAGATCCCAGCCTCGGTGGCCGAGGTCTGCACACTGACGTACTTCTGCGACCAGTCCGACGTGCACCCCACTCCGGCGGGGCATCAGGCGATCGCGGACGCGATCATGGCGGCCGGTCGCTGAACTGCGGACGGGGTCGGCTCCGTATTACCCGAAAGCCTCTGTCGGGCGGCGGCGCCGACTGACAGGCTCGGGAATCGTTGCCGCAGCGAGGAAGTGTTCGATGACAGTGCTCCCGCAAAGCATGGACGCCCTGCACCGGCTCAGCGACGCCGTCGACGGCTTCCTGCGCAGTGAGAAGGAGTTCAACCTCGCCGATCCCGCGACGCACATGCTGGTGGGAGGACGCTTCCGCACGCTCGGCACGCAGATCGGCGCCGGCGTGCTCGCGGGTGTGCCGGACGAGGACATCGCCGCGATCGTCCAACCGGCACGGTCGGCGTGCGCGCGGACCCCGTTCATGCGCAGCGAACAGGAATGGGCGCGCGGCTACCCGAGCGACTTCCGGTTGGTCGAGCACGTGATGGCGCAGGCCAACGGCGCCACGCCGGGCACCCTCGGGTGGCACGTCGAGGCGAGCCTGCAGAGCTCGGCGATCACCCAGCAGCTGCGCAACCGCGTGCTGCACCAGGCCCGGCTGATCAGCGACACGCTGACCGCGCCGCGCAACGGCCCGCGGTCGGTGCTGCTGATCGCCTCCGGCGCCGCGCCCGACCTGCGGCACATCCCGCCGGGCGTGGTCCGCCCCGGCGACCGCTTCGTGCTCACCGACGTCGACCCGGACGCGCTGGAGCTGACGCGGAAGCGGCTCGGCCTGCTCAACGACTTCACCACCGCGGTGCCCGGCAACGTCTTCCGCGCACTAGGTGCCCTGGCCGAGCTCGGCCCGTTCGACCTGGTGCTCGCCGGCGGCCTGTACGACTACCTCAACGACCGCGCCGCCGTCCGCCTGACCGAGGCCGTGCTGACCAGGCTGTGCCGTCCGGGCGGCACGTTCTGCTTCTCCTGCATCGGGGTGGGCAACCCGTTCCGGTGGCCGCTCGAGTTCCTGATGGAGTGGTCGCTGATCGAGCGCGACGAGGCCGCCGTGCGTGCGCTGCTGCCGGGCTGCGACGTCTCGATCGGCCACGACCCGACCGGGCTCGCGTTGCTCACGCACGTCCGAACCAGGCGGTAGTGCTCAGCGCAGGCCGTGCGCGATCCGCGTCACGAAGGCCACCAGCCGGTCGGGCGTGAACTTCTCCGGGTCGGTCAGCACCAGCCGTCCCGACATCTCGGCCAGCGCGAGCATCGCGTGCCCCAGCAGGCCCGAGTCGAGGTCGTCCAGCCCGCCCAGCTCCTTCAGCCCCAGCGCGGCCAGGTCCTCGATCTGGGCGAGGACCCCCGCGCGCACCAGTTCGACCTGGGCGCGGAACTCACGCGGCGTGCCCTCGGGCGGCAGCAGCACCAGGCGCCAGCGGTCGGGCGCCTCGACGACGGCGTGCACGAAGACCCGGACGGCGTCGGCGAAGGCGTCGTCCGGCGAGCGCGTGGCGAAGTCGGTCGGCAAGGCCGCGACGACCTGCTCGGTCGCCCTGGCGGCCTCGCGTTCCAGCAGGGCACCGATCAGCTCAGCCCGGTTGGCGAAGAGGTCGTAGAGGACAGGTTTCGTCACCTGGGCCTGTTTGGCGACGGATTCCATCGTCACGGTGTCGAACCCTGCCGGAATCAGGCTGAGAGCCGCGTCCAGCAGCTGCTCGCGGCGCTGCTCGGGCGGCAGGCGGCGGGCGTACTTCCGGCGCGTTGTGCTCACCCTCCCATATTGCTACGGTGGCGTAGCTTTCACAAAGCTACGGCCGCGTAGTAATTGCCGGAGGTAGGCGATGGAGCCGGACAACCTCGTTCTGCAGCCCCGTGACGTGCGCTTCGACTGGTCGACCCTGCCGATGCACTGGATCCCCGGCGAACCCGTGGCGACGCACGTCATGAACGTCCTGCACCTGCTGCTGCCCGAGGGCGAGCGGTGGTTCGCGCGGACGTTCCAGCAGGCCGTGCCGCTGATCACCGACGACACGCTGCGCGAGGACGTGCTCGGCTTCATCGGGCAGGAGGCGATGCACGCCGAGGCGCACAGCGAGGTGCTCGACCACCTGCTCGCGGGCGGACTGGACCCGCGGCCGTTCACCCGGCAGATGGAGCACGTGTTCCGGCGCATCCTCGGCCCTAGGCCGGGACTGACCGACGAGCAGGCGCGCGAGCAGCTGATCGAGCGGGTCGCGATCGTGGCGGCCATCGAGCACTTCACGGCGTACCTGGGCGACTGGATGCTGAACGCCCAGGCGCTCGACCGCGCCGGCATCCACCCGGTGATGCTCGACCTGCTGCGCTGGCACGCGGCCGAGGAGGTCGAGCACCACAGCGTCGCCTACGACCTGATGCGCCACCTCGACCGCCGGTACGTGCGGCGGGCGCGGACGATGCTGCTGGTCGCGCCGGTGATGTTCTGGCTGTGGGTGCGGGGTGCGCGGTTCCTGCTGCGGGCGGACCGGACCGCTCGGGTGCGGCTCACGTGGCGTGAGGCGATGCGGGCCGGGCGGCGGGGGTTGCTGCCTCAGCTGTCGGAGATCTTTCTGGCGTTTCTGCGGTACTTCCACCCGGATTACCACCCTGGGCAGGAGGGGTCGACGGCGCAGGCTGTCGCTTATCTGGCGTCGTCGCCCGCGGCTCGGGAGGCGCACTGATGTGGCGTGGAGGAGCGGCGGTTCGATGCCGTGCGGCTCGGTGCGGGCTGGCGATCCTGTCCGGACCGGCGGTCCGGCACCGCGAGGCCCGACCCGACCCGACAGCTCTACCCGGACCGGCGGTCCGCTACCGCACAGCTCAACCTGACCCGGCAGCCCTATCCGGACCGGCAGTCCGCTACCAAGCAGCCCAATCCGACCTCACAGCCGCACCCGGACCAGCGGTCCGCTACCGCACGACCC
The DNA here is from genome assembly GCF_053601075.1 of Lentzea sp. NPDC004789. Lineage (NCBI taxonomy): Bacteria > Bacillati > Actinomycetota > Actinomycetes > Pseudonocardiales > Pseudonocardiaceae > Lentzea > Lentzea sp. NPDC004789. The sequence goes on along the minus strand of NZ_JBSGBE010000014.1, from coordinate 152,882 downwards.
AATCCGACCCAACAGCCCTACCCGGACCGGCGGTCCGCTACCGCACGACCCGACCCGGCCCCACAGCTCTACCCGGACCAGCGGTCCGGTACCGCACGACCCAATCCGACCCCACAGCTCTACCCGGACCGGCGGTCCGGTACCGCACGGCCCGACCTGGACCAGCGGTCCGCTACCGCGCGCCCCAACCCGACACCACAGCCCCAACCGGACCAGCAGTCCGCTACCCCGCAGCCCGACCGGACCTGACGGCCCAGCCCGGGGCGGAGGCGGTCCGATGCTGCGCACCCTGACCCGGTTCGGCCACCTCTACGACGCCGCCGTCACCCGCTTCGGCGGCCGCGCCCAGCCCGGCCCCGCCCGCGACGCCTTGTGGCTCAACGTCACCGAACGCACCGAGGTCGCCGACGACGTGGTAAGCCTCCGGCTGGGCGGCCCATCGCTCCCGCCCTGGCAACCCGGCTGCCACCTCGACCTCCACCTCCCGAGCGGCCTGCGGCGCCAGTACTCGCTGTGCGGCGACCCGGCCGACCCCACCTACCGCATCGCGGTCCGCAGAGTCGGCGCCGGATCACGCGAGGTACAGGCCCTGAACATCGGCGACCGAATCCAGGTGCGAGGACCGCGCAACGCGTTCCCGTTCGCCGGCATCGGACCGGTGCTGTTCGTGGCAGGCGGCATCGGCATCACGCCGATCCTGCCGATGGTCCACGCGGCCGCGAAGGCCGGCCTCGACTGGCGGCTCGTCTACTGCGGCCGGTCGACGAAGGCCATGCCGTTCCTGGACGAACTGCCGATCGGCCGGGTCGACATCAGGATCGGCCGCGGCGGCCCGCTGCTCGCCGACGCGCAGCCCGCGGGCGCGGTCTACTGCTGCGGTCCGGCGCCGATGCTCGACCAGGTCCGCACCGAGTTCTCCGCGCGCTGGCTGCACTTCGAGCGGTTCGGGCCGCCGCCGATCGTGGGCGGGCGGCCGTTCACGGTCGAACTGCGCCGCAGCGGGGTATCCCTCGACGTGCCGGCCGACCGGTCGGCGCTCGACGTGATCAGGGACTTCCGGCCGTCGGTCGCCTACTCGTGCCGGCAGGGGTTCTGCGGCACGTGCGAGGTCGGCGGGGTGCGGATCTGCGTGGACCGGCCGAACGGTGACCGACTCGTCGTGGAGGAGCTGTGAAGGTGCGTTCCGGAGAAGTCGACCTCGCCGTGCAGGTGCGCGGCACGAGTGGACCGACCGTGGTGCTGGTGCACGGATACCCCGACACGCACGTCGTGTGGGACCGCGTGGCGGCGATCCTCGAAGAGGACTTCCGGGTCGTCACCTACGACGTGCGCGGCGCGGGCGAGTCGACGCCACCGTCCACTGAGGACGGTTATCGGCTGGAGCACCTGGCGGCCGACCTGTTCGCGGTGATCGACGCGGTCAGCCCGGACGAGCCGGTGCACCTCGTCGGCCACGACTGGGGCTCGATCCAGTCGTGGGAGGCCGTGACCACGCCCGGCGCGCGGATCGCGACGTTCACCTCGATCTCCGGGCCGTGTCTGGATCACATGGGTCACTGGTCGCGCAAGCGGTTGTCGGTCGCGCACGTCCGGCAGTTCCTGCAGTCCTGGTACATCGGCGCGTTCCACCTGCCGGTCTTGGCGCCGCTGTTCTGGCGCCTGTACCTCGGCCCGCGCTGGGGTGCCGTGCTGAAGCGCCTGGAGGGCGTGGACGTCAGGCCCGCGAGGACGATCACCAGGGACGCGGTGCGCGGGATCTCGTTGTACCGGGTCAACATCCGCCAGGTCATGCGCTCGCCGCGGCACCGCCTCGCCCCCATGCCGGTGCAGGTGATCCAGCCGACCCGCGACCGCTACATCCGCACCGAACCGCTCGACCTCGAACGCTGGGTGCCGTCGTTGCGGCGGCGCAGGATCGCGGCCGGGCACTGGGCGCCGCTGAGCCACCCGCGGCAGCTCGCCCGCATGATCAGCGAGTTCGTCGGGGACGCCACTCCCCCGCGCGAGCTCGTCGTGATCACCGGTGGCGGCAGCGGTATCGGCCGGGCGACCGCGGTGGCGTTCGCCGAGGCGGGTGCCCGAGTTGTGGTGTCCGATGTGGACCTCGCGGCCGCGAAGGAGACCGCGGAACTGGTCGACGGCCACGCCTACGAGGTCGACGTCCGCGACGAAGCGGCCGTGCGCGCGTGGGCGCGGCAGGTCGCCGACGAGCACGGGGTGCCCGATGTCGTGGTCAACAACGCGGGCATCGGCCACTCCGGGTCGTTCCTGTCGACCTCGACGCAGCAGTGGCAACGGGTGCTGGACGTCAACCTGTGGGGTGTCGTGCACGGCTGCCGCGCGTTCGGTGAGCTGATGGTCGAACGCGGAGAGGGCGGTCACATCGTGAACCTGTCCTCGGCGGCGGCCTACCTGCCGTCGAAGATCCTCTCCGCGTACGCGACCAGCAAGGCCGCGGTGTTCATGCTGTCGGACTGCCTGCGGGCCGAGCTCGCGCCGCACGCCATCGGGGTCAGCGCGATCTGTCCGGGGCTGGTCAACACGAACATCACGGCCACCACGACGTTCTCCGGCGTCAGCGCCGAGGAGCAGAGCCGCAAGCAGGCCCGCGCGACGCGGCTCTACGCGCGGCGCGGGTTCGGGCCGGAGGGGGTGGCCGCCGAGATCGTGCGCGCGGTTCGCCGCAACCGGCCGGTGGTTCCGGTGACGGCGGAGGCGAAGGCGGCACGGCTGGCGAGCCGGGTGGCGCCGGGTCTGCTGCGGGCGTTCGCGAAGCTAGACGTCAGTTAGCTCGCCGCCGAACGCGGCGGCCAGCCGCAGCCACGGCGCGGCCTCCTCCGGCCGCCCCTGCCGTTCCAGCGTGCGCCCGAGCAGCAGGTGGGCGTAGTGCTCGACCGGGTCGCGGTCCACGATCACGCGGAGCTGCGCCTCGGCCTTGCCCAGCTGCGCCGAGTGGTAGTAGGCGCGCGCCAGCAGCAGGCAGAGGTCCGTCTGGAACGGCACTTCCTCGACGACCTCGGCGAGCAGCAGCGCCGCCTTGGCGTAGTCCCTCGTCTCGAACAGCAGCTGTGCGCGTTCCCACTTGTCGGCGACCGTCTCCGCGCGGACCGTGTCGAACAGGCGGGTCGCGGCCACCCAGCGGTTCTCGCTCATCGAACCTCCCTTCCGGCGCGTACAACGCCGACCGGTGAGAGGTATTCCCGCCTCACCCCGCCAGGTCGAGCGGGCGGAAGTCGTGGTCCTGCCAGATCAGCCTGGACTTCTCCTCCGGGTACGGGACCACCTGGTCCACGACGTCGAAGACGCGCGTCAGACGGTCCGCGGCGTAGGCGGGCCAGCCCGGATCTCCGTTGGCCGCGAACGCCGTCCACGCGCCGCGCATGCGGTCCGACAGCTCCATCGCCTCGGGCGTCACCTCGCCGAGCAACATCGCCGGCCGGCCGCGGTCCAGGTTCCCGAACACCAGCGGCACGTCCAGGCCGTGGCACGCGCCCAGTGCACCGCCCAGACCGGGCGCCGGCCAGGCCAGCTCGTACACGTGCGCCCTGCCGCCCGCCGCGGCCTGCGCCTCCGCCAGCCGCAGCGACGGCATCCGGAACACCCAGTCCGAGCAGACCAGGTCGTACAGCTCGTCCGGGCCCGCGTCCGGGAAGCTCCTCCGGTAGTCCCCCGCGCTGGGCGCGAAGACCTCCAGCGCGGTCGCCGCCTGCTCGTCCGTCACCTGGCCGAGCATCCCGTCGATCATGGTGAGCAGGCGCTGCTCGTGCCGCGTGTGGCCGGCGACCAGGCCGACGTGCCGCGCCGCGCCCGCGGCCACCGCCTCCCACGGCGTGACCGGCAGGACGTCCCCGTCGACGACCGGCGCGAACGGGATCTGCTTGTGCGCGGCCCGGCCCCACCTCCCGGTGAACTGCCCGATCTTGGCCATGATCTCGTCGGCCGCGGCCGGCAGCAGTGCCGGGTCCACTGTGGACAGTTCGCTCGGTTTCACGCCCAGCTCGGCGGCACAGGCGTACGCGACGTCCGCGGCCAGCTCCGGCGTGAAGAACGGGCCGGGCACGCTGCTCGCGACCGCCCGGTGGAAGAGCCCGGCGGCTCGCGGCATCGCGAGCAGCGCGGCGACCGAGCCGCCGCCCGCGGACTGGCCGAAGATCGTGACGCGGCCGGGATCGCCGCCGAACGCGCCGATGTTGTCGCGCACCCACTCCAGGGCGGCGACCTGGTCGAGCAGACCGCGGTTCGGCGGCGAGCCCTCGACGTGCGCGAACCCCTCGATGCCCACGCGGTAGTTGAACGTCACCAGCACCACGCCGTCCCGGGCGAGGCGCAGGCCGTCGTACTCGGGCAGGCCGGACGTGCCGAAGACGTAGGCGCCGCCCTGGATCCACACCATGACCGGCAGGTTCGCGGCGAGGTCCGGCGACCAGACGTTGACGGTCAGCCAGTCGTCGCCCGCCACGCCCACCTGGTTCATGCCGAAGGCCTGCGGTTGCGGAGGCGGCGGGCCGAACGCGGTCGCCTCCCGCACGCCGTCCCACGCCGGGGCCGGTCGCGGTGCGGCGAACCGCAGGGCGCCGACCGGGGGCGCGGCGAACGGGATGCCCCGGAAGACCGCCACGCCCGATTCGGAGGTGCCTCTGACCGTGCCACCGCTGACGCGAACTTCGACCATGGGGCGGATCGTCGTCGCCTCGGGGCCTTCTGCGCCACGGAATTTCCGCCGAGCACGGGTCAGGTCAGGCCGTCACCACGACCTTCGCGCGGGCGTGCTCCCCCTCCACGTGCCGGATCGCCTCGGGCGCGTCGGTCAGCGGGTACGTCCGCTCGATCACCGGCACCAGCCGTCCCGACTCGGCGAGCTCCCGCAGTGCGGCCAGGTTCTCCTTGCTGGGCTTGGCTTCCAGCACGACGAGCCGCTGCCGTGCGAACGGTCCGAGCACCTTGCCCTGGATGATCAGCCGGTACGGCCCGAAGAGCGCGCCGCCGTTGAAGCTGCCGCCCCCGGACAGCACCAGCGTCCCGTCCGGGGTGAGCGAGCCGCGCAACGAGCTCATCGACCGGTTGCCCACCAGGTCGAAGATCAGGTCGTAGCGCTCACCACCACGGGTGAAGTCCTCGTTCCGGTAGTCGATGACGTGGTCGGCACCGACCGCGCGCACCTGCTCGACGTTGCGCGTGCTGCACACGCCGGTCACGATCGCCTTGCGGGCCTTGGCGATCTGCACCGCCAGCAGGCCGACCCCGCCGGACGCGCCGTTGATCAGCACCTTCTGCCCGGCCTGCAGGTCGCGCAGTCCCGTCCACGCCGTGTTGCCCGCCAGCGGCAGCGTCGCGGTCTGCTCGAAGGTCAGGTTCGACGGCTTGTGCTCGACGAGGTGCGCGGGCACCCGCACGTATTCGGCGAAGGACCCCTCGACCTCGCCGAACACCTCGTCGCCCACCTGCAGCAGGCCGCTCACCTCCGGTCCGACGGCCTCGATCACGCCCGCGAAGTCGAGACCGCGGATCCGGGTTTTCGGGGCGCGCAGGCCGAGGAACAGGCGCGCGAAGTACGGGTCGCCCCGCATCACGTGCCAGTCGGCGGCGTTCACCGACGACGCCCGCACCCGTACCAGCACCTCACCGGGACCGGGCACGGGTCGTTCGACCTCGCGGAGCTCCAACACGTCCGCAGAGCCGTATCTGTCCTGGACGATCGCCTTCATCGCGGCCTCCCTCGCTTGCCGCAGAAGGTAGGCCGCGCCAGGACTTCCGCACATCAGGGACGCCCCCTAGGGCAGCCACCCAATGTCACCTGACATCATCCGGCGGGCGAAGTCCTCGGCCTCGGCGAGGTCCTTCGCCCAGCGTTCGGCCTGATCGCTGCGGAAGTCGGTCTCCCGCGGCGGGTGGTCCTGGTCCTCTTCCTCGTCGTCGTCCTCCTCGATCTCCACGTGGTCCAGGAACGCGACCAGCTCCGGCCGGGCATCGGCGGGCAGGTCGCGGACTCCGGTGCTGTACCGGGCGCCGTGGTAGCCGTCGATGATGCCGAGGAACATCGAGTCGAGAGCCGGGAACGATTCGCGCACAAGGACTTCGTCGGGCAGCGGCGTGACGTACGAGCGGCGGTGCGCGTTCCAGCAGTCCTGCTGCAGGTCCAGCTCGACCAGCCGCCGCGCGGCACCGGACGCGGCCAGGGCGGCCAGGCCGTCGTCGCCGATCGTGTGGTCGTGCAGGTCGAGCGACCACAGCTGCGGCAGCACCGGCCACGCGGCCAGCGCACGGGCGCCGTCCGAGCCGAACTTGTTGTAGGCCAGGGAAAGGCTCACCAGGGACGCCTCGGGTGGAAGTGCGGCGATGGCCGAGTCGCCCAGGCCGCAGTCGGCCAGCTTCACCGTCCGCACCGAACCCCACCGCGGCAGCGGGAGCAGCTCGCCGATCGGGTTGCCGGCCACGTCCAGGTCATCCAGGCCGGGCAACGGCAGCAGCGCGGCGAGTCCCTCCGGCCCGAGCCCCACCGCCGAGAGCCGCAACGTCCTGAGGTTCGCCAGACCGGCCGACGCCACGGCGATCGCGCCACCGTCACCGACGGGCTGGAGATCGGAGCGGGCGTAGTGCGGCGAGTCGCCCCAGTGGCCGCTCAGGTCGAGGTGCTCCAGCACGGGCAGCTCGACGCCGAGCACCCGCCGCGCACCTTCCGCGCCGAGGTGGTTGCGGCTGAGGTCCAGGTGACGCAGCCGCGGAAACGCTTGCGCGGCAGCGAAAGCGTCCGCCGACAGGTCAGTGGCGACCAGATCGCACAACGTCAGCTTCTCCAGGCGCGAGCTGTCCAGAGCACCGATGACGGCCGCGATCGACCTGTCGTCCACGGGCAGCCCTTCGAGGGCCAGCTCGGTCAGCCGCGGCACCACCGGCAGGATCGCCTCGACGCCGCGCGCACCGAGTCCCTCGCGGCCGAGCCCCATCGGCGTGCCGCGCACCCGCAGGCCGCGCAGCCCCGAGAGGTCGGCGCGGGAGAAGAACTCCGCGCAGGCCTCGTCGTCCTCCTCGATCACGTTGCCGAAGAACGGTCGCCACAACGGTTGCCGGCCGTTGTGGCCGCACCGGAACCCGATCTCCAGCCGTTCCAGGGACGCGAGCCCGGCGCAGGAAGCGAGTTCCCGGGCTTCCTCGGCGGACCCGACGAGCACCTCGGCGGACCGCAGCTCGGGTACCAGTCCCTCGCGCAACAGGTGGGCCAGGTCCGATGCCATCACGCCGATGTGGCGCAGGCGGGTCGGCCGGTCGAGCCGGAACGACGGCTTCGTGAAGTGGAACAGGTTCTCCGTCACGTTCACGAGGATCAGCGAGTCAAGCCGCGTGACGAGCTCGCTGCGCGCGAGCCGGCCGAGCACGTCGGCGTCCTGAGGCAGCAGCATCCGGCAGCGAACGCTGCGCAGGTTCTCCCACTCGTCGGCGGTCGCGGTCAACGCCTGGAGCTGCTCGCGATCGAGATAGCCGAGCGTCAGCCTGGTCACCGCACGCATCTCCGGACGACGCGGATCCGGGACGCTGAGCTTGCGCAGTCCGGTGCCGGCGCGCCCGAGGTCGAGTGACCGGACGAGTGGCCACACCGGTTTCGTGAAGCCGGATTCCAGTGCCGCGAGCCAGGACCACGGTGCCTCGCGCAGCTCGTCCGGCCAGGACGCGAGCTGTTCGTCGCAGTAGGACACCAGGTCGGCGCCGGTGCCGGCACAAAGCGCGCGGAACGCCAGTTTCGACGGCGTTCCGCGCAGCGCTTGTTCCACTTCGGGGATCACCCGCGCAAGTTAGCGCGGCAGCTCCTCGCCCGTCTGCTCTTTGACCAAGTACTCGGCGTACCAGTCGGGCCAGTTCTCGTCGAACTCACCGCCGTTGCGCTTCTCGTGCTCGCCGTGCGCCGTCGCGGCACGGCGCAACGCCGCGGCCAGGTCGGCGATCGACGCGTAGGACGTGTCGTCGGCGTCGACGCGGCCGGGCAGGCGGGTCGTGACCTCCTGCAGGATCCAGAGGTTGCCGTCCGGATCGGCGAACTCGGCACGTGAGAAGTAGCTGCGGCGCTGCGGGTCCACGCCCTCGACGGGACCGTCCGGGCCACCGTGGTAGATCGGGCCGACCTCGATCCCGGCGGCGAGCAGGGCCTCGTGCGTCTCCACGAGGTCCGAGACGATCAGGAAGTGCCGTCCGGAACCGGGTGCCGCGGTCGTGACGCCCTCACCGAAGTGGATGGAGGCGCCCGAGCCGTGCGGGGTGAACTGCACGACCCACGGCGGGGTGACGTCGAGCCGCCAGCCCAGCCGGAGGTAGAACTCCTTGGCGCGCTCCACATCCGTGACGGGGATGACGGTGACTTCGAGCTTCATGTCCATCTTGGTCAGGTTCACGACACCCGTCCCGGAAGGCGAGTCGTGATCTCCTGCAGCACCCAGCCGTTGCCGTCCGGGTCGCTGAACGACGCGAACGATCCGTAGCTCGCACGGTCCGGAGCGGGCCCGTCCACTCGGCCGTCGGTGCCCGCGTGGTGGAACACGCCGGTCTTGTCGTGGAAGATCTCGCTGACCTCGACGCCGCGGCCGAGCAGATCCTCACGGGCGGCGACGATGTCGTCGACGATCAGGTGCAGGCCCTCGGCGCTGCCCGGCTCCGCGTTCGTCACGCCGCTGCCGAAGATGATCGACGCCGGCGAACCGGGCGGGGTGAGCTGCACCAGGCGGTAGCCCTCGTCGTCGGCGAACTCGGCGTCGAAGCGCCAGCCGAGCGTCCGGTAGAAGTGGATCGCCCGGTCGATGTCGCTGACCGGAATGACCGCGACCTCGAACTTGTAGTCCATGTCCTCTCCTTCTTCGTTGATGACACGAGGTTGCTCCCACCAGGGCCCCCTTCGAACCCGTGGAACCCCCTGGTCGGTCCCTGGTGCGTAGGCTCGGGCCCGTGTCGGACGATCTCCTGGGCAGACGCGCTGAGGGCGAGACGCTGGACCGCCTGCTGACGCGGGCCAGGGCGGGCAGCGGCCAGGTGCTGGTGCTGCGCGGCGAGGCCGGGATCGGCAAGACGGCGCTGCTCGACCAGGTGTCGGCGCGCGCCTCGGGGTTCCTGGTCACTCGGGCCGCGGGCGTGGAGGCGGAGAGCGCGTTCCCGTACGCGGGGCTGCACCAGTTGTGCGTGCCGTTCCTCGACCGGCTGGACCGGCTGCCCGCGCCGCAGCGCGAGGCGCTCGGCACCGCGTTCGGCCTGGCGGCGGGGCCCCGGCCGACCCGGTTCATGGTGGGGCTGGCGGTGCTGACGCTGCTCGCCGAGGTCGCCGACGAACAACCGCTGGCGTGCCTGGTAGACGACGCGCAGTGGCTCGACTCGATGTCGTCCGCGGTGCTCGGGTTCGTCGCCCGCCGGCTGCTCGCCGAACGGATCGCGCTGGTCTTCGTGCTGCGCGAAGACAACGACCACCTCGACGGCCTGCCGGAGCTGTTCGTGCGCGGCCTGGACGACGCCGACGCCCGCGCGTTGCTCGACTCGGTGATCACGGGGCCGGTGGACGGCCGGGTGCGCGACCGGATCATCGCCGAGGCCCGCGGCAACCCGCTGGCGTTGCTGGAGCTGCCGCGCGAGGTCGCCGACGGCCTCGACGCCGGGCCGCTGACCAGCAGGATCGAGCGGAGCTTCGTCCGTCAGATCGAACCGCTGCCCGCCGACACGCGACTGCTGCTGCTGACCGCCGCGGCCGAACCGCTCGGTGACGCGACCCTGCTGTGGCGTGCGGCCGGGCTGCTCGGGCTGGGCGCCGACCCGGCCGCGGCGGCACTGGGCACCGGGCTGATCGAGTTCGGGGCTCGCGTGCGGTTCCGGCACCCGCTGGTGCGGTCGGCGGTGTACCGATCGGCGACCGCGGCGGACCGGCAGCGCGTGCACCGGGCGCTGGCGGACGTGACCGACCGGGAGATCGACCCGGACCGGCGGGCGTGGCATCGCGCGCAGGGCACCGCGGCGCCGGACGAGGAAGTCGCCGCCGATCTGGAGAACACCGCGTCACGTGCCCGGTCCCGCGGCGGTCTGCTGGCCGCGGCCGCGTTCCTCGAACAGGCCGCGGTGCTCACCCCGGAACCCGGCCGCCGGGCCGCCCGTGAGCTGGCGGCGGCGCGGGCCAAGCGCGACGCGGGCGCGTTGGACGCGGCGTTGCGGCTGCTCAGCGCCGTCGAGGCAGGCCCGCCCGACGAGCGCCGCAGCGCCGAGGTCGAGCACCTGCGCGGCCACATCGCGTTCGACCAGCGCCGGGTCGCCGAGGCCGCGCCCCTGCTGTTCAGCGCGGCCCGCCGGCTCACCCCGTTCGACCCCGATCTGGCCCGCGAGACCCACCTGGAAGCGCTGTCCGCGGCGATCTGGGCCGGTTCCCCACTGACCGGAGCCGCACGCGCTGCGCCTCCCCCGCGCACTCCCCCGTGCGCGCTCGACCTCGTCCTCGATGCGTTGGCCACTCGCATCACCGACGGCTACGCGGCGTCCGTGCCGCACCTGACCCGCGCTCTCGGCGAGGTGCGCACGCTGAAGGTCGATGCCGGCGACATCAGCCGCCTGCCGTGGCTGTTCGGCAACCGCGCGGGCGGCATCGTCGCGAGCGAGCTGTGGGACTTCGAGACGCGCCGCGCGTTCGCCAGGCAGCAGGTCCGCCTGGCCCGGGACGCGGGAGCCCTCGTCCAGCTGCAGTTCGCGCTGAACTTCCTGGCGGACAACGAACTGCTGGCGGGCGAACCGGCCGCCGCCCAGGCGCTGATCGAGGAGGACCGGCGGATCTCCGAGGTCACCGGCACCCCGCCGGTCGCCTACGCCGTCCTGCTGCAGGCCGCGTTCCGCGGTGAGGACCTGGCCACCGCCGCCGGTGCTGCCGCGCGGGCGGAAGGCCAGGGCCGGCTCGCCACCATCGCCGACTGGGTGCTCGCGATCCTCCACAACGGACAGGGCCGCCACGACCTCGCCCGCGACGCCGCGTTGCGCGTGTTCGGCACCGACACCCTGGTCTACAGCGGCCTGATCACGTCCGAACTGGCCGAGGCCGCGTCCCGCACCGGTGACCTCGCCCTGGTGGCCGAGGCCCTGGACCGTTCGTCGGCGTGGGTCGACACCGCGTGGTCGTCGGGCGTCAAGGCCCGCCTGCGCGCGTTGAACGGCGAGCCCGCCGCCTTCGCCGAGTCGATCGGCCACTTCGCCCGCTCCGGCCTGCGCACGGAACTGGCGCGCGCACATCTGCTGTACGGCGAGTGGCTGCGCCGTGAGGGTCAACGCGTCGAGGCTCGCGAGCACCTCCGCACGGCGCACGAGATGCTCACGTCGTGCGGCATGTCCGCGTTCGCCGAACGGGCGTGGCGTGAACTGCAGGCCACCGGCGAAACCGCCCGCAAGCGCACCGCCGAACCGACCGACGAGCTGACCGCGCAGGAGTACCAGATCGCCCGGCTGGCCCGCGAGGGCTACTCGAACCCGGAGATCGGCACGCGCCTGTTCATCAGTCCACGCACGGTGGAATGGCACCTGCGCAAGGTGTTCGGCAAGCTCGGCGTGACATCACGCAGACAGCTCCGCGACGCAACGTTCTAGGCGGTCCGCGCGACAATCATGAACGTGACCGAGAGCCAGGTGTCGAACGCCGTGCACGGCACGGTGAGCGGCCCTCTCACGCAGATCGGCACCCTCCACGGCGACGTGAACCTGCTGACCGGTGCACCCGTCCGGACGCGGTACCGGTTGCAGGTCAAGCGGATCGCGCCGCCCGAGCTGATCGACCGCGCCGGGGACGTGCCGGTGGACCTGCCCGCGCTGTGGGCGTCGGTGGGCAGGGTGAACCGCGGCGAGACCATGGCCGCGTCGAGGCCTTCCTCCAGCTCGTCCGCACCACGTACCGCAACGGGGACGCCGAGCGGTCGCGAGAGCTGTTCGAGCACGCTCCGGCAGCGGGCCGTGGCGAACGTGATCCGGCTCACCCGGTGGCATGCCGTGGTGGAGCACGTGATCGGGAACGACGAGGCGGCCTTCGAGTCGGTCTTCCAGGAGTTCGAGGCCGTGCAGGACTGAGCCGCGTCAGCTCACCGCGTACCGGCTCACCGGCCGTGCCAGCCCGTAGTGGTCGCGCAACGTCCGTCCGGTGTACTCGCCGCGGAACAGCTTCCGCGCCCGCAGCAACGGAACCACGTGCTCGACGAACTCCTCCAGCCCGGACGGCAGCAGCGGTGCCATGACGTTGAACCCGTCCGCCGCCCCGGTCCGGAACCACAGTTCGATGTGGTCCGCGATCTGCTCGGGCGTGCCGGCCACGACCTGGTGCCCGCGCCCGCCGCCCAGCCTGCCGAGCAGCTGCCGCAACGTCAGCCGCTCCCGCACCGCCAGGTCCCGCACCAGCTCGAACCGGCTCTTGGCGCCGTTGACCTCCGTGACCGGCGGCAGGTCGGGCAGCGGCTCGTCGAGCGGGTGGCCGGTGAGATCGATCCCGATCATGTCGGTGAGCTGGCGCACCGCGCGTTCCGGGATGATCAGCGACGTGAGCTCGTCCGCGAGCGCCTGGGCCTCCTGTTCGGTGCCACCGAGGACCGGCACGATGCCGGGCAGCACCTTCAGGCCGTCGGACGGTCGTCCGAAGGCCTCGACGCGGCGCTTGAGGTCCGTGTAGAACGCGACGGCTTCCTCGTGGGTCTGCTGCGCGGTGAACACCGCCTCCGCCCAGCGGGCCGCGAACGCCTTGCCGTCCTCGCTGGAGCCCGCCTGCACGAGCAGCGGGTGGCCCTGCGGGCTGCGCGTGGCGTTCAACGGGCCGCGCACCGAGAAGTGCCGGCCGCTGTGGCCGATCTCGTGCACCTTCGTCTCGTCGGCGAACACGCCGGAGGTCTGGTCGACGACCAGCGCGTCGTCCTCCCACGAGTCCCACAGCGCGGTGACGACGTCGAGGAACTCGTCCGCTCTTTCGTAACGCTCGGAGTGCTTGAGGTTGGCCGAGCGGTTGAAGTTCTGCGCGGAACGGTCCTGCGCGGTGGTCACGATGTTCCAACCCGCCCGGCCACCGCTGATGTGGTCGAGCGACGAGAACAGGCGCGCCAGGTTGTACGGTTCGCTGAAGCCGGTCGAGGCGGTGGCGATCAGTCCGATGTGGTCGGTCACCTGCGACAGCGCGGTCAGCAGGGTGAGCGGTTCGAACCGGCCGGCCGCGGTGTGCCGGACGTCGCCCCAGATCTGCACGCCGTCGGCGAGGAACACCGAGTCGAACGTGCCGCGCTCGGCGATCTGGGCGAGGTTCTGGAAGTGCGCCACGTCGTCGAGCGCCTTCGGGTCGGTGCGCGGATGGCGCCAGGCCGCCTCGTGGTGGCCGACGCCCATCAGGAACGCGTTGAGGTGCAGCTGACGTTCGGTCACTTTCAGACTCCTGCCAACGAGAATTGCAGTGGATCGGCGTAAAGGGCGCAGAGCTGGACGGCACCGGCGGCCATGCCGAGCACGTCCACGCCGAAGCTGCTCGGCAGCACGAGCTCCGGCGAGGTGCACAGGCTCGATGCCGCGGCCACCTCGGCGCGCAGGGTGTCGACGCACTCGGGCAGCCAGTTCGTGCCGATCTCGGTCACGACGAGCACGTCGGGGTTGATGAAGTCGAACAGCACGGCGGCGGCCCGGCCGATGATCCCGGCGCGTTCCACCAGCACGTCGACGGCCGCGCGGTCACCGTCCTTCGCGAGGTTAGCGAGGTCCATCATGGACGGTCGCGGCACCACACCGCGTTGCCAGGCCCGGTGTGCCCACGCCTGGTCGGCCACGGTGGCCTGCAGGCAGCCGGAACGTCCGCACGGGCAACCGATCGCGGGATCGCCGAGCGCCAGGTGCGCGACGTCGCCCGCCGCCGACCGCGCGCCGCGGTGGGTGGTGCCGCCGGTCACGATGGCCGCGTCGACCACGTTGCCGACGAACAGGTGCAGCATCGACTCCCGGTGCCCCGCCCGGCCGAAGAGCTGCTCGGCCTGGGCGAGGGCACGGGCGTGGCTGTCCACCAGCACCGGCAGCCCGGTGCGCGCGGTCAGCAGCTCGCGCACCCGCACGTCCCGCCACCCCAGCGAGGCGTGCTGCACCAGCACGCCCTGCTCGGTGTCGACCCAGCCGCCGACCGCCACCCCGAGCCCGATCGGCACGAGCCCCGGCAGCCGTTCGGCGTGCAGCCGCACCAACCGGTCCGCGGCCGTCGTGAGCACGTGGTGCGGATCAGCCGGGTCGCGGTGCCCGATCACCTCCCGCGTGAGCAGGCGTCCGCGCAGGTCGAGCAACGCCAGCGTGCAGTACTCGTGCGCGACGTGCAGCGCCGCCACGACGTGCCGCCCGGTGTCGATGTCCACCGGCACGTGCGGACGCCCGATCCCCTGGTACGGCACCGACTCCGCGGCCTCGACCAGCAGTCCGGCGTCGGCGAGCGCCGAGCACGTGCGGGTCACGGCGGCGGGGCTCAGCCCGGTCTCGCGGGCGATCGTGCTGCGCGCGATCGGCCCGTGCCGCAGCAGGGCCCGCAACGCCGTTCCGGCCGGGGTGGTCATGAGATCAGCGGCTGGCCGGCCGGGGACAGCGCGGGCCCGACCGCCCGTGCCGCTCCCGGCGTGCGGCCCTTGCCCCAGCCGATGTCCCTGCGGTAGCTGCCGAGCAACCCGGTGCGCCGCAACTCGTTCTCGTCCAGCGACTCCGGCAGCGGATGGGTGTGCGGGGCGACGAACAACGCGTCGGCCGGGCAGTTCGCCTCGCACTGGAAGCACGTCTGGCAGTCCGACTGCCTGCTGATCACCGGCAGGCCGTCGGTGCCGCGGTCGAAGACGTTGGTGGGGCAGACCAGGATGCACTTGTCGCAGGCGATGCACTGCTGGGTGGAGATCAGCTCGATCACGCGACCACCGCCTCGGGTCGCGCCCACACCTCGTCGAGTCCTCCCGAGGTGATCCGGTGGTGCTGAGCGGGGTCCAGCTCAGGCCGATCCAGCCGCCGAGCCATCCCCCGACTCTCGTTGCGCGCCAACGCAGACGTGTACATCCACCGGGCATGCGCCACCATCGAAACCGCCTGACGCGCAGGCACCGAGGCGTTGCCCACCGCCTCCACCGACCTCAACGACTCCCAGACACCGTCCAGCACCCCGAGCGACTCGCGCAGCACGTCCCCGTGCCGCAGGTAGTTCTTGTCGTACGGCAACACCTCGGCCTGAACCGTCCGCACGACCTCGGCGATGTCGACGTCCGCCACCGTCCCGCCAGGCCGCAGGCCGGCTCCCCCAGCAGCCCGCACCCGCCGCGCACCCCGTCCGACGGACCGGGCGAACCGAGCCGCCGCCCGTCCCGACCACGACCCGGACGAGATCGCCCAGGCCGCGTTGTGGCTGCCGCCGCCGGTGAACCCGCCGCAGATCAGCTCGCGGGTCGCCGCGTCACCGGCCGCGTAGAGTCCCGGCACGGTCGTGGCGCAGCCGTCGTCGACGATCCGGATGCCACCGGTGCCCCGCACCGTGCCCTCGGCGAGCAGCGTCACCGCGAACGCGTCGGTGAACGGGTCGATGCCCAACCGGTCGAACGTCAGGAAGAAGTTCGGCTGGGCCAGCCGCATCGCGGCCTGCGCGGCCGGGTCGGCGCGGTCGAGCTTGCAGAACACCTTCTCCGACAGCAACGTCCGTGCGATCACCGACCGCCCGCGCTGGCTGCCCGCGCCCTCCAGCACCGAACCGTCGGCCCGGTAGAAGGTGGCGTAGTTGTAGAACGCGGTCTTCGTCACCGAGGTGTGCTCGGGCGCGATGCCGTAGGCGTTGGAGAACTCCATGCCCGACAGCTCGGCACCGGCCTCGGCCGCGAACAGTGCGCCGTCACCCGTGTTCACGTTGCACCCGAAGGCCTTGCTCAGGAACGCACACCCTCCGGTCGCGAGCACGACGGCGCCCGCGCGGACCCGGAACGGCCGGTCCGCCTGCCGCTGGTGCCCGGCGGCTCCGGCCACCGCGCCGTCCGGGGAGGTGAGCAGCTCGGTGACCGGGCTGTGGTCGAGGATCGTGACACCGGCCCGCCGCACGCGGATCCGCTGGCGGCGCATGTACTCCGGGCCCTGCAGGCCGTTGCGCAGCGGCTGGCCGTCAGGGCCGACGGGAAAGGGGTACCGGGCGGAGGCCAGCTCGTTGATCCGGTCGTAGGTCTCGTCGAGCACCCTGGCCATCCAGCGCCGGTCGGCGAGGTAGCCGCCGAGCGCCTCCCGGCTCGCCATCGCGGCCTCGCGGGCGTCCGCATCCGGCGGCACGTACCAGACGCCGGTGCCGACCGACGCGGTCGCGCCGCTCGTGCCGCAGTAGCCCTTGTCCGCCAGCACGACCGTGGCGCCCTCTTCCGCCGCCTTCAGAGCCGCCCAGGTCGCGGCCGGTCCGCCGCCGACCACCAGCACGTCCGCACTCAGTTCGAGGGTCATCTCAGCCTCCCACCGGAACGCGCCACGACGTGAAGCGGCGTTCCACGCTGACCAGCACCTGGTTGAACAGCACCCCGATCGCGGAGATCGTGATGATGCCCGCGTACATCTGCGGGATGGCGAAGTTGTACTGCGAGGCGTTGATCAGGTAGCCCAGGCCGGCCTTCGCCCCGACCATCTCCGCGGCCACCAGCACCAGGATCGACACGGCGCCGGCCAGCCGGATGCCGGTGAACACCGTCGGCACCGCGGCAGGCAGGATCACCTTCTGGAACAACCGGAACCCGCTCAGGTTCATCGACTTCGCGAGGCGCAGCAACGTCGGGTCGACCCCGCCGACCGCGCTGATCGTGTTCAGCAGGATCGGCCAGGTGCAGGCGTAGAAGACGATCGCGATCTTCGACGTCTCGCCGATGCCCAGCAGCAGCACGAAGACCGGCAGCAGCGCCAGAGCGGCGGTGTTGCGGAACACCTCCAGCAGCGGGCTCAGCAGCGTGGACACCGGCTTGTACCAGCCGATCAGCAACCCGAGCGGAACCGCGCCCGCCACCGCGAACCCGAAGCCGGCGAGCGACCGGGCCAGCGACGCCCGCGTGTTCTCCAGCAGGTTGCCGCTCACCAGCAGGTCCCACCACGCGCCCAGCACCGCGGAGAACGACGGCAGGAACGTGGCGTCGACCAGGCCCAGCCGGGGCGCGACCTCCCACACCACCAGCAACACCACCACGGCGATGCTCTTGCCCACCCCGGTCAGCACCGCGTCCAGCACCCGCCGAGTCCGTCGTGGACGGACAACGGCCGGTGCGACCCGGGCCGCGGGACGGGATTCCAGCAGTGCGGTCATGCCCCCACCACCTCCTTCTCCTGTTGCTGTGCGCGGGAGACTTCGTCGTGCAGCAGATCCCAGATGCGGTGCCGGTAGCGGGCGAACTCGGCGCTGGACCTGGGGTCGTCCGAAGCGGTGCGATCACCGAGGTCGACCGCCACGACCTCCTTGACCCGGCCCGGCCGCGACGTCAGCACGGCCACGCGCTGCCCGAGCAGCACGGCCTCGTCGATGGCGTGCGTGATGAAGACGACCGTCTTGCCGGTGCGCTGCCAGATGCGCAGCAGCTCGTCCTGCAACGACTCCCGCGTCTGGGCGTCGAGCGCGGCGAACGGCTCGTCCATCAGCAGGACGGCCGGGTCGTAGGCGAGGCTGCGGGCGATCGCGACCCGCTGGCGCATCCCGCCGGACAGCTGGTGCGGGTGCCGGTCCTCGAACCCGTCGAGCCCCACCAGGTTCAGGAACTCCCGCGCCCGCGCGGCCCGTTGCCTGCGCGGCACGCCCGTGGCTTCGAGGCCGAACTCGACGTTGCCCAGAGCGGTCCGCCACGGCAGCAGCGCGTACTGCTGGAACACGATGCCGCGGTCCAGTCCCGGCCCGGTGATCGGCCGCCCGTCCAGCAGGATCTCGCCCGCGGACGGCGAGGTGAGACCGCCGAGCAGGTCGAGCAACGTCGACTTGCCGCAACCGCTCGGGCCGACGAGCACCAGGAACTCGCCGCGCGCGACGTCGAGGTCGATGCCGTCGACGGCGGTGAACTCGGTGCCCTTGACCGGGAACCGCTTGGTGACATCGCGGAAGCTGATGTGCGGGCTCATTTCGCGAGCTCGTTGTACTCGTTGGTGTAGAGGCCGGAGAGCTCGACCTGACCGGGCTTGATCTCACCGCGGTCGGCCAGCCAGTCGATCCAGACCTGCAGCTCCTCGTCGAGGATCTTGCCGCCCTTCTCCGCGACACCCGTGGACTTCCAGTACTTGAGCGCGCCGGGGTCCTCGTTGCGGCCGCGCTTGGTGAGGATGTCGACCTTGCGCGCGACCACCTGCTCACGGGGCGTGGTGCGGCTCCACTCGATCGCCTTGGCGACACCGGACACGAACGTGCGCACGGTGTTCGGGTTGTCGCGCAGGAACTTCTCGGTGAACACGTACGTGCCCGCGGTGAACGCGCCGAGCAGGTCGAAGTCCGAGAACAGCTTGCGCACCCCGCCCTTCTCCAGCGCCTTGTCCCGCAGGATGCCGCCGAGCACGCCGACCTCGATCTGCTTCTGCCGCACCGCCTGCTCGGTGTTGACCGGCGGCACGACCGTCGCCTCGACCTTCTTGATCTCGTCCTGGCTCAGCCCGTTGCGCTTGAGGTAGATGCCCAGCATGGCCTCGTGGTGCGCGCCGAGGGTGTTCATGCCGACCTTCTTGCCGATCAGGTCGCGCGCGGTCCTGATGGGACTGTCGTCCAGCACGTAGAAGCCGCTGTAGGCCTGCTCGTCGGTGCCGTAGTAACCGATCACCGACCTGATCGGGGCACCGGCGGACTTGAGCTTCACGACCGCGCCGTTGAACGCGCCGCCGAAGTCGACCTGACCGGTCGCGGCGGACTGGATGTCCTGCGGGCCGCTGATCGTGTTGCCGACCCAGTCGAGCTTCACGTCGCCGAGGTAGCCGAGGTCGGCGGCGAGCTCGGGCAGCGTCACGTCACCCGCCCAGCCCTGGTAGCGCAACGTCTTGGTCTCCTGGCCCGCACCGGCCGCCGGCGCGCAGGCGGCAGCGGTGAGGCCGAGAAGTGTGAGTCCGAGGAAGTTCCGTCGTGTGGTGGTCACGGCCGATTCCTTTGCTGAACGGGGAATTGACGGGTCTGGGGTTCAGCGGCAGGCACGACAGAACGCGCTGGCGTGCCGTCGGAGGTCGACGTGCCGGCGCGAGGTGAGAAAGGCGGCTTGGCTCACGGCGCAGAGCGTCACATCCGCTCCGAGCAGGGTCAACGACGCGATCGGACGTCCCACATGGTGAAGAAGCCCTGGACACCGAGGTTTAACTTTCCCGCCGGAAATAAGTCGTCCGCAGGGTGGGACGAACTTATTTTTGTTGCACGCAAAGTAGATCCGGCCGCCACAGGCCGCGCATGGTTGAGGACATGACAGCGCAACTCACCAGAACGATCACCGTCCACCGGCTGGGAGCGCACATCGGCGCGCGCATCGACGGCGTCGAGCTCTCCGGCGACCTGCCCGCGGACACCGTGGCCGAGATCAGGGCCGCGTTGCTGGCGCACAAGGTGGTGTTCTTCTCCGGTCAGCAGCACCTCGACGACGCCGGGCAGCTCGCGTTCGCCCGCCTGCTCGGCCAGCCGACGCTGGCGCACCCGACCGTCCGGGGCCAGGAGCACGAGAACGTGCTGGCCATCGACTCCGAGCACGGCAAGGCCAACAGCTGGCACACCGACGTGACGTTCGTCGACCGGGTGCCCGCGATCAGCATCCTGCGCGCGATCGTGCTGCCCCCGTACGGCGGCAGCACGGTGTGGGCCAACACCGCGCAGGCCTACGCCGACCTGCCGGAGGCGTTGCGCGCGCTGGTCGACCGGCTGTGGGCCGTGCACACCAACCTCTACGACTACGCGGGCCACGTGGACTCGACCCGCATCGGCGGCATCGACGTCAAGGAGCAGTCCTACCGCGACGAGTTCCGCTCGCACGTGTTCGAGACCGAACACCCGCTGGTCCGCGTGCACCCCGAGACCGGCGAACGCGCGTTGCTGCTGGGCCACTTCGTGAAGCGGATCGTCGGGGTGACGCCGGCCGAGTCGCAGGCGATCTTCGGACTGCTCCAGCAGCGGATCATCAAGCTGGAGAACACGGTGCGCTGGCAGTGGTCCGACGGCGACATCGCGATCTGGGACAACCGCGCCACCCAGCACTACGGCGTCGCCGACTACGACGACCAGCGCCGCCGGCTGCACCGGGTCACCATCGCCGGTGACGTCCCGGTCAGCGTCGAGGGCGTGGCCAGCACACCGGTCAGCGGGGACGCCGCCCACTTCTCCGCGCTGTGACGGGCAGAGCGGTGGACGGGCTCAGCAGCCCGTCCACCGTGGACTTTCAGTTGCCGGCCGCCAGCCAGGCCTGCAGGCTGGTCGGCTGCAGCTGAGCGCCTTCGTTCGGCACGAGCTGCCTGCCCGTCAGGAACGTGCCGAAGTACTGGGCCTTCGGGTCGCCGACGACCTCGCGCGGGTCGTTGCGCTGGGCCAGCACCGTGCGCACCCAGCCGTCGAGCGTGAGCTCCTCCGGGCCGCCGATCTCCTGCACGCCGTTGATCGGAGCGCTCGCCGCCGTCCTGGCGACCACGGCGGCCACTTCGGCGGCCGCGATGGGCTGCACGCCACCGTGCGGCAGGTGCACGACACCGTCGACGGTCGCGGAGTCCGCGATCGCGCCGGCGAACTCGAAGAACTGGGTCGCGCGGATGATCGAGTACGGCAGGCCGGAGGAGGTGATCAGCTTCTCCTGCGCCACCTTCGCGCGCAGGTAGCCGGAGTCGGGCAGCTCGTCGGTGCCGACGATGGACAGCGCGACGTAGTGGCCGACGCCGGCCTCCTGGGCGGCCTTGGTCAGGTTCGTGGTGGCGGTGGTGAAGAAGTTCATGACGTCGTCGTCGGCGAACGACGGCGAGTTCGACACGTCGACCAGCACGTCGGCGTCCTGCAGAACCTCCTTCACGCCCTCACCGGTCACCGTGTTCACGCCGCTGTTCGGCGACGCGGGCACGGCGTCGTGGCCGTGCTCACCGAGCCGCTTCACGACCTGGCTGCCGATCAACCCGGTGCCCCCGATGACAACGATCCTCATGATTGCAGTCCCTCTCGCGAGCCCGTCCCGTGCGGGCGTTCACCAGCTAGGACAGGACAGCCCGCGCGGTTGTGACAGGCTCACCGGAACGCGGCGAGCTTCTCCGGGTTGACCAGCCACAACACCTGGTCGATGCCTTCCGCGGAGACCGTCACGGTGATCACCGCGTAGGTGCTGTCGTCCTTGCGCAACCGGACGGCGCTCTCGCCGTTCGCCTCCACGTAGTCGACCTGCGCGCCGGCCCAGAAGCCAGGCGCCCACGCCGCGAAGATCTTCGCCAACGTGGCGGCGCCGAACAACGGCCGGCCGGCGGCCCGCACGGCACCGTTGCTGTCGGAGTAGCTGACCACGTCCTGCGCGAACAGCTTCTCCAGTCCGGCCAGGTCACCTGCCTGCGCGGCCGCCACGAACGCCTCCAGGAGCCTGCGCTGCTCGGCGCGTTCGACGGGCACCCCGCGCTCGTCGGCGAGGTGCTTGCGCGCCCGGCTGACCAGCTGCCGCGCCGCGACCTCGCTGGTCCGCACGATGTCGGCGATCTCCCGGTACGGGTAGTCGAACGCCTCGCGCAGCACGTACGCGGCCCGCTCGGTCGGCGTGAGCTTCTCCAGCAGCATCAGCACGGCGAGCTCCAGCACCGCGCCCTGCTCGGCGCCCAGCTGCGGGTCGGCCGCCGTGTCCACCGGCTCCGGCAGCCACGGCCCGACGTAGGTCTCGCGGCGGGCCCGCGCGGTCTGCGACTCGTTGATCGCGAGCCGGGTGATCGCCGTCGCGAGGTACGCCTCGGGGTTGAGCACCGACGCGCGGTCGGCGAGCTGCCAGCGCAGCCAGACCTCCTGCACCAGGTCCTCGGCGTCGGCGACGCTGCCGGTCATGCGGTACGCGATGCCGAACAGCCGCGGCCGGGCGGCCGCGAACGCCGACTCGGCCTCGTCGAGCCGCTGGGACATCGGCCACCCCTCTCCTCACGGCCACCGTAGCGCAGGGTTCACCGCCACCGGACACGTCGGCCACCGCACCGGCCACATAGGACGA
This sequence comes from Lentzea sp. NPDC004789, assembly GCF_053601075.1. Lineage (NCBI taxonomy): Bacteria > Bacillati > Actinomycetota > Actinomycetes > Pseudonocardiales > Pseudonocardiaceae > Lentzea > Lentzea sp. NPDC004789. Next base: position 130,746 of record NZ_JBSGBE010000014.1, on the reverse strand, counting down.
TCGGCCGCCCGCTGCCGCTGGTGGTGGAAGACTGGGCCGGTGAACACCGAACGACCGAGCCCTCCAGTCCAGGGCGACGAGCGCGAGACCCTGCGCGCCTTCCTCGACTTCCACCGCGCCACCCTCGCGATGAAGTGCGACGGCCTGTCCGACGAGGACCTGCGCCGCCGCTCGATGCCCCCGTCCACGCTGACGCTGCTCGGCCTGGTCCGGCACATGGCGGAGGTGGAGCGCACGTGGTTCCGCAAGGTCATCAACGGCGAGGACATCCCGCTGGTGTGGTCGGACGCCAACGACTACCAGGTGGCCTACGACGCCTCGAACTCGACGCGCGGTGAGGCGTTCGCCGCCTGGCAGAACGAGGTCGAGCACGCGCGAAAGATCGAGCGCGAGGCCGAGTCGCTCGACGTGACGGGCTACCAGCCGCGGTGGGAGGAGCACGTGTCGTTGCGGCTGGTCATGCACCACCTGTGCCACGAGTACGCACGGCACAACGGCCACGCGGACTTCCTGCGCGAGGGCATCGACGGCGTCACGGGGGCGTGACGCCGGCCGCGGCGGGCGGCAGGTCGGCCTGCGCGAGCGTGATGCCGCGGTCCGGCACCACGCCGAAGTGGGTGATCTGCCGTCCCGCGCCCAGCTCGGTGACCCAGTTCGCCGCCGTCCGGAACCGCCCGTACGGCAGGTCCATCAGGTGGTAGCCGCGGGTCACGGCCTTCGCGAGCAGGCTGGTCAGCGGCACGCCCAGCGGGTTCGCGACCGCCTGCCAGCCGCCGAGGTCGACCACGAAGCCCAGATCCCTGTGCCGGTACTCGCGGGCCGTGCCGTGGCCGAGCGAAGCCGCGATGTTGATCGCCGCGACCCGGCCCTGGCGTTCGGCGTGCTGGGCGGTCATCGCGGTGATCTCGCCGGGACGCACCAGGTCCGGCACCGCGGCCGCGTCCCCGGCGGCCCACACGTCGTCGCACACCCGCAACGACGCGTCGGTGTTGATCCGGCCGTTGGTCGTGGGCATGTGCAACGTGCCGACCAGCGGGTCCGGCCGCACGCCGACGCACCACACCACCGTGCGGGTCTGGATCTCGGTGCCGTCGGAGAGCCGCGCGCAGGTGTCGGTCATCTCCTGGAGGCTGGTTTCCAGCCTGACCTCGGCACCGCGCCTGAGCAGCACCTTCTTCGTGGGTCCGGACAGCCGCGGGTCGAGGCCGGGCAGCACGCGCGGGGCGATGTCGACGAGGATCCAGCGCGGCTTCACGTCGCGAAGTCCCGGCAGGTGCCGCCACGCGTCCTGGGTCAGCAGCTGCGTCTGGGCGAGCACCTCCGTGCCCGTGTAGCCGGCGCCCACCACCACGAACGTGCACCGCGCGCGGCGTTCCTCCGGGTCGTCGGACTGGTCGGCGAGTTCGAGCTGGCGCAGCACGTGATCGCGCAGGTGGATGGCCTCGGCGACGGTCCGGAAACCCTTGGCGTGCTCGGCGACGCCCAGAATCGACAGCAGCCGGGTGACGCTGCCGGACGTGATCAGCAACCGGTCGTAGGACAGCGAGCTCGACCGGCCTTCGACGTCCACGACCTGCACGCACTTCTCGTCCAACGAGATGCCGGTCGCCGCGCCGAGCACGAGCCCGGTGCGCTTCAAGGTGTTCCGCAACGGCACGGCGACCCGGCGCGGATCGAGCACGCCGCCCGCGACCTCCGGCAACAGCGGGATGTAGAGCATGTAGTCCGACGGGTTGACGGCGACCAGTTCGGCCGCGTCCTCGGGGAGCTCGCGTTCGAGCTTGCGCAGACAGTGGAAACCGGCGAACCCGGTACCGATCACCAGGACCCTCGGCCGAGCGGACATCCGTCCTCCTCAGGCTTCAGCGGTTCTTGTGGCCCAGATCGGCGCTGATCCGTTCCGCTGTGTCGAGCAGCAATGGCACCACATCACGCCGGATCGCCTCAACCGATGACCGTCCTACGGAGGTGGACGACGCGAGCGCGGCCACCACCTCGCCGGTGCTGTCGCGGACGGGCGCGGACACCGAGAGCAGGCCGATCTCCAGCTCCTCCGCCACGATCGACCACCCGTCCGCGCGGACCTGCCGCAGGACGTCGCGCAACGCGCCGGCGTCGGTGACCGTGTGCTTCGTCAGCGCGGGCAGGCCGCCGGCGACGATCTCGTCCACGACCACGTCCGGTGCCCACGCGAGCAGGACCCGTCCCATCGACGACGCGAACGCCGGGATCCGGGTGCCGATCGACACGTTGATGCTCATGATCCGCCGCACCGGCACGCGCGCGACGTAGACGGCGTCCCGCCCGTCGAGCGCCGCCAGCGACGCCGACTCACCGGTCTGCACGGACAGGTCCAGCAGGTGCGGTTGCGCGATCTCGATCATCGCGTTGGACGCCGAGTAGTGCTGCCCGATGCTCAGCACGCGCGGCGTCAGCGACCACCGGCTGCCGGCGTTCCGCACGTACCCGAGTCGTTGCAGCGTGAGCAGGATCCGGCGAACGGCGGGGCGGGACAGACCGGTGGCGGCGGCCAGCTCCGCGAGGTTCGGGGTGACCCGGTCCTCGTCGAACGCGAGCAGCACGGCGAACCCGCGCTCGATGCTCTGGACGAAGTCGCGCTCGTCCGTCATCACCCGTCCTCCCGGTTGACAGTTCAACGAAGCACGGTGCACCCTCGATGTAACCGCAAAGCGTACGTGCTGTACGCACAGCGTACAAGATGGGAGCAGCAGTGATCCCGCACCACGTCATCGACGGCCCCGAGGACGCCGAGGTCCTCGTGCTCGGGCCGTCGATCGGCACCTCGCTGGGCCTCTTCGACGCCCAGGTCGCCGGGCTCGCCGATCGCTGGCGGATCGTCCGGTTCGACCTGCGCGGCCACGGCCGTTCCGCCGCGCCTCCCGGCCCGTACTCGATCGCCGAGCTGGCCGCCGACGTCGTCGAGCTGCTCGACTCACTCGGTGTCGACCGGTGCCACTACCTGGGCGTTTCGCTCGGTGGCGCGATCGGTCAGTGGCTCGGCCTGCACCACGCCGAGCGCCTGCTGACGTTGACGATCTGCGCCTCGGCCGCCCAGTTCGCCGACCCGCCGCAGTGGCCGGCACGGGCGGCGGCGGTCCGCGAGAGCGGCACCGGGGCGATGGTGCCGTCGCGGCTCGGCACCTGGTACACGCGGGAGTTCGCCGCGGCCGAACCCGAGGAGGCCGAGCGCCTGCTCGGCATGCTGCGCGCCACCTCGGCGGAGGGGTACGCGGGCTGCTGCGAGGCGATCGGCACGTTCGACACGCGCGCCGCACTGGGCGACATCACCGTGCCGACGCTGGTGCTCGCGGGCGCCGACGACCCTGCGACCCCGCCCAGCACGGTGCGGGTCATCGCGGACGGCATCCCCGGCGCGCGGTTCGAGGTCGTGCCGGACGCCGCGCACCTGCTCACCGCCGAGCAGCCCTCGGCCGTGAACGCCCTGGTCGCCGACCACCTGACGAGGAGAGTTCATGCGTGACGCCGTCATCTGCGAGCCCATCCGCACCCCGGTGGGCCGCTACAACGGTGCGATCAAGGAGCGCACGGCCCAGGAGCTCGGCGCAATCGTCGTCGCGGAGCTGATGCGCCGGACAGAGCTCGATCCGTCCGATGTGGACGATCTGGTGCTCGGGCACTGCTACCCCACCATGGACGCGCCGGCGATCGGCCGGGTCGTCGCCCTGGACGCGGGACTGGGCGTCGGCGTGCCCGGTGTGCAGCTGGACCGCCGGTGCGGTTCCGGACTGCAGGCCGTGATCAACGCGGCGATGGCCGTGCGGACCGGCGCGCAGGACCTCGTGCTCGCGGGTGGCGTGGAGAGCATGTCGAACGCCGGCACGGACGCGTTGGCGCGCGGGCGGGTGACGGCCGGTGGCGTGCGCTTCCCGGTGCCGGGCGGAATGCTGGAGACCGCGGAGAACCTCCGCCGCGAGTACGGGATCGCGCGGGCGGAGCAGGACGAGCTGGCGTTGCGCAGCCACGAACGCGCGGTCGCCGCCCAGGTTTCCGGCCGGTTCGCGGACGAGCTGGTCCCGGTCGGCGACTTCGTGGCGGACGAACACCCGCGGCCGGGTTCGACGCTGGAGAAGCTGGCGTCGTTGAAGACCGTCATGGACGTCGAGGGCGCCACGGTCACGGCGGGCAACGCGAGCGGGCAGAACGACGGCGCGGCGATCTGCGTCGTCACGCATCCCGCGAAGGCCGCCGAGCTGGGCCTGCGCCCGTTGGCACGCCTGGTGTCGTGGGCCTCGGCCGGCGTCGAGCCGGCGCGGATGGGGATCGGGCCGGTGCCGTCGTCCGCACGGGCGTTGGGTATCGCCGGTCTGAAGCTCGACGACATGGACCTGATCGAGCTCAACGAGGCGTTCGCCGCGCAGGTGCTGGCGGTGACCCGCGAGTGGGGGCTGACGGACTTCGAACGGCTCAACGTCAACGGTTCCGGCATCGCGCTCGGGCATCCCGTCGGGGCGACGGGGGCGCGGATCCTCGCGACGATGCTGCGCGAGCTGGAGCGCCGCGACGGGCGGTACGCGCTGGAAACGATGTGCATCGGCGGCGGGCAGGGGCTCGCGGCGGTCTTCGAGAGGGTGTCATGAACAAGATCGTGACCTCAGCGGCGGAAGCCGTGTCCGATGTGGACGACGGCGCCACCATCGCGGTCGGCGGGTTCGGGCTGTGCGGCGTGCCGAAGGTGCTCATCAACGCGTTGTACGACAAGGGCGTCGGCTCGCTCGGCATCGTGTCGAACAACTGCGGTGCGATGGAGCAGGGCCTCGCCGTGCTGCTGTCCGCCGGCCGGATCGCCCGCGTCACCGGCTCGTACATCGGTCAGAACAAGGAGTTCGCCCGCCAGTACCTCGCGGGTGAGATCGAGGTCGAGCTGATCCCCCAGGGCACGCTGGCGGAACGGCTGCGCGCGGGCGGCACCGGCATCCCCGCCTTCTACACGCCCGCGGGCGTCGGCACGCTGGTCGCGGACGGCGGCCTGCCGTGGCGCTACCACCCCGACGGCACGGTGGCGATCGCCTCCCCGGCCAAGGAGGTGCGCGAGTTCGACGGTCGCGAGTACGTGCTGGAGCACAGCATCCGCACCGACTTCGCGCTGGTGCGGGCGGCGAAGGCGGACCGGTTCGGCAACCTGGTGTTCGCGAAGTCGGCCCGCAACTTCAACCCGCTCGCCGCGATGGCCGGCCGGGTCGCGATCGCCGAGGCCGAGGAGCTCGTGGACGCCATCGACCCCGACGAGGTGCACCTGCCCGGCATCTTCGTGCAGCGGGTCGTGCCGCTGACGCCGGAGCAGGTTTCCGACAAGAGCGTGGAGTTCAGGACGGTGCGCCATGTGGAGTCGTGACGAGATGGCCGCCCGCGCGGCCCAGGAGCTGCGCGACGGCGAGTACGTCAACCTCGGCATCGGCGTGCCGACGCTGATCCCGAACCACCTCCCGCCCGGCGTCGAGGTGGTGCTGGAGTCGGAGAACGGCATCCTCGGCGTGGGCCCCTACCCCGCTGACGACGACGTCGACCCCGACCTGATCAACGCGGGCAAGGAGACCGTCACCGTCCTGCCGGGCGCGTCGTTCTTCGACTCGGCGCTGTCGTTCGGCATGATCCGCGGCGGCCACGTCGACGTCGCCGTGCTCGGCGCGATGCAGGTGTCGGCCCGCGGCGACCTCGCGAACTGGGCGGTGCCGGGCAAGCTCGTCACCGGCATCGGCGGCGCCATGGACCTCGTGCACGGCGCCCGCCGCGTGATCGTCGTGATGACCCACACCGCCAAGGACGGCACCCCCAAGCTCGTCGACGAGTGCACGCTCCCGTTGACCGGCAAGGCGTGCGTCGACCGCGTGATCACCGACCTGGGTGTGTTCGACGTGACGCCCGAGGGCCTGCGGCTCGTGGAACTGGCGCCGGGCGTGGACTTCGAGAAGGTCCGGGAGAGCACCGGCACGGCGATTAACCGCTGACTAACCGGCTCGCGCCACCGTGGGCACATGCGCAAAGCAATGTTGATCCTGCCCGCGGTGGCGCTGTCGGTGTTCGGCTTCACCAGCACGGCCCAGGCCGAGCAGGCGCCCGGCTGCTCGTCGACCGTGCAGATCGGCTCCACGGGTTACATCAAGAAGGGCCACGACACCATCGCGTCGGTCAAGCAGTTCAAGGGCTGCGGCAGGAACTGGGCCTACACCTACGTGTGGGACTCGTACGCCGTGCAGCCCGGCAGCTTCTACTCCAGCGCCGCGATGGTCGTGAACGGTGACCGCGACTACGGCAGCAACGTCAACGGCACCAACAAGCAGGACGTCTGGTCGAAGGGCACCGACACGCTCACCAAGTGCACGAGGGCGTACGGCGAGGTGTGGGGCGACGGCAACGTCTACTGGGGACAGACCGACGAACGCTGCTGATGTCGAACTTGTTCCGCATCGGTCGGAAAACCGCTCAGGCCGGTCCACCGCGGAACTACCTTTCGACGACGAACCCCGACGAAAGGTGATGATCGATGTCCTTCCTGTGGCCCAGGGCACTGACGGCGGCGGTCGCCACCGCCGCGAGCCTGTTCCTCCCCGGCGTGGCCCACGCGTCCTCGCCCTCCGTGCAGATGGAGGTCTGCAACAACCAGAACTCCGGCTCCCGTCAGTTCGAGCTCACCGGGCTCAACCAGCACGGCGACCGGGTGTCCTCGCCGATCTACTCCATCCAGGGGCGTTCCTGCCGGCTCTTCGCGAACTGGTGGTGGAAGACCGGGCAGACGTTGGAGGCCAGGGCGCGCGGCACGTCGCTGAGCGAAACCGCCACCTACGACATCCCCCAGGGCACCAGGGATGGCTCCTCCCTGCAGTGGTGGGTCAACTAGTAGTTGCTGATCTCGACGAGGTTGCCGTCGGGGTCGCGCACGTAGACGCTCCGGATCGTCCCGACCGCGCCCGTGCGTGCGACCGGCCCCTCGATGATCGCGACGCCGTGCGCGTCCAGCGTCGCGATCACGTCGTCGAGCGGGTCCTCGGTGATGAAGCAGAGGTCGGCGCTCCCGGGAACGGCCTGGCGGGCCCTGGGCTCGAACTCGTGGCCGGCCTCGTGCAGGTTGAGCTTGCTGGAGCCGAACGCGAGCGCCTTGCGGCCGTCACCGAACGTGACCTCCTCCATGCCGAGCACGCCGGCGTAGAAGTCGATCGTCCTCCGCAGGTCGGCGACGGTGAGGACCAGATGGTCGAGCCTGGTGATGCGCATCGCCCCAGTCTGGCGGCACTCGGGCTGCCGTGAGAAACAGTGCGTGCTCGAATGTCGAGTTCCGGACGGACCGTTCGTCCTCGGAACGACGACTGGAGGACACGCATGCACTACATGTTCCTGATCTACAACTGCGAGGACCGCCCGAAGCCCGGCGACCAGCGGTTCGAGGACATCCTCGCGCGGGTCAACGCGTTCGCCGACGAGTGCCGCCGCCGGGGCGCCTTCGTCGCGGGCGACCCGCTCAAGCCGGTCAGCACGGCGACGACCGTGCGGGTGCGCAACGGCAAGGCGATGCTGACCGACGGGCCGTTCGCCGAGACCCACGAGCACCTCGGCGGCTACTACCTGCTCAACTGCCGCGACCTCGACGAGGCGCTGGAGCTGGCCGAGCTCATGCCGCAGGCCCACTTCGGCGCGACGGTCGAGGTGCGGCCGGTCGACCACATCCCCGGCCTGAACCACGGGGTGGCATGAGCGACCTCGCGTCGGCCGCGGTCGAGCAGGTGTACCGCGAGCACCGGAGCAGGATGCTCGCGGCGCTCGTGCGGGCGCTCGGCGACTTCGAGCTGGCCGAGGACGCGTTGCAGGAGGCGTGCTCGCAGGCGTTGCGGAAGTGGCCGCGCACCGAGGTGCCCGGCGACCCGTTCGCGTGGCTGGTCACCGTCGCCCGCAACCACGCGCGCGACCGGCTCCGGCACGCCCAGATGGCCCGCACGAAGCTGCCCGCGCCGCCGGAGCCGGTCACGATGACCGACAAGCAGCTCGCCGACCTGGGCGACGAACGGCTGAGCCTGATCTTCACCTGCTGCCACCCCGCGCTCAACGAGGAGGCACGGGTGGCGCTGACGTTGCAGGCCGTCGCGGGCTTCACGGCGGCTCAGATCGCGCGGACGTTCCTGGTCGCCGAGCCCGCGCTGGCCCAGCGGCTGGTCCGGGCCAAGCGCAAGATCCGCGACGCCGGCATCACCTTCGAGGTCCCCGCCGACCACCTGCTGCCCGAACGGTTGCAGGGCGTGCTCGCGGTGATCTACCTGATCTTCACCAGGGGTTACACGGCCGCGGATGCCGATCTTCGGCAGGAAGCCCTGCGGCTGGGCAAGCTCGTCGCGGCGCTCATGCCCGACGAACCGGAGGCGCACGGGCTGGTCGCGTTGATGCTGCTGCACGACTCGCGCAGCGCCGCCCGCCTCTCCCCCGAAGGCGACCTGGTGCTGCTCGAAGACCAGGACCGCGCGCTCTGGAACACCGGCGAGATCGCCGAGGGCATGACGCTGCTCGACCGCGCGCTGCGGTTCGGCACGCCCGGCCCGTACGTGCTGCACGCCGTGATCGCCGCCCTGCACGTGCAGGACCCGGTCGACTGGCGGCGCGTCGCCGCCCTCTACGCCGAGCTCCTCGCCGTGGCACCGACGCCGGTGGTCGAGCTCAACCACGCCGTCGCCGTCGCGATGGCCGACGGGCCGCAGGCCGGGCTCGACCTGATGGACGGCATCAGCGGCCTGGACGACTACCACCTGCTGCACTCCGCCCGCGCCGACCTGCTGCGCCGCCTGGACCGGCGGGACGAGGCCGTTGCCGCGTACCGGCGCGCCCACGACCTGGCCGCCGGTCCCGCCGACCGCCGGTTCCTCGCCGGACGGCTGAAAGATCTCGGCGGCTGATGTCGAGTTCCGGACCGCTCGCTCGTCCTCAGCTCACCAAGACCACGAACTCGAAGGAGCGATCGAGATGTCCGGACAGGTCAACTGGTTCGAGCTGCCCGCGGAGGACACCGCGCGGGCACGGGCGTTCTTCGCCGGCGTGTTCGGCTGGGAGACGAGCCCGATGGGCGAGGACTACCACGTGATCACCAACGGCGCGGCCGGCGCGATCGCCGCCAAGGACGGCCAGCTCACCCAGCCGCGCATCTACTTCCACACCACCGACATCGACGCGTCGGTGCGCAAGGTCGCCGAGCTCGGCGGCAAGGGCGACGACGTGCAGACCGTGCCGGACGTCGGCCGCATCGCGCACTGCTGGGACGACCAGGGCACGCCGTTCAGCCTCTACGAACCGCGGAGCTGACCGCCGGAGTGGCCCGCCCCACAGCGGGCCGCTCAACATTTCTCCCCCGGACGACGTCTGGTCGCTACAACAACCGATCGACTGGGGGAAACATGGAGCACTTCAGACCCGTGCGCGGGCTCGGTTCGGCGGCGTCGGTCCTCATCTGGATCGTCGCGCTCGGCAACGTCGCCGAGGCGGCGTCCGACTGGCTGACCTACGCCGCCGTCACCGACTACCGCGCGGGTACCGCGTCCAGGGCCGAGCTCGACGCCGTCACGGTGGTCAGGGCGGCCACCGAGCTGCCGCTCACGGTGATCACGCTCGCCGCGATCGTGGTCTTCATCGTGTGGCTGTACCGGGCTCGCCTCAACGCCGAGCGGTTCACCTGGCCCGGCGAACACCGCTACGGCCGCGTCTGGGTGTGGCTGGGCTGGTTCGTGCCGGTCGTGAACCTCTGGTTCCCCAAGCTCGTCGTCGACGACATCTGGCGCGCCTGCGACCCGCAGCTGCAGGGCGTCCCGCTGCGGCAACGGCCGACTCCCGTCGCCACGACGAGGTGGTGGACCGCCTACCTGCTGATGTGGTTCCTCGACTTCTCGTACTTCCACGTCTACCAGAACGGTCAGCTCACCACCGGCTCGTTCCTGGTCGCGGCCGTTCTCACCACCCTGTGCGCGGTCGTCGGCATCGTCGCCGCCGTCCTCGCCGTGCGGGTGGTGCGACGGATCTCGGCGTTCCAGACGGCACCGGCCGGTGATCACCAGGTTCCCGGTGATCACCAGGTTCAGTGACCGAAGCGGCTGCGCGCCTGCTCGATCTCGCTCAGGTAGCGGGTCGTCCAGGCGCACATCGCGTCCACGGTCGCCCGCAACGCCCGGCCCGGTTCGGTGAGCGTGTAGTCGACCCGCGGCGGCACGGTCGGGTGCACGACACGGGTCACCAGCCCGTTGCGCTCCAGCAGCCGCAGGTTCTGGGTCAGCATCTTGTGGCTGATGCCGTCGACCTCGACCTTGAGCTCGGTGAAGCGCTTGGTCGAGTCGCCGATCGTCTCGATGATCAGCAGCGCCCACTTGTTGGCGATGTCGGAGAAGATCTCGCGCGCCAACGAGTCCGCGCGCGCCAGATCGCCGCTGAGCTGCTTGCTCACCTTGAGGTTCCTCACTCACGAAAAAGTGCGTTCTTCCAGTTCAGCCCACACTCTCCTACGGTTACCGAGTAACCACAAGAGAGGAAGTCATGACCGTCACGCTCATCAACCCGGACGGCCTGCCCGCGATCGACGTGTACCACCAGGTGGCCGTCGCGACCGGCACGAAGACGATCTACGTGGCGGGCCAGGTCGCCTGGGACGCGGAGCCGGATCTCGCCCGGCAGACCGAGCAGGCCTACGTCAACGTGCACACCGCGCTCAAGGGTGCCGGCGCGTCGCTGAAGGACCTCGTCAAGGTCACGCTGCACGTCGTGGACTGGACGCCGGACAAGATGCCCGAGCTGCTCAAGGGCATCGAGAACGCCATGGCGGCGCTCGGCGAGACCGCGACGCCGCCCGCCACGCTCATCGGGGTGGCCGCACTGGACGTCCCCGAGCACCTGGTCGAGATCGAGGCGACCGCGGTGATCTGATTTACCGGCGCCTAACCGGCACGACGGAGGCTCCTCGGCGAACGAGAGGAGCACCATGCGCAAGATCCTGGCCGCGGCCGGTGTCGCCGCGGCTGCCGCGACAGTGCTGAGCACCGGCACCGCCCACGCCGAGTCCAACCAGTACTGCAGCAGCGTCACGCAGATCGGGTCGACCGCGTACGCGAAGAACTACGACGAGACCATGGCGTCGGTGAAGCAGTTCAAGGGCTGTGGCAAGAACTTCTCCTACGTCTACGTGTGGGACTCGTGGATCGCGGGCCACGGCAGGGACTTCATCCTCCGCACGAACGTCACCACCACCCGCGACAACAACTCGCACGGCTACAAGACGGGTGCGCGCGGACAGCGGGAGCTGTGGTCCGGTCCGGCGGACACGCTGGACCAGTGCACGCGGGCGCACGGCGAGGTCGACGGCAGCAGCTACTTCCTGTTCGCCAACACCAGCGAGCGCTGCTGAGCGTCCCGGTGGCCCGCCCCGCGCGGGCCACCGGCTCACTGCCGCGAGCCGATCAGCAACGCGAGCCCGGCGCTCAGCGCGATCAACGCCGACACCACGAGCTGGTTGAGCCAAACGGTCCACACGCTGTCGTCCGCTCCGCGCAACGCCACGACGATCAGCCACAGCGCGAGCGCGATGGTGACGGGCTGCAGGAACGGCACGTCCAGCGGCGCCAGCGCCCGCACCATGCCCAGCAGCATGATCACCACGGCCAGGCCCATCGACCACCAGTAGGGCCGGAAGGCGTGCGCGGACGCGCTGAAGTGCAGGACCGGTGGCGCGGCGATCAGCCACACACCGGCCAGGAAGGCGGTGACCCCGGCCCTGCTCTCGACGGTCCGCCCGTGCAGATCCCCCACGCGAACGATTCTCACCTCCTGCCGACCTGGAGGGAACACCTCGTTCGATCGGGTTTGTGGAGTTTCCGTGCAGGTCCGGTGAAGGTGTTGCGGTGAAGGGGAAACCGGCGCAGCGATCGGTTCTACGGTCGGGCATGGACACCGTGGACGTGCTCGTCGTCGGCGCCGGCCTGGCCGGCCTCAACACCGCCCGCCTGCTCGCCGAAGCAGGCCTCGACGTGGCCGTGTGCGAGCGCAGGACGAGCCTGGACACCGGCATCCGCACCACCGGCATCTTCGTCCGGCGCACGCTCACCGACTACGACCTGCCGCACCTCGGCCCGGCGGTCCGGCGCGTGCTGCTCTACCCGCCGTCGCTGCGCGAACCGGTCGAGCTGGTGAGCACGCGCGACGAGTTCCGGGTCGGCGACATGGCCGGCATCTACGCGCGGGCGGTCGAGGACGCTCAACGGGCCGGTGCGCAGGTCGTCCTCAACGCCGGCTATCCGGGCAAAGCCGTGCACGCCAGGTTCACGATCGGCGCGGACGGCGCCCGGTCGACCGTCGCGAGGCAGCTCGGCCTGGACGTCAACCGGAAGCTGATCACCGGCATCGAGGAGGTCTACCCGATCAGGACCGGCTCCACGCCGACGTTCCACTGCGTCGTCGACCCGAGACTCGCGCCCGGCTACATCGCGTGGGTCATCGACGACGGCGAACACGCGCACGTCGGCCTGGCCGGTCGCGCCGACCGGTTCACCGCTCCGCTTCCCCGGCTGCTGCAACGGTTCCGGGACAGCTTCCCCACACCGGCGCCCGTCGGTCCGGTCAGGCGGCGCGGCGGGCCGATCCCGGTCGGCGGGCTGCTGCGCCGGATCGTGTCGCCGGACGGCCTGCTGGTCGGCGACGCGGCGGGCGCGGTCTCCCCGCTCACCGCGGGCGGGCTCGACCCGTGCCTGCGGATGTCCGAGCTCGCCGCGTCGGTCACGTTCGACTACCTGCGCAGCGGCAACAGGTATGTCCTCGAACACTACGACGGCGCTGCGCTGCGCCGCCGCCACCGGATCCGGTCGGCGATGCGGCGCGGGCTGTCGCTGGTCCGCGAGCCGGGCCTGGCCGAGCTGGCGTTCGCGGGGCTGCGCACGCCGCTCGGTCAGGCCGTGGCCAAGCGGATTCTGTTCAACTAGGCGGTCAGCAGCGTCAGCCCGTAGACGCGCAGGATCTCGTTGACGGGCTGGAACCACGTCCGGCCGCCGCCGGAGCAGTCGCCGTAGCCGCCGGACGTCACGCCCTGCGCCTGGTCGCCGGTGATGAACGAGCCACCGGAGTCACCGGGTTCCGCACACACGCTGGTGCCGACCATCTCGTAGACCGCGCCCTGCTGGTAGTTCACGGTCTCGTTGCGGCCCTGGACCACACCGCAGTGCCAGTGCGAGGTCGAGCCGGAGCGGCAGACCGACGTGCCGGGCGGGGCCTCCCACGAGCCGCGCACGAGGGCGTCGCTCACCTGGCCCCAGCCGAGCACGACCGCCACGTTCCACCAGCCGCCGCCGGTGCGGACCCAGCCGTAGTCGTTGCCGGGGAAGGAGGAACCGACGAACTCGCCCTGCCACGAACGGTCCCAGCCGTAGACGTTCCAGGCGCCGACGTTGCAGTGCCCGGCGGTGACGTACCCGCCGTGCACGGAGAAGCCGATCGAGCAGCGGACGTTGCCCGTGTAGAACGGGTCGCCGCCCACGGTGCCCGCCGCGAACGTTTGCGGCCGCTGCACGCCTTCGGTGTTGACGACGACGTCCTTGGGCAGCGCGGACACATCGGCACCCGGCAGGGCGTCGACCACGACGGTGCCGCGCTGGACGTCGACCCGCCACGCGGCGACGTCCTTCGGCACCGCGCCGGCCTTCGACAGCCGGTCGATGCCGGCCTTCACCGCGTTCAGCGACGCGAGCGTCTTCGTGCGCAGCACGGGTTGTGCGCCTTGAGCGCGCACGGCGTCGGCCTTGGCGGGGTCGGTGACGGCGACCTTCAGCACGCCGTCGGCGAACCAGCTGCCGCCGAAGGACTCCCCGGCCGCGGCCTGGGCGTTCGGCGCGATCTTCAGCGCCACCTTCTCCTGGTGGATCCTGGTCAGCGCCTGTGCGGCGCTGATGCCGAAGTCCCGGCTCATGGCGTCGACGACGTCCGCGGACGCCACCGCGGCAGGGACGGTGATCGTGCTCAGCACGATCGCGGACACGGAAACTATGCGTAGCAGCATGTTCTCTCCTACGGTGCCCAGGGTGAGCCCACGGCCCAGCTCACGTCCTGGTTGTACGAGGCAGGGTTGTCGTACGTGTGCGCGCCGCCGTTCGAGGCGACCCAGACCTCCTCCGCGTAGTGGCGAATGTTGGTGCCGAGCTCGTTGACCGACTCCAGCCGCACGCCTCCGTCGCCGGGCTGCGCGCAGAACGTGGCGTCACGGCGGAAGAGATCGGTGTTGTCGTTGGCGTTCAGGCGGACGCGGAAGTCCGCGTGCCGCAGGTACTGGCCGGGGTAGTTGCGGGCCTCCAGCGAGTAGCAGGTCGGGTCGGCGAGCCCGCGCCTGACCACGAACGTCGCGTCCGCCTTCAGCAGGCCGTCGCTCGTGCTCGTGACGACGTCCGTGCGCGCCAGGCCGTCGCGGTGCCGCAGGTAGCGGTCCGTGAAGCCGGGCGTGGTCACCCGGAACGATCGCGCCTGGTCCAGCGGCAGGTCGGCACCGCTGCGCCACAACGCGACGCCGATCGCCCACGTCGTGTCCGCGGCGAACGAGGTCGGCGTGTCCCACGGGTTCGGGCCGCCGCTGCGCGCGAGGTACACGTTCTCGTTGAAGTGCCTGATGAAGCCGCCGCGCACGTTGTACGACTCCAGCGCGGTGCCGCCGGAACCCTCACGCGCGCAGAACGTGGCGTCCGCGGCGATCGTGCCGTCGTCGCGGTCCTTGCGGATCCTTCCGTTGCTGTGCCGCAGGAACTCACCGGGGAAGTTCCGCGACTCGAAGGAGTAGCACGCCGCGTCGGCGAGTCCTGGGCGCACGCGGAAGGTGGCGTCGAGCCGGCCGAGGTCCGTGCCGATCACGTCGGTGCGCGCCAGGCCGTCCTGGTGGCGCAGGTAGCGGTCGGTGTAGCCGGTCGTGGTGACGCGCAACGACACCAGGTCGTCCGGGCCGATCGCCGTGCCCGTCGCGACCGCGAGCACCTTCCGGTTGATGTCGCGCACCCGTGCCTCGGTCATCTTCAGCACGCGGCGGTCATAGGTGTAGAAGCCGTTGACCTCGTTCTCCACGTCGTACGGTTCCGTGTAGACGGACGCGGACAGCCCACGCGTGTGCACCAGCCGTGCGACCTGCTTGACGATCTCCTCGTACCGCTTGGTCAGCGACTGCTCGTCCGGGTACAGGGCGCCGTAGGCGAACCCCTTGCCCGGCTCGTACTCGTGACCGGTCACCCGCCGGCCCAGGCCACCGAACTCGCCCAGCACCGCGACCCTGTTCGCGTCGGGCGGCCGGTTGCCGGTCGTGATCTGGTAGGCGTGGTCGTCGATCACGTCGCCGTTGCCCGGATCTGGATCGGAGACGCAGCAGTTGGAGCCCGAGTTGTGGTTGATCAGCCTGGTGTCGTCGATGCCGCGGACCAGGTTCACGATGCGGCCGGCGTCGTACTCGCCCCAGCCCTCGTTGAACGGCACCCACTGCACGATCGACGTGATGCCCTTGAGCTGCTGGACGATTCTCGTGAGCTCCGACTCGTAGTTCGCGTGCGAGTTCGGTGCCTCGTCCACCGCGTCGACCGCGGGCATGTCCTGCCAGACCATCAGCCCGAGCCGGTCGGCGTGGTAGAACCAGCGCGCCGGTTCGATCTTGATGTGCTTGCGGACCATGTTGAACCCCAGCGCCTTCTGGCGTTCGAGGTCCCAGCGCAGTGCCCCGTCGGTCGGCGCGGTGTAGATGCCGTCCGGCCAGTAGCCCTGGTCCAGCGTGCCGATCTGGAAGACGAACCTGCCGTTCAGCAACGGCCGCATGACGCCGCCGACCATCGCCTTGCCGAGCGAGCGCATGCCGAAGTAGCCGGTAACGACGTCACCGTCGGCGAGCGTCACGCGCAGGTCGTAGAGGAACGGGTCGTCCGGCGACCACAGCCTGGCGTTCGGCACCGGGATTCGCAGGTGGGAGCCCGTGGTGCCGGTGCGCGAACCGACGGTGGTGTTGCCGGTGCGGACCTCGGCGGTGACCTGCTGGCCCGCGGTGCCCTGGACGACGAGGTCGAGCACGCCCGCCGCCACGTCCGGCGTGGTGTCGAGGCGGGTGATGTGCGCACTCCGCACCGGTTCCAGCCACACCGTCTGCCAGATGCCGGACGCGGCGGTGTAGAAGATCCCGCCGGGATCACGGCGTTGCTTGCCGATCGGGTAGCGGCTGCCGTCGACCGGGCTGCCGACGCCGACGACGATCTCGTTCGCGCCCGGCTTGAGCGCGGGCGTGATGTCGAACGAGAACGCGTCGTAGCCGCCGGTGTGCGTGCCGACCCGCGTGCCGTTGACCCAGACCCGAGCCTCCCAGGTGACGGCGCCGAAGTTGAGCTGGACGCGCCGGCCGTTCCAAGTGGACGGAACGGTGAAGGTGCGGCGGTAGAACATGTTGTCCTCGTGCCGTTTGATCCCCGACAGCGCGGACTCGATCGGGTAAGGCACCAGGACGCCTTCGGCCAGCGGCCGGCCGAAGGGCGGGTTGTCCAGGTTCGGTGCGCCCGCGAACTCCCAGACGCCGTTGAGGTTCTGCCATTCCGTGCGGACGAGCTGCGGGCGCGGGTATTCGGGCAGGGCGTTCGCCGGCGACACCTGGCTGGTCCACGGTGTCGTGAGCGGAGGCGTTTTCGGTTGCCACTCCGCCGCGTGCGCGGGGTTTGCGACTGTTGATGTTGTGATCAGGATGCCGACCAACACGCCCAGGACGCGTCTGGTCATGATGCTCCTCCCCTACCTCCGGAGTACTCGTTGCAGGACAACGACGACGAGCAGGAACGCGCCGCTGACCACGGACTGGTAGTTGCTGTCGAGCGTGCCGATCTGGTTGATGACGTTCTGGATGACCTTGATCAGGCCGACCCCGATCACCGTGCCGAGGATCGTGCCCATGCCGCCGGTGAGCAGGGTGCCGCCGATGACCACGACCGAGATGGCGTCCAGTTCGGTGCCGACGCCAATGACCGTGACGCCGGACTGCAGGTAGGCCGCGGTCAGGGCGCCCGCGAGACCGGCCAACGTGCCGCTCGCGGTGTAGACCCCGATCTTGGTCCGCACGACCGGAACGCCCATCAGGACCGCGGACTGCTCCGCGCCGCCGACGGCGAACACGTTCTGGCCGAAACCCGTCCGGTGCAGGACCAGCCCGCCGAGGACGCAGAGGACCGCCACGAGGAAGATCGGGTAGCCGAACCCGAACACCGTGCCGCGGCCGAGTTCGACGAACGCGCTGTCCGGCGCGATCTGGTAGGTGGTGGCACCTTCGTCGGTGATCGCGAGGAGGAGGCCGCGGGCGAACAGCAGTGATGCCAGCGTGACGATGAACGGCGCCATGTTGGTGCGGGCGACCAGCAGGCCGTTGATCAGCCCGATCGTGCCGCAGACCAGCAACGGGAGGGCCAGCGCGGCCAGGAACCCGTACTGCGAGGCCCAGGCCGCCAGCACGCCGCCGAGGGCGTAGACCGAGCCGACGGAGAGGTCGATGCCTCCGGTGATGATCACGAACGTCATGCCGAGCGCGATCACCGCGAGGAACGAGCCCTGCAACGCCAGGTCGCGCAGGTTGTCGAGGCTGCCGAAGCGCGGGAAGACCAGCCACGACACCGCGACCACGAGGACGAGCGCGACCGCGGCGCCGCCGGGCAACACCTTCCTGTACCGCTTGCTCGTTTCGGACACGGTCATCGGCGTTCCCGTGCCACGTAGACGGCGGTGACGATGATCGCGGCCTGGATCATCTGCGCGACGGAGTCCGGCAGGTCGTGCTTGATCAGCGTGGCCCGGACGAGCTGCATCAGCACGACGCCCATGACCGTGCCGAGGACGCGCACCCTGCCGCCGGTGAGCGGGGTGCCGCCGACCACGACGGCGGTGATCGCGGCCAGTTCCACGAGCAGGCCCATGTCGGCGGGGTCGCCGGCGCCGAGCCGGGACGTGGCCAGCACGCCGGCGACCGCCGCGAGCACGCCGCAGATGGTGTAGACGCCGATCAGGACCCGGTTGACCGGCAGCCCGGCGAGCGCGGCCGCCCTGCGGTTGCCGCCGACCGCGACGAGCTGGCGGCCGAACGTCGTGCGGTTGGTCAGCGCCGCGACCAGGAGCGCCAGCGCGCCCGCGATGAGCACGCTGATCGGGATGCCGAGCACGTCGCCGGTGCCGAGCGCGAGGAACGCCGGGTCGTGCAGCTGCACCAGCCGCCCGTCGGCGATCACCAGCGCGAGGCCGCGTCCGCCGACCAGCAGGGCGAGGGTGGCGACGATCGGCTGGATGCCCACCTCGGCGACGAGGAACCCGTTCAGGGCTCCGGCCGCCAGACCGGCCGTGAGCGCCATCAGGATCGCCACGACCGGGCCGGCGCCGAGGTAGAGAGGGATGATCGCGGCCGCCAGTGCCATGACCGCGCCGACGGACAGGTCAACGCCCTCGGTGCCGATCACCAGTGCCATGCCCAGGGCGACGATCAGCACCGGTGCGGACTGGACGAGCTGCGTGCGGAAGTTGCCCACCGTCAGGAAGTTGGCCGTGAACACGGCGTTGAACAGCAGCAGGGCTACAACGGCGACATGCACACCGTTGTCCTGCAACCACCGCGTTCTAGTGGCGGTCAGCGTCATCCATCACCTCCGCCGCGATGGCCCTGAGCACGTGCTCGCGGGTGAGCCGGGCTCCCTCCAGCTCACCCGCGACCTCCCCGTCCCGCAGCACGACGAGCCGGTCCGCGCCGTCGAGCAACTCGTCCAGCTCGGAGCTGATCAGCAGCACGGCCAGACCTTCCTGCGCGAGCTCGTCGATCAACGCCTGCACCTCCGCCTTGGCGCCGACGTCGATGCCGCGCGTCGGTTCGTCCAGCAGGAGGATCTTGGGCTCGGTGCACAGCCAGCGAGCCAGCAGCACCTTCTGCTGGTTGCCCCCGGACAGCTCCGCGACCTTCTGCTCCGGGCTGGACACCTTGATGCGCAAACGTTTGACGAAAGTGTCGACGATCCGGTCCTGCCTGGCGCGGCTGGTGAAGCCGAACCGGCTCAGCCTCGGCAGCGCGGCCAGCACGATGTTCTCCCGCACCGAGAGGTTCGGGATGATCCCCTCGGTCTTGCGGTCCTCGGCGAGCATGCTGATGCCCGCCCTGGTGGCCGCTTTGACGTTGTGCGGTACGGGTCTGCCCGCGACGAGCACCGTGCCGTGGTCGAGCGGCAGCGCGCCGATGATCGCTTTGGCGGTCTCGGTGCGCCCGGATCCGAGCAGTCCGGCCAGGCCGACGACCTCACCCGGCCGGATCGCGACGTTCACCCCGTTGAGGCGCGGCTTGCTGGTCAGGTCGAGTGCTTCGAGCACGGGCTCGGTGTCGGCGTGGTGATCCTCGCCGAACGCGGTGGTGCCGTGCCTGCGGATCTCGTTGACGGACCGGCCGAGCATCAACGAGACGAGCTCGATGCGCGGAAGTTCCTCGAGCGGACCGCTGTGCACGTTCCTGCCGTCGCGGAGAACGGTGACCGTGTCGCAGATCCGGTAGAGCTCGTCCATCCGGTGGCTGACGTAGATGATCGCGATGCCCGCCTCGTGCAGCTCGCGGACCACGCCCAGCAGCGTCTCGACCTCGCGCGGTTCGAGCGACGACGTGGGCTCGTCCATGATCACGACGTCCGCGTCGGCCTCGACCGCCCTGGCCAGCGCCACCATCTGCTGCTCGCCGACCGCGAGTGTCCCGAGTGGACGGCGCACGTCCGCCGTGATGCCGTAGCCGCCGAGCAGTTCCGCGGCCGCGGCGTCGCGACGGGCGCGGTCGACGAGGCCGAGCCGGGTGCGCGGCTCGCGGCCCAGGAACAGGTTCGCCGCCACGCTCATCAGCGGAACGAGGTTGACCTCCTGGTAGATCGTGGAGATCCGGCCGTTGCGGCTGATCCGGCCGCTGTCGGTGGGGTGGACGCCGGTCAGCACCTTGATCAGCGTCGACTTGCCGGCACCGTTCTCGCCGACCAGCGCGTGGATCTCGCCTCGCCTGAGCCTGAAGTCCACGTCGTCCAGGGCCCGCACGCCGGCGAAGGTCTTCGTGACGCCGGCGACCTCGATCACCGGGTCAGTAGGCATTGCTGAGCTTCTGCGCGGCGTTGGTGCTGTCGTACTCGTCGTCGGAGATCACGATGTTCTGCGGAATCTCGTCGCCCTTGGCGAACTTCTCCAGCGTCTCGAACGCGAGCGGCCCGAACCGCGGGTTGGACTCGACCACCGCGGTGTAGCCGCCGTCGGCGACGAGCTGCACCGCGTTGCGCGTGCCGTCGACCGACACGATCCTGACGTCCTTGCCGGGCGTCCTGCCCGCGGCCTTGAGCGCGGTGACGGCGCCGAGGCCCATCTCGTCGTTCTCGGCGTAGACGGCGGTGATGCCGGGGTTGCTCTGGATCAGCTGCTCCATCACGGCCTGGCCCTTCGACCTGTCGAACTCGCCGGTCTGCTCGGCCACCACCCGCAACCCGCTGTTCGCGATGCCGTCCTTGAAGCCCTTGGTCCGGTCGACCGTGACGTTGTTGCCCGACGCGCCGAGCAGGATCGCGACCTCGCCGCTGCCACCGGTCGCCTTGATCATCTGCTGCGCGGCGCGCCTGCCCTGCTCGACGAAGTTCGACCCGATGAACGTCAGGTAGTCCGCGCAGGGCTGCGAGGTCACCTTGCGGTCGATCGTGACGACCGGGACCTGCTTGGCCCTCGCCGCGTCGAACGCGGGCTGCAGGCCGTCGGAGTTGAGCGGTGCCACGATCAGCAGCTTCGCCCCGCGGTCCAGCAACGACTTGATGTCGCTGATCTGCTTGTTGAGGTCGCTCTGCGCGTTCGTGACGAGCAGGTCGGCGCCCTTCCTGGCGGCCTCGTCCTTGATGGACTGCGTCTCGGCGATGCGGAACGGGTTCGCTTCCTTCTCCGACTGGCTGAACCCGACCGTCGCGCCCTTCACGTCGACCTGCGGGTATCCGGTTCTGCCGCGCGCACAGCCGGGTCCCGCCGACTGCTGCTGCGCGGCGCTCGCGGCCGGCCCGCCACTGCTCGCGGTCTGTTGGCTCTCCCTGCTGGTGCAGGCGGTGACGAGCAGGGCGGCAACGGCGACGAGAAGGATGCGAGACATCGTTGGCTCCTGACGAGGGCTGTGCGTGGTCGCGCTCTCACAGCTAGATTTGCATCGTTGTTCCAACGATGTAAAGACCGAGACTTCCCGGTACTTTTCCCGGTACGAGTCCGTTCGCGACCAGGAGGCTGCGTTGGCCACGCTCAAGGACGTCGCCCGGCTGGCGGGCGTCTCGGTGAAGACCGTCTCGAACGTGGTCAACGGCTACTCGTTCGTCAAACCGGACAACCGCGCGCGCGTCGAGGCGGCCCTGGAGGCCACCGGCTACCGCCCGAACCTGGGTGCTCGCAACCTGCGCCGCGGCCGCACCGGCTTCATCGCCCTCGTGCTGCCCGAGCTGTCGATCCCGTACTTCGCCGAGCTGACCGGCCTGGTGATCGCCGCCGCCCAGGAGCACGAGTGGAACGTGCTGATCGAGCAGACGTTCGGCACGCTGTCCGGCGAGCGCTCGGCCGTGGCGTCGCTGGGCCCGCACCTGGTCGACGCGGCCGTGCTGAGCCCGGAAGCGTTGCAGGTGGAGGACTTCCAGCTGTCCGTCCCCGCGGTCATGCTGGGCGAGCACGCCGTGGACGTCCCGATCTCCCGCGTCGGCATCGACAACGTGGCCGCCGCCATGACCGCCGTCCGCCACCTGATCTCGTTGGGCCGCACCAGAATCGCCGCGATCGGCGCCCACCCGCACCGCGGCACCGCGGCGTTGCGCCTGGAGGGGTACCGCGCGGCCCTGGCCGAGGCCGCCCTGCCCTTCGACAGCGCGCTGGTCGTACCCGCGTTGAACTACCACCGCGCGGACGGCGCCGCTGCGATGAGGGCCTTGCTGGACCTGCGGAACCCGCCCGACGCGGTGTTCTGCTTCAACGACCTGCTGGCCGTGGGCGCCATGCGCACCGCGGCCGAACGTCTCGTGCGTGTGCCTGAAGACCTGGCCGTCGTCGGCTTCGACAACAACGACGAAAGCGCCTACACCTCCCCTTCCCTGACCACCGTCGCCCCGGACAAGTCCGCCATCGCGCGCGCCGCCGTCGACCTGCTGAGCCACCGCGCCGGCTCGCCCGACCTGCGGTTGGACGACGTGCAGACGCCCTTCTCGTTGCAGGTCAGGGAAAGCACGGTGGCCCGGTGAAGTTCGGCCCGGACCACATCGTCTTCACGACCTACCCGTTCCCGTGGGCCGGGGTGCACCCGCACGGCGTCCTCCGCGCCTGCGACATCCGCGACGCCTGGCTGGAGGGCGGCCCGCCCGAGATCCGCACGCGGTCCGGCGAGACCCTGTTCGCGTCGCGGGACGACAAGGCCGGCCTCGCCCAGTTCTGCCAACGGCACTCGATTCCACTGGTGCGACGGCTCGACGTGTGGGGCAACCTGCTGGAACCGTTCCTGGACACGGAGTTCGGCCCCGAGCACGGCGCCGCCACGGACGCCCGGCTGCGGGCCGCCGGACTGTCACAGACCGAGATCGATGCCATCCGAGCGCGGCTCACGCCGTTGATGCGGTCGTACAACTTCGACAGCGGCCTGTGGGAGTGGTGCGATCTCGGTCTTTTCGACCTGCTCAACGCGTTGTGCGGCAACTTGGTCGACCGCGCCCTGCTGCCCGCGCTCGGTGACCTGGGCGCGGTTTACCGGTGGGCCATGGAGATCGCGGACTACGGGCGCGCGTAGGCGTCGTACGCGACCTGGTCGAACAGCACGAACCTGACCAGGTCGACCGGCGCGTCCGCCACCGCCGCCCGCGCGATCTCGGCCGCCGAGGAGACCGGCCAGCGGTAGATGCCCGTCGAGATCGCCGGGAACGCCACGGACCGGGCGCCGAGCTCGGCCGCCACGCGCAGGGAGTTCCGGTGGCAGTCGGCCAGGAGCTCCGAGCGGTCCTCGGTGGCCGACCACACCGGCCCGACGGTGTGCACGACCCACCGCGCGGGCAGCCGTCCGGCGGTCGTGGCGACGGCCTGGCCCGTCTTGAGGCCACCGCCGTAGTGGCCCGCCCGCAGCCTGCGGCACTCGGCGAGGATCTCCGGTCCTCCCTTGCGGTGGATCGCGCCGTCCACGCCGCCGCCTCCGAGCAACGAGGAGTTGGCGGCGTTGACGATCACGTCGACGTGCTGCTCGGTGAGGTCGCCCAGGACGTGCTCGATGGTGGCCACGTGCCCGATTGGATCACGACAACGGGCAGGTCGCCACGTCGGCCGGGCGCGGCAACGTCGCGGACTTCGGCGGCGTCACACCGTCCAGCCACCGTTCCAGCGCGACGAACGCCGCCCGATGACAAGGGGCCAACGGTCGCAACCGATCCGGATGCGCGTCCACCAGCCCGTCCACGTGCGTGCCCTGCTCGACCCGGTAGTACCGATGCAGCCGATCAGGGGTCATGGCCGCGTACACGTCGGAGTCCCGGCTGATCGGCAGCAACACGTCGTACGTCCCGTGCACGGTGATCAACGGCCGCTTGATCCTGCCGGTCAACGCGATGCGCGAGACCGCGGGCCCGGCGATGCGCCGCCGCGCGGCGTAGGAGTAGTCCGCGTCGCAGGAAGGCGTTCCCGGGGCGCAGAACGGCACCCCGGCCTCCAGGTCCCCGTCGAAGCCGGGATCGAGCTCCTCGCGGTAGATCCGCTGCGTGAGGTCCCAGTAGTAGCGGTAGTGGTAGTCCCACAGGAATTCCGTGCCGGCGGGCATGCCCGCCGCGACGACGGCCTGGTGT
Source organism: Lentzea sp. NPDC004789 (assembly GCF_053601075.1). NCBI lineage: Bacteria > Bacillati > Actinomycetota > Actinomycetes > Pseudonocardiales > Pseudonocardiaceae > Lentzea > Lentzea sp. NPDC004789. The sequence goes on along the minus strand of NZ_JBSGBE010000014.1, from coordinate 106,894 downwards.
GCTTCCTCGCTACCGGCCAGGTAGCCGGGATAGGCGCGCAGCACCGCAGGCAGGAACGTCAACAGGTTCGGCCCGTCGGCCGTCCACAGCGTCCCTTCCCAGTCGACGCCGCCGTCGTAGAGGAACGGGCGGTTCTCCAGTTGCCAGCGCACGAGGTAGCCGCCGTTGGACAGGCCGGTGGCGATGGTCCGGCGCGGCGCGTGCCCGTACCGTTGGGCGACAACGGATCGGGCGGCGATCGTGAGCTCGGTGAAGCGGCGGTTCCACTCCTCGATCGCGTGGCCGTCGCGGTAGAACCGCACGCCGGTGTTGCCCTTGTCCGTGGACGCGAAGGCGTAGCCGCGGGACAGGACCCAGTCGGAGATGGCGCGGTCGTTGGCGTACTGCTCGCGCACGCCGGGAGCGCCGGTGACGACCAGACCGCCGTTCCAGCGGTCGGGCAACCTGACCACGAACTGGGAGTCGTGCTGCCAGCCGTGGTCGGTGTTGGTGCGGGACGTGTCCGGGAAGTAGCCGTCGATCTGGATGCCGGGCACCGCGGCGGGCACGGGCAGCGCGGCGCTCGTGAGGCCCGCCCAGTCGGCCGGGTCGGTGTGGCCGGTGGCGACGAGGCCGGTCGTGGTGAGGTCGGCCAGGCGGGCCAGTTGCTGATGTTCGGCGCCCGGCACGTGCACCGCGGCCGTGGGCGGAGTCAACGCGAGTACGAGTACCAGCGGAAGCAACATAGCTGGTCAAGCTAGTGACCGACCACCTCTCGGCGACATGGTCGCCTCCCACACAAGCCCTGCCTTGAAGGTGGTGAAGCCGAACAGGTCCAACACGCGGCGCACCGAGGGCTGAACGCGCTGCAGGTGGAACGACTTGCCGTTGTAGTGCGCCGCGCACAACGCCAGCAGCAGGCTGCGCAAGCCGCTCGCGGACAGGAACTTCACGCCGGCCAGGTCGATGACCACCTGGTCGACCGCGGTGTCGGCGATGCCGGGCAGCACGGCCGCGAAGAACAGCTCGCAGGTCGTCACGTCCATCTCGCCGCGGCAGGCGGCCACGAACCGGGTTCCCGTGCACTGCGTCCGAACGGCGAACAGACTGGTCTCATCGGCGGTCATCGGACCTCACCTCGAAGAACGGGCCTTCACTTCACCGCACCCGCGACACCGCGCGATAGCAGCGGAAGCGAACCCGCTACCGGGAAAGCGAAATCACCTCAGCGTGACCGCAGCGTCTGCGAAGGCGACACTCCGTAGGCGGCCCGGTAGTGGGCGGCGAAGACGCTCGGACGGGCGTAGCCCCAACGGGCGGCGATCGCCGTGACCGAACCGTTCGCCGCCTGCAGGTCGTCATGGGCGAACGACAACCGCACCTGCCGCAGGTAGGCCATCGGCGTCATGTCGAGATGACGCCGGAACGCCAGCTGAATCGCCCGGATGGACACCCGTGCGGCACGTGCGATGTCAGCGGCGGTGATGTCCTTCGCGGCGTTGTTCTCGATGAACGCCACGGCCCGCCGCACGGTCAGAGGGTGCGCATCACGCCGATCCGAAGCCTTCGCCCCGATGAAGGTGCTGTTCGGAAAGGTAGCGAGCGTCACGGACACCAGCAGCCGTGCCGCGTTTCCCACGACCAGCGAGTTGCCCTCGAACGTCGGCAGCACTTCGTCCTGCAGGAAGTCGCACGTCGACCGCCACGCCGCAGCCGCGTGCGGCGAGACCGGAAGGCACCCGGTGAACTGCACGTCGTCCGCGACCTCGTCCACGACGGCCTGGCCCAGCACGACCATCGACGCCCGCGGGTCCTCCGCCCTCGCGGTGAACGGACTACCAGGAACGACGGTCAGAAAGGAGTCCCCGGCCCCCAGGAACCGGTCCTCGCCGTCCGAGCTGTACCGGACGCGCCCGGAGCTGAGGCTCCCGAAGATGTAGTCGTCGACCGGCTCAGCGGCCACCTCGAACCCGATCCGGCCGTCGAGCCGGTCGAACCTGACCGGTCCGAGGGTGCGCGAGGCCATCCGCAGTGACGAGCACATGTCGTCGCTGCTGAACCGCAACCGGGCGTACGCGGCGCTCAGAACCTCGTGCGCCGCGTCCAAGTCCGTCACTTCGACGACACGCTCCACGTGATGGACGATCCTCGTCCGGCGCGGCGGTGTCCAGCACCAGTACGGTCCCAAACTCTCGTCGGTTCCGTGCAGGATGCCAACTACATGTTGACGGAAACCTGCGGTGTCCGAAGTGGACATCTGGCGGTGCCTCCGCTGGGGGCCGCCGAGCAGGGAGGATCTTCATCCCAACCCCGATGACAAAACGTCCTGCGGGTGACACGATCCGCCGGACAGTTTCTCTAGGGGGATCGTTGAGAACATCCGGAAGACCCTGGCGTGGCGCCGGGGCACTCGTCGCTGCGCTCGTCGCGGGCCTCGCGGTGGCACCTGGCACCGCGCACGCCGCCCAGCAGCCCACGTGGGCCACGCTGAGCCCGGCCAAGTGGGTCACCACCGACTCCAAGCAGCCGTTCACGGAGATCACCACGGGCGACGCGCACGTCGGCGCCTGGCGGGACGACAAGCACCACGTCGGCAAGACGTACTTCACGTTCGACATCACGCGGTTCAAGGGTACGCAGCTGTTCACGGCGAACCTGCGCACGCCGGAGAAGGCCGCCGCCGACTGCGCGAAGCCGCGCTCGACGCAGCTGTGGGTCGTGAAGCCGCAAACCAAGATCACCTGGGCGCACCAGCCGTGGGAGATCACGAAGGTCGAGCCGAACGCGAACGAGGACTGCGTGTCGCAGTGGCTCACCTGGAACATCGCGGAACCGGTCAAGAAGGCGCTGGAGCAGGGCCGCACGGAGATCACGTTCGCACTGCGGATCGCCGAGGAGTTCCAGGGCAAGGTCGACTACGGCCGCACCTACGACCCGGCCGCGGTGCTCAGCGCCACCTACAACACGCCGCCCGGCGTGCCCACGGGTCTCGCCGTCGGCAGCAGCAACTGCGACGGCAAGCCGTACTTCTACTACGACCGGCAACCGTCGGTCTCCGCGATCGTGCACGACGCGGACGGCACCTACGGGCTGGAGGGACGGTTCGCCTTCTGGCCGGTCGACGCGCCGGAGCAGCGGGTCGAGTCCGCGCCGATCTGGGCGGGCCTGGGCGACATCCGCAGCTACTTCCCCGCCGACATGGTGAAGGACGGCGGCACGTACGCGTTCGCCGCGCGCACGGAGGACGGCTTCGGCAACTCCGGGTGGTCCGCGCCGTGTCAGTTCACCGCCGACCTGACGCCGCCCGCGACGGCACCGGCGGTCTCGTCGACGGTCTACCAGGAGAACGGCGGCCCGCCCGGTGACGGTGGCGAGGGTCTGCCCGGCGACTTCACCTTCGACGCCAAGGGCGACCAGGACATCACCGCGTTCGAGTGGGACGGCGCCGGTATCGGTTCCGGCAAGGTCGACGCCGACGCGCCCGGTGGCAAGGCCAAGATCACCGTCACGCCGGCGACCGACGGGCCGGTCAGCATCTCGGTGCGCGGCCTGGACAAGGCCGGCCATCGGGGGCCGTACACGACCTACCGGCACTGGGTGCGCACGACCGCGCCTTACGTCGTGGCGCCGCAGTTCGAGCTCGGCGTGCCGCGTGACGTCGTGTTCACCGCCAACCAGGACGGGGCCACGCAGTTCGGCTACCAGCTCGACGGCGGCGAGGAGAAGACGCTGCCCGTCGGCGAGGACGGCAAGGCACGCGTCACGTTGACGTTCAACGAGCCCGGCCGCGAGTCGCACAGCATCACGGCGTGGACCGTCAACGGTTCCGGCGGGAAGTCGGGCGTCCACAGCACGTCGTTCTGGGTCGACCAGCTCCGCCCGGACGTCGAGACCGACCCGTGGGACGGCGTGGTCAACCAGAAGCGCACGATCACGGTGACGCCGAACCGCCGGGGTGTGGTGTCGTACGTGTACAAGATCGGCGACGATCCGGAGAAGCAGCTGCCCGCCGCCGAGGACGGGACGCTGACGTTCGAGTACACGCCGACGACCAAGGGCTACCACGACGTCCTGGTCGCCAGCGTCAACGCCGCCGGGGTCCGTTCCGGCCGAGGCGAGAGCACGATCAACGCCGAGGCGCCCGCACCGGCCGTCACCAGCGCCGAGTACCCCGAGTACCAGCAGGGCGGCGCACCCGGCGTGACCGGCACGTTCACGTTCTCGTCGCCGCGGCTGCCGGTCGTGTCCTACCGGTACCGGTTCGACCAGGGGCCTGAGCAGACCACCACGGGCACGCAGTTCCAGTGGACGCCCACGAAACCGGGCTACTACTACCTGTACGTGCGTGGCGTGACGGACAACGGCATCGAGACCGACGAACAGCTGTACATGTTCCAGGTGAAACCGTTGCCGCCGGTCGTGACCAGCCCGCAGTTCCCCGACGGCGGTCCGGTGACGGCACGGCCGAACGTGCCGATCGAGTTCGTGGTGACACCGGCACTGGCCGGCTCCCACGAGGTCCTGTGGAGCATCGCGCACGGCAACCCGCCGAACGTCGTGCCCGTCGGTGAGGACGGCAAGGCGCGCTTCACCTACACGGTGCCGGGCAGCTACTCGTTCGAGCTGACCGTGTCGAGCAGGACGCCGGACGGCCTGGAGTCCGGCAGCGTCACCCGCACGTACTTCGTGCCACCGCAGTGAGTTGCGCGGCCCGCCGGGCACACCCCGGCGGGCCGTCGGCTCAGATCGCGGCCGCCACCGCGCGTCTGGTGTCAGCGCGGCGAAATCCGCTGGACCCGTTGCGGTCGCGCTGATCTGCTGAGCCGGTGATCGCCGAACACGTGCTGGAGATCTTGGCCGCGCTCGACGGCACCGACGTCTGGATCGGCGGCGGCTGGGGCGTCGACGCGCTGGTCGGCGAGCAGACCCGGCCGCACGGCGACCTCGACGTGATGCACCGCGAGCAGCAGGAGCCCCGGGTTCTCGCGGCACTGGGCGCGCTCGGGTTCACCGAGACGTTGTCGTGGCGGCCGGTGCGGTTCGTGCTCACCGGCGCCGGCGGCCGCGAGATCGACCTGCACCCGCTGCGGTTCGCGCCGGACGGCAGCGCCGAGCAGTCGTCGCTCACGCCCGGCGAGCCGTTCCGCTACCCGGCGGACTGCTTCGTCACCGGCACGATCCTCGGCGTCACCGTGCCGTGCCTGTCCGCCGCGCAACAGCTTCACTTCCACCAGGGCTACGCACCGCGTGCGCGCGACCTCCACGACCTGGCGTTGCTGCGAGCGCTCCCGCGGGGGTGAACTCCGGTCGTAGGCCGACCGCACGCACGCCGCTCCTCCATCCGCCCCCGAGGCCGATTTGAAATGCCGATGGAGAAGTCAGCCCAAAAGGGCAGTGTTCAACCGTGACCATTCCTGGCAACCGGAGAAGAAATTATCCAACCGGGTGTATCTGCACAGTTCAGAGGCGGTGACGAAGAAAATCGGTTGGGCGCGAACTAGTTTTGGCCGTTCCGGAACTGGCCGAGTTTCAGTTCTTTCCCCAGTTTCTCGCGACCTAAAACTCGTGCATCCCTCGCATTGCCCGACCGACCGAACATTCGACCGAAGAGGACGCCATGACGACAGCCTCGAAGCCGGACGCCGCACTCGACGCGATGAGACCCGTGTTGCCGGCCGACCTGATGGACCGCGCGGGCACGTTCCACCCGGCACCGCGTCTCGCACGGCTCACCTCGGCCGGGCCGATTCACCAGATCGAGCACAACGACGAACCGCTCTGGCTGGTCACGGGACAGGACGCGGCCCGCGCACTGCTGTCCGACCCGCGGATGAGCGCGGACCGGTTCAAGGTCAAGCGGTTGCGGGACAAGCTGTCCCCCGAGATGCGCGACAAGTTCGCCGACGCGGAGAGCCGGGCCGGGTCGTTCATCACCACCGACCCGCCCGAGCACACGCGCTACCGCCGGCTGCTGGCCCGGCAGTTCACGATGCGGCGGATGCGGGCGCTCACCGCGCAGATCGAGGAGATCGTCAAGGGCCGCATCGACGCGATGCTCGCCGCGGGGCCGCCGTCGGACCTCATCCGCGACTTCGCGCTTCCCGTGCCGTCGCTGGTGATCTGCGAGTTGCTCGGCGTGCCGGTGGCCGATCGAGGGCACTTCCAGGACGACACCATCGAGCTGCTCGACCTGGCCACCGACCTGGAGGGGCTGATCGAGGTCGGCACCCGCATGCACCGCTACATGTGGGGCCTGGTCCAGCAGAAGCGCGCCCGGCGCGAGGACGATCTGCTGTCCGAACTGGCACACACCAGCGACATGTCCGACGACGAGATGGTCGGGCTGGCGAACCTCCTGCTGATCGCCGGCCACGAGACGACGACGAACATGCTGGGGCTGGGCGTGCTCGCGTTGCTGGACCACCCGGCGCAGCTCGCCGCGTTGCGCGACGACCCCGCCGGGCTGATGGACACCGCGGTCGAGGAGATGCTGCGGTACTTGTCCATTGTGGACACCGGGATCGTGCGTTACGCGCTGGCGGACGTGGAGATCGGTGACGTGACGATCAACGAGGGCGACACGGTGATGTGCTCGGTGATCGCCGCCAACCGCGATCCCGCCGAGTGCCCGCGGCCGGAGGAGTTCCGCATCGACCGGCCGCGCAGCAGGCACCTGTCGTTCGGCCACGGCGTGCACCAGTGCCTGGGCAACGAGCTCGCGCGCATCGAGATGTCCGTCAGCTTCCGGGAGCTCCTGCGCCGGCTGCCTGGACTCCGGCTCGCCGTGCCCGCCGAGGAGGTGCACGTGCGCACGACCTCGACGATCTTCGGCGTGAAGCACCTGCCGATCACCTGGGATCTCTAGCGACGAGAAAATTCGGTGGCCACGGGAACTAGCGTGGGGGTCGTGCACGGATTCAACCCGAGCTTCGGCCCCGAAACCGCCCGCACCTACGACAACTCGCCCCGCGGCGACGAGACCGAGACGGTCCGGTTCCTCGCCGGGTTCGGCACCACAGCGCTGGAGTTCGCGATCGGCACCGGCCGCATCGCGTTGCCGCTCAGGGAAACCGGTGTCCACGTCGACGGCGTCGAGCTGTCGCCGGACATGGTCGCGCGGATGCGGGAGAAACCCGGCGGCGCCGACGTCGACGTGACGATGGGCGACATGTCCCGCGTCGGCACCGGACGCACGTACGAGCTGGTTTACCTGGTGTACAACACGATCTGCAACCTGCTCACCCAGGACGACCAGGTCCGCTGCTTCGAGAACGCGGCACGCCACCTCGCGCCCGGCGGCGTGTTCGTGATCGAGAGCGGCCTGCCGGGCTGGGCGGCGCGGCCGCGGCACCAGTTCATCGACGTGGAGACGCTGGAGATCGACCGCGTCGGGTTCGACGTCAACCGGTACGACCCGGTCACGCAGATGCTCGACGAGAACCACGTGGAGATCAGCGCGGACGGCATCCGGTTCGGCCCGATCCGGCAGCGGCTCACCTACCCGGCCGAGTTCGACCTCATGGCGCGCATCGCCGGGCTGCGGCTGCGCGACCGCTGGGGCGGCTGGAACGGCGAGCCGTTCACCGCCGACAGCAGGCGGCACGTCAGCGTGTACGAAAAAGCCGTTGGCTCACCGGGGTAGCGCGTCGTGAGCCTCGGTCAGGTGATCTACGAGGATCCCAGGGCGTATCTGCTCGGCCTGGAGGGCATCGCACTGCTGCGAGCCTTCACCGGGGAGCACGACCGTGACTTCGTCGAGGCCAGGATCGCGGAGATCCGCGCAGTGCTCGCCGACGAGACGCTGGCGAACGCGGCCGTGGAGGTCGACCGGGTGGAGACGATCGCGGGCTACCGGCTGTGGTCGGCGACGTACGACCGGCCCAACTCGGCGTTCGACCTCGACGAGCCCGTGGTCGGGGAGATCGTGGACTCGCTGCCCGCGGGTGTCGCCCTGGACGCGGCGTGCGGGACCGGCCGCTACGCCGAGTTCCTGGCCGGGCGCGGCCACCGGGTCATCGGGGTGGACAGCTCGCCCGAAATGCTCGCGCGGGCGCGCGCTCGAGTGCCGGAGGCCGAGTTCGTGCTCGGCGATCTGCACCGGCTGCCGGTGGACGACGCCGAGGTCGACCTGGTCGTGTGCGCACTGGCACTGACCCACGTCCCGGCGCTCGGGCCGGTGATGGCGGAGTTCGCCAGGGTGCTGCGTCCCGGCGGACACCTGGTGATCGCCGACATGCACCCCGAACGCGTGGCGCTGGGCTCGGTTCCCGCGGTCCGCGACGCCGACGGGCGGCCGGGACGGTTGAGCGCCCACCGCCACCTGATCGGCGACTACCTGCGTGCCGCGCTGCCGGTGGGTCTGCAGGTGCGCCGCTGCGAGGAACCTCTCCTGCCGGTCGGGGAACGGCCGGCGGCCGCGGCCGCGGTGGGGCCGTGGGAGCTGTGGCCGTGGTCGCTGGCCGCCATGGTGCCCGAAGCGGCACGAGCTGCCGGCGCGGGTGCGCCGGCGCTCGTCATCTGGCACTTCAGCCGGCCGTGACCTCGGCCTTGATCTGCTCGAACTGCGCGGCCATCGCCTGCGACAACGCCTGTGCGGCGGACAGCGGCCGCACCATCACGGTGAACTCGTCGATCAGCCCGTCCTCGTCGAGGTGCAGGAAGTCGCAGCCCTGGATCTCCTTGCCGCCCACCTCGGCGCGGAAGACGAGCGCGTGGTTGCGGCCGTCGTGGATCTCGCGCTCGTAGCGGAAGTTCTCGAACACCCGCAGCACGCCGCGCAGGATCGCGGCGGTGATGGGCTTGCCGGGGTACGGGGTGAACGCGACGGGGCTGGTGAACACCACGTTCTCGGCGAGGCAGGCCGCCATCGCGTCGGTGTCCCGTGCTTCGACCGCCTTGCGGAATGCGTCCACGACCAGGCCCTCACATATTCAACTTGTTGACTAGGTCTGAAGACCGTAACCTGCGGGTATGTCGCTGCGCAACGCCGTGATGGCCGCCCTGCTCGACGGGGAGGCGTCCGGCTACGACCTGGCCAAGGCGTTCGACGCGTCAGTGGCCAACTTCTGGATGTGCACGCCGCAGCAGCTCTACCGCGAACTGGACCGGATGGAGTCCGACGGGCTGATCGCGGCCCGCACGGTCGAGCAGGAGCGGCGGCCGACCAAGCGGCTGTTCTCGCTCACGGTCAAGGGACTGGAGGCGCTGGCGGAGTTCACCGGCGAGCCGCACAAGCCCACCGCGATCCGGGACGAGCTGCTGGTCGCGGTGATGGCCGTGGACGCCGGGGACGTGACGAAGGTCAAGGCATCGCTGAAGGAACGGAAGCAGTGGGCCGAGGCGAAGATCGCGCGGTACGAACGCCTCAGGACCAAACTCCTCGGCGGACGGACCGAGGAGGAGTTCCTGACCACGGCCGAACGCGTCGGCCCGTACCTGACGTTGTTGCGCGGCTTGTCGTTCGAGCGGGACAACGTGCGGTGGTGTGCGCGCTGCCTCACGGTCCTGGAGCGGCGTGGTGCCCGGCTCGCCGCGCAGGGGTGAGGTTGAATCGGGTCCATGAACGGCATTTCGGTGTTGCAGGAGGCTCTCAGCGCGCCCGCGGAAGAGGCGCGGAACCGGTTCGCGGGGCGGCTCAACGGCTACCTCGAGGGATCCGACGTCGTGCACGCCGTGCGGCTGCAGGGCTGGCTCGGGCTGGAGGTGCCCGGCCCCGGCTGTCACGTCGGCACGGGCAGCTGGGACTTCACCCGGTTCAAGGCGACGACGTCACCGGTCACGTGCGGACGGTGCCGCAGCGCCGGGCTGCTCACCAGCTCCTTCACCGGCGGCCCTCATCAGCAGACCCTGGATCTGGAAGGGATCTGATGGCGGCGCGGTTGCGCACGCCCATGCCGGTCAACGCGGTCATGCCGAGACGTTCGTAGTACGGCCGCAACGCGTCGTCACAGGTGAGGTCGACCGAGTAGAGGTGCCCGGCCTCGGCGAGGATCCGGCGCATCAGCTCGGTCCCGATGCCCCGGCCCTGGAACTCCGGCAGCACTTCGAGCCACGGGATGAACCCGGTCAGCACGCCGTCGCTGATCAGGTTGACGAACCCGGCGACCTGACCGCCGGACCGGGCGATCACCACGCGGTGGCTGCCGCGCAGGACGGCGAGGTGTTGCGCGGCGGAGGGTGGCGTGGGCCATCCGGCGAAGAAGCCCGCCAGGTCGTCCTCGACCAGGTCGCCGATGTCGGTGGAGTACGTGATCACCGACGCAGTGTGAACCATTCGACGGATACTTCCGTGGCTGTTGTTCGTAACATGCGGAAGTTAGGCTCCGCTCATGACCCTGCCACCAGCCCCGCTGCGCCGTGCGCGCTGTGCGGTTGTTGGTGTGGTCACCGGAGCGCTTGCCGTTCTCGCGCACACGACCGCGGACGGCGAGTTGCCGGACACCGGACTCGTGGTCTCCCTCGTCGCGATGCTGACGTGGGCCTGCACGGGTTTCGCACGTCGTGAGCTGACACCGGGCCGGATGCTCGCGCTGATCGGCGGCGGGCAGCTCGCGATGCACTTCGTGATGTCGCTGGCCGCGTCCCGGCACGACCACCACGCCGAACCGTCCCGCATGGTCGCCGCGCACGTCGCCGCCACCGTGCTGACCGTCGTCGTGCTGGCGGCCGCCGAACGCACGGTGCTCGCGCTGGCCCGCGCCGTCGCGTCGGTGCTGCCGCGCAGGCCCGCTCCCCTGCCCGCCACGGCACCCCTGGTCGCGGTCACGCCGCGGCCGCTGCCGTCGGTGGTCGTCTTCCTGGACGTGCTGTCCTGGCGCGGTCCTCCGGCTGAACAGGTCTGAAACCCCTTTCACAGGGCCGTCGTCCGGCGGTCCTGCACCTGTTCACGCCCAACGGGAGCCCTGCCATGTCCATCACAACCACTTCGTCACGCACGTCGTTCGCGTGGCGAGGACTCTTCCTGCGCCTGCACTTCTACGCCGGCGTGCTCGTCGGCCCGTTCGTCCTGGTCGCCGCGCTGACCGGCGTGCTGTACGCCCTCACCCCACAGCTGGAGTCGTGGGTCTACGCCGACCAGCTCCGCGTTCCTGTTCCCTCCCAGCAACTTCCGCTCGCCCAGCAGGTCGACGCCGCGCTCGCGACGTCCCCGAACGGGACCCTGGTCGCCGTCCGGCCGGCGCCGGAACCCGGTGACACGACCCGAGTCCTGTTCTCGGAGAAGGGTCTCGGCGAGTCCGAGCGCCGTGCGGTCTTCGTCGATCCGGGCACCGGACGCGTCACCGGCGACCTCGTCGTCTACGGCACGAGCGGCGTGCTGCCGTTGCGGACGGCGCTGGATCAGCTGCACCGCAACCTGATGCTCGGCGAACCCGGCCGTCTCTACAGCGAGCTCGCCGCGTCGTGGCTGTGGGTCGTCGCATTGGGCGGCCTCGTGCTGTGGATCACCAGGGCGCGCAACAGCAAGCGCATCCGCACGCACGGTCTGATCGGCGTGTGGGTGTTGGCCGGCGCGTTGTTCTTGTCCGCCACGGGCCTCACGTGGTCCGCCTACGCCGGTGAGAACGTCGCCACGCTGCGCGAGTCGCTCGGCTGGACCACGCCGTCGCTGAAGATCCCCGGCAACAGCGGTGATCACGGCGAACACAGCGGGCACTCCGACTCCGGCACCGGCCACGACGAGATCGACGCCGTGCTCGGCACCGCTCGTGCGGCGGGCATCGACGCCGGCAAGATCGAGATCAGCCTGCCCGCCTCACCCGGCGGTGCCTGGAAGGTGACCGAGATCGGCCGCGGCTGGCCCACGCAGGTCGACGCGGTGGCGGTCCAGGACGGTGCCGTGGTCAGCTCGGTGAAGTTCGCCGACTACCCGCTCGCCGCGAAGCTCACCAGGTGGGGCATCGACGCGCACATGGGTGTGCTGTTCGGGTGGCCGAACCAGCTGGTGTTGCTGCTGCTCGGCGGCGGGCTGGTGACGCTGGTCGTGCTCGGCTACCGGATGTGGTGGAAGCGCAGGCCGACGCGCGGGTTCGGCCGCCCGACGCCGCGCGGGCAGTGGCGCAAGGCCCCGCCGGTCGCTCTCGCAGGTCTCGGCTTCGGCGCACTGGTGGTGGGCTGGTTCGTGCCGTTGCTCGGCATCAGCCTCGTCGCGTTCCTGGTGATCGACCTGCTGCTCGGCCGTCGTGACAAATCGCGCACATCTGTTGCGTGACCAGGGACTTTTACGTCATATTTGCGCATAGGTGCGCCGGGAAGCCTGGTCGGCCCGCACGTCACAGCTCGTGACGGCGGAGAGCTGACGAGGGGCGCGCGAATGTTGCTTCCGCACACCGTTCCGCTGACCGACGATCCTCAGGTCGCGCACGCGCTGGCCACCCGATGGCACCGCACCAGGACGTTGCTGCTGTTCGCCGCGGGCGTGCTGCCCGCGGCGATCAGCCTCGTCTGCGTCGTGCTCGCCGGGACGACCACGGCCTGGTGGTCGGCGATTCCGGTGGTGGCGGCGGCGTCCTGCGCGTGGGCGTTGCTGTCCTGGTTGCGCCGCAACGGGTTGAGCGACCCGTACTCGTGGCTGCCGGCCACCGTGCTGATGACCGGTGCGCAGCTGGTGCTCGGCGTGCTGCCGAGCACCGGCATCGCGCTGCGGCTCAGCCCGCACGCCGCACTGGCCGTGAAGGCGTTGTGCGCGGCCGGAGTGCTCGGTGCCGGGTCGGCCGGGGTGCTCGCCCGGCTGGCGTGCCGGCACCTCCTCGCGGCGCCTGTGCTCGAACTCGGGTCGACCGCGTTCCCGTTGGTGCTGACCGGTCCCCAGGCGCGGGTGGAGATCGGCACGGACCGCGTCGACTGGACGACCCGGCACGGCGCTCGGGTCGACGTCGGGGTGTCCTTCACGAGGATCGAGCACGTGACCGCCGAGGCGAGTGCGCTGGTCCTGCACACCTCGTCCGGCTCGTGGACGGTTCCGGTGTCCGACCCGGCGACCGCGAAAGCGTTGCTGCACCGCCGTCTCGCGCGGTGGCAGGAGCGCCAGGCCGCCGCTGCCGAACAGGAGCACCGCCGCTACCTCGACCTCGTCCGGTCGCTGGCGGCCGTCAGCGGTGAGGCGACCCGTGACGGCGTGACGGTGAACGTCGACTCGAACGGTGTGACCACGGGAATCGCGCTGAGCCAGGCGGTGCGCGGCCTGGACCCCGACGTGCTCGCCGCGCGGTTGATGATGTGCGCCGACCGGGCCCGCTCCGACGCGCGCAGGCAGGTGGAGGACCTGGTGCTGGAGCACGCCGGGCGAAAGTGAGGCTCACACGTCCAGCACCGCGCGGGTGAACGCCTCCGGCGCCTCCTGCGGCACGTTGTGCCCGATGCCGTCGAGGATCCGGTGCTCGTAGGGCCCGGTGAACCGGTCGCGGTAGGCGGCGCCGCCGGCGTTCGGCCCGTCGAAGTCGCTGGCGATCGTGATCGTCGGCACGCTGATCACGGGCCGCTGGGCGAGCTTCTGCTCCAGCGCGTCGTACCGGTGCTCGCCCTCCGCGAGCCGCAGGCGCCAGCGGTAGTTGTGGATGACGATCGCGACGTGGTCGGGGTTCTGCCACGCGGTGGCGCTCCGCCCGTACGTGGCCTCGTCGAAGTTCCACCGCGGCGAGGCGAGCTTCCAGATGAGCTTGTTGAACTCGTAGGTGTTCTGCGCGTACCCCTTCACGCCGCGTTCGGTGGCGAAGTAGTACTGGTACCACCAGCCCAGTTCGGCCTGCGGGCTCAGCGGTTCCTGGTTGGTGACGAGGTTGACGATCAGGTAGCCGCTGACCGACACCAGCGCGGTGACCCGCTCCGGCCACAGCGCCGCCGTGACGCACGCCGTCCGCGCACCCCAGTCGAACCCGCCGAGCGTGGCCTTGCGGATCTTCAGGGCGTCCATGAACGCGATCACGTCCGCGCCGAGCGCGGACTGCTGCCCGTTGCGCGTCGTGTGCGCGTGCAGGAACCGCGTGGAGCCGTAGCCGCGCAGGTACGGGATGAGCACCCGATGGCCTTTCGCCGCGAGGGCGGGCGCGACGTCGACGTAGCTGTGGATGTCGTACGGCCAGCCGTGCAGCAGGATCGTGACCGGCCCGTCGGCGGGGCCCAGCTCGGCGTACCCGACGTTCAGCAGCCCGGCCCTGACCTGCTTGACCGGCCCCCACGACGGCGTGGCCCGCGCCGTCGCGGTGACGAGGGGTGCCATCACTCCTGCGACGGCCAATGCCTGCGAGAACTGCCTCCTGCTGATCATGCACACGACCGTAGGGATCGGTCTCGGAGATTCGCGAGCGTCAGGTGACGGTGTCGCCGTACGTCATCAACGCTTCCTTCAGCTCGGCCCGTGCGGTCACGCCGAGTTTGGGGAAGATCCGGTGCAGGTGCGTGCTGACCGTCCGATGCGACAGGTGCAACCGTTCACCGATCTCCTTGTTCGTCAGCCCGTTCGCGGCCATCCGCGCGATGGTCAGCTCGTGCTCGGTGAGCTCACCGTTGCCGTTGCGCGACTCGCCGGACGCCCGCAGCTCCTCGCGGGCCCGTTGCGCCCATCCCCTGGTACCGAACGCCTCGAACGCCTCGGCCGCCGCTTTCAGGTGCGGGCGGGCGTGGGTCGCCCGGCGCTGCCTTCTGAGCCAGGCACCGAACGCGAGCTGGATCCGCGCGCGGTCCCAGGGCGAGTTGTCGGCCTGCAGCGCCGAGGTGAAGCGGGCCTCGGCCTCGCCGTCGCGCGCCAGCAGGGCCCTCGCGTACCGCAGCCCGGCGGCGAGCGCGGGCGAGCTGGTCGCGGTGCCGAGCTCCTCGACGATCTTGCCGGCCTCGTCGTGGTGACCGCTGCGGACGGCGGCCTCGACCAGTTCCGGCAGCACGTACCTCCTGAGCGCGAGGTGGTGGGCGGGGTCCGCCGGGTCGTGGACCCGCCGGACCGCGGCGAACGCGTCGGCGTAGCGGCCTTCGCCCAGCGCGGCGAGGCCTCTGGCGAGCTGGACCGTGGCGAGGACCGGACGTGCGCCCGCGGCCAGGCCGATCCGTTCGGCTTCGGCGGCCTTCGCGGCGGCCAGATCGTAGTCGCCTCGCAGCGCGGCGATCTCGGCCTGCACGGCGGCGGCCAGGCCGCGCATGTACGGCTGCCGAGTCTCTTCCGCGAGGGCCGCGGCCTCGGCCGCCGCGGGTTCGGCGGCGGCGATGTCGCCCAGCCGGGTCCGGCTCCAGGCCTCGACCGCGAGCGCTCTGGCGAGCAACCCGAACCGGCCCTGCGCACGCAGACCTCGTTGTGCGGCAACGGAGAACCGGACGGACTCGGCGAAGGCCCCGACCTGGAGGGCGGCACTGCCGAGCAGACGGCAGGTGGCCGGGTCGTCGGGCGTCGCGGTGCGGAACGCCGCGATCACCGAGTCGGTTTCCTCGTCCGGCCTCACGTAGGCCGCCATCGCGACCATGCGGGGATCACCCGCCTCGATCGGCAGCCGGCGGGCCACCGCGGAGATCCGTTCCCGCACCGCCGCGCCCGGCTCGACCCAGAAGCACCGCATCGCGACGCTCCAGAAGATCCGCAGGCCGAGCTCGACGTCGGTCCCGGCCACCTCCTCTGCCAGCCCGACCAGCTCACCCGGTCCCGCGGCCCCCTCCCCCACCCCGTCGTCGAACGCCGTGGGCAGCCACATCGCGAGCGCGCGCTCCCGCGGTGACAGGTCGAGTCCCCGCACCTGGAGCAGAATCCGCTCGACGTCCTCCCGGCGCCCCGCCTCCGCCGACAGCTCGGCGGCCCGCATCAGGCGCCGCGCCCGTGCACCACCGTCACCGAGCCGCGCGGCCTTCTCCAACGCGCGGACCGCGGCCGCCGCGCCACCACGTCGAAGGGCCCGGTCCGCGGTCTGTTCCAGCAGGCCCGCCACGGTCTCGTCGGTGCCGGCCACCGCGTGCGCCAGGTGCCACGCCCGCCGGTCCGGCTCGTCCGTCGCGGCCAGCACCCGGTGGGCCTCCCGGTGTTCGGCGGCGGTCGCCGAACGCACGACCGCCGACCTGATCAACGGGTGCCGGAACTCCCCGCGGTGATCGACCAGCCCCTCGTGCGACGCGGGCGCACCGCCGAGAGCCGCGAGCAGCAGCGACCAGCGCGCCTCGGCGGGCAGCGCTGCCACGCGCGCGGCGAACGCCTCCTCCAGCGAGCTGCCTCCGAACGGCAACTCGGTGAGCGCCAACGGATTTCCGGCGGCCCGGGCGAGCACCTGCTCGCGCCGTTCGGCGTCCAGTCCGGGCGCGACCGCGGCCAGCAGAGCAGCGGACTCGTGCGGTGCCAACGGTTCCAGGGAGAGCGTGGGCACACCGGCGAACAGCGCGGTCCTGGACGCCACCACCAGCGCGGCACCGGTCAACCGGCGGGCCACGAACCCGAGCACGTCCTGGCTCTCCCGGTCCAGCCAGTGCGCGTCGTCCACCAGGACGACGGACCCGGCCGCGCCGAGGAGGTCGAGCGCGGCCAGGCCGACCAGGTGGACCGGCGGCGCGGCACCGTCGGACAGCCCGAACACGACCTCCAGGGCAGCGCGCCGCAGACCGGGCAACGCGGACAGGTCGAGAAACGGGTGCAGGACCTGGTGCAGTCCGGCGTAGGGCAGGTCCTGCTCGGCCTCGACCCCGACGACCAGGTGCCCGGTCAGCGTGTTGAGCAGCGCGGACTTGCCGACGCCCGGTTCACCCACGACCAGCAGTGACCCGCCGGACGCGGCCAGGGCTGCCAGCCGTTCCCGTTCCCGCTCCCGTCCGACCAGCGACATGATCCAACTGTGTCAGAAGGTCCAGACCGCGTGCTTGCCCGGACCCACGACCAGCGTCGACCCGCCGAGCTGCTCGACGTGCTGCGGCACCGCGCAGTTCAGGTCGAACTCCACCCGCTTGAGCCCGGTCCGCCCCATCGGCACCTCGTCGAAGCGGATCGTCGTGCCACCCTTCAACGCCGTGACGCCACCGGGATCGGTCCGCAGCGCGAAGCCGCCCGCCTGCAGCAACGGCGTGGTGGAGGCCAGGTCCCGCGCGGTCACCGCGATCCGCACCAGGGTGATGTTGCGCATCAGCTTGTCCTTGTAGACGTCCGGCAGGTAGCGCTCGCGGCTGACGTCACCGGGGAACTGCGCGGGCCCGGTCTTGCTGCGCGGGTCGGCGAAGTACTCGTCGCGGTACTCCATCGCCCACGCGCCGAACCGGTCGTACTGCTCGGTGACGAACAGCGCGTCGAACCACGGCACCGGCTTGTGGTCGCCGAAGTCGCGGGTCTGCAGGAACTCCGTCGGCGGGTGACCGGCGGCGGTCAGCCGGGCCTTGACCGCGTCGATGTCACCGTCGCGTTCGGTCGACAACCCCATGCCCGCCGAACCGAGCTCACCGTCCTGGCCGCCGACGTCACCGACACCGAAGATCTCCAGGTAGGTCTGCTGACCCCGCAGATAACGACCGGTCCACACCTCACCGCCGGCACCGGTCGTCGTGCGGACCTCGAAGTCCGCGAAGTCCCTGAGGTACGCGGAGTGCTCGACGGCGTCGGCCGTGGCGCGGTCGAGCGTTCCCCAGGCGTGGTTGTAGTACAGCAACTGCCGCTCCCCGGCTTGTGCGGACCCCGTGCCCGCCGGCACCAGCAGGGCCGCCGCGATCATGCAGAACAAGCGTCGAATCCCCATGGAACGATCGTAGGACGGACGACTCAAGCCGGACTCAAGTCACTTGCGGGTTCTTCGTGCCGACGCCGTCCGATGCGCTGTTCCCGCCCGCCTTGAAATCCTTTGTGGACAGAAGACGGCATCGCATTCGTCGAGAAAGGACGCGTTGTACCAGGGAACGTCGTACACTCCGGCCCATCATCCGACTGGGGAATTTGGGGGCCGCGATGAGCGGTGGCAGAGTTCTGGTGACAGGGGCGAGCATCGCGGGGCCGGCGCTGGCCCACTGGTTGCGGCGGCGAGGAGCCGAGGTGACCGTGGTCGAGCGGGCACCGGAGTTGCGTCCCGGAGGCCAGGCGGTGGACGCGCGCGGCGTGACCAAGGAGGTCATCCGGCGGATGGGCCTGGACGCGGCGGTGCGCGCGGCCTGCACCCAGACCGCGGGCGCGCACACCGTGGACGTCGACGGGAACGTGCTGGAGACGTTCAGCGCCGAGGACGACGGCGGTGACGGGTTCATCGCGGACATCGAGATCCTGCGCGGGGACCTGTCCCAGGTGCTCTACGACGACACCCGCGACGGCGTCGAGTACGTCTTCGGCGACCGGATCACCGAGCTCGGACAGGACGCGGACGGCGTCGACGTGACCTTCGCGAGCGGCGGGCAACGGCGGTTCGACCTGGTGATCGGCGCCGACGGGCTGCACTCGGCGTTGCGCGGCATGGTCTTCGGGCCGCGCGAGCGCTTCATCCGCCACCTCGGGCTCGTGCTCGCGTTCTACAGCGTGCCCAACGAGTTCGGCCTGGACCGCTGGATGATCGAGTACCAGGACAAGACGACCGCGCGCTCCGCCGGCCTGCGGCCCATCGGGGACGCCACCCAGGCCATGGCGATGTTCGCCTTCCCGGCGGCCGACTTCGAGGTCGACCACCGCGACATCGAGGGCCAGAAACGCCTGCTGCGCGAGCAGATGGACGGCCTCGGCTGGTGGACCCAGCGCATCCTCGAGCACGTCGACGACGCCCCGGACTTCTACCTCGACCAGGTCGCCCAGGTGGTGATGGACCGCTGGTCGGACGGCCGGGTGGGCCTGATCGGCGACGCGGCGTTCAGCTCCTCGCCGATGTCCGGGCAGGGCACCGGGCTCGCCCTGGTCGGCGCCTACCTGCTGGCCGGCGAACTGGCCGCCGCCGGGTGGGACGCCGAGGCCGGGTTCGCCGCCTACGAGGCGCGGATGCGTCCGTTCGTCGAGGCCAACCAGGAGATCGGGCGGTTGCACGCGCAGACCCGCGCGGTCCCCCAACCGGATGCGGGGCCGGATGCCGAGCCTGGCCCGGAGCCCGACATGGAAGCGCTCATGGCGCTGGTGGACCGCGCGCTCAACGGCGTCGAACTGCCCGACTACGCCGGGCTGCCGGACTCCGGGGCCTCGTCGTCGTAGGACGCCGAAGGTCTCGTCGTACTCGCTGCCCCGGGGTCGAGGTCAACCCCGGGGCAGGGCGGAGTGGCTCAGGTCACGGCACCCAGTGGTTGCCGCTCACCGTGATCATCACCTGCAGCTGGATGCTCGACGCGAAGTAGTCCTTGCCGCCGAACGGGGTCTGCACCATCTTGGTCCACAACGCGTCCAGCCACGCCTGGCTGCCGGCATCGGTCGTCGCGGCCACCGCGAACGGCGCGGTGTAGGCCTCCGAGACGTCGCTGGAGATCTGCGTGCCGTTGAGCTGGTAGCCCACGCGGATGTTGTCCGGGTTGCCGCCGAACTTGGCCTTCGCCCACGCGTTGACCTTGCGGGCGGCCGCCAGGGAGGTCGCGTCGCCGCTGGTGACGGCGTCGGCGCCGATTCGCCACGGCGTGCGGCAGGCGTTCCACCAGTACTTGCCGTCGTTCACGTCCTCCAGCACCTTGCCGGACGGCGGGCGCGGCGTGGAGTTCGTCTGCTCCACGAAGTCGGGCAGCAGGCCGGTGCCGGGGGCGTAGTTCTGCTGCATGGTCTTGATCAGGTTCTGGTGGGCGGTGCGGATCGTGTCCCAGGCCGAGTCGCCGGTGGCCTTGCGGAACGCGCGGAAGTGGTCGGCCATCCAGTCCGACGAGCGGGTCACGTAGTAGCGCGGGTCGCCGGAGGTCGCCCAGTCGCCGGGGCGCAGCAGCTGGGTGGACGGGTTGATCTCGCTGCGCTTGATCGCGTTGATGTGCTTGATCGCGAGCTGCTTGTAGTTGTAGGTGCCGGCGCTGCCCCACTGGCGGTCGGCGAGCAGCAGGCCGTAGGCCACGTCCATGTCGCCGTCGGTGGCCGCGTCGCCGCCGCTCGTGCTGCGGCAGTCGTCGCCCTGCTCGGCGGCCAGCAGGTCCGGGTCGATGGACGACGGGTGGTCGATCTTCCACTTCACGAAGCCGTCGAAGATCTTCTTCGCGTCCGGGTCGGCGCCTGCCATCGTGGCGACGACGACCATGCCGTAGCCCTGCGCCTCGGCCACGTAGGTGTGGTCGGCGTCCGCGGCGAGCACCTGGGACCAGGCGCTGTCGCAGTTGTGCCGCACGAACGCGGACTTCCAGCGCTGGTAGTAGTCCACCACGGCGGTGTCCAGAGTGGACGTGCTGCCGGACGGGCGGAGGATTCCCGCCGCGTAGGGCTGTTGCCTGCTGCCGAACGGGTAACCGAGACCGGACGGCGGAGTGGTGGTCGTGGTGGTCGTGGTGGGTGGAGTGGTCGGGCCGCCGCTGACGCCGTAGACCTCCAGCTCCCACAGCGAGTAGCCGTACGCCGTGCCGCGGGCGGTGCCGTAGACCCGCACGTAACGACCCGAACCGGACAGGGTCAGGTCGTCGATGCCGCCGTCACCGGTGCTGGTCGAGTAGACGTCGGTCCACGCCGAGCCGTCCGGGGAGGTCTGCACGCGGTACGACTTCGCGTAGGCGGCCTCCCAGTTCAGCCGGACGCGACTGATCGTGTACGTCGAGCCGAGGTCGACCCTCAGCCACTCCGGGTCGTGCCCCTCCGCCGAGGCCCAGCGGGTCGACGTGCTGCCGTCGACCGCCTTACCCGCCTCGAACCCGGCGCCCTCGACCGAGGACGCCGTCACCGCCTTGCCCCCGGAGACCAGTGGATCCGCCGCCGATGCACTGGTCACCCCTGCCACGAGGAGGCCGAGCACGAGCCCGCCCACCCCCAACGCCGCTGCTGTTCTGCCGCCCACGACCGCCTCCAGCAATTGGTTAATAAACCTGCCAATGCGAGTGGTGAGCGACCGTAAGCACGTCGACCAGCACGAACAAGAGGTACCGACCAGTTGTTGCGCGATCGGACAGTGATCAGTTCCAGACCTCGCGCACGGCCTGCGCGACCGACGCCGCCTGCGCCAGCCCGGCCTCCGCGGCAGGACGGCGACGGGCCGGGTCCAGCACGTTGCGGCCGATCGCGGCCAGCGCGGCCTGGTCGGGACTCACCACGATCGACGGCACCCCCAGCCGGGCGGCCTGCGCCTGCGGAGTCGCCGCCGCGCTCGCCGAGCGCGTCAGCGGCGCCACGACCACGACGCGCGAGTACCCGGCCGCGAGGTCCACGTTGGCCGCCGACCGCATCCCGCCGTCCATGTACCGGCGGCCGTCGATCGTCACCGGCGGCCACACCAGCGGCACCGCGCAGCTCGACGCCACGGCCCGCACCAGCGGCACCCCGCTGTCCCGGTCGAACGCCACGAACCTCCCGTCCGCCGTGTCCACCGCCGTCACCATCAGCGGCCGCTCCGGCCAGTCCTGAATGGACAGACGATGGGCGAAGACGTCCAGCCTGGACTCCTCGGACGGCGTGCGGGCCTTCAGCGCGGCCTGTCCCAGCCGCGCCCGCTTCTGGGCCGCGGTGCCCGGCATCGCGTAGGAGAGCAGGTACCGCACGAGCATCCACGGGGTCAGCCGGGCCGGAATCTCCCCGTTGGGCGGTAACAGCTGCCCCTCGTAGAGCTCGGCCGGGGAGGCACCGCCCGCCAGCTGCGCGGCCACCACCGATCCGGCGGACGTGCCCACGAACAGGTCCGCCTCCGTCAGGTCGACGCCGGCACGGGCGAGCCCGTGCAGAATCCCCGTCTCCCAAGCGATTCCGGTCACTCCACCACCGCCGAGGACCAACGCGCGCTTCTCAGTCACGCCGTCCATCCTAGGAAGTGGGACGGCTTCCTGCGCCGTGGACAGCCTTGGTAGCCTTGACCGCGAGTCCGAGAAGCGCTGCAACGGGCCCTGAACCGCCCGCCACGCTCGGTCTTGCACGACCACGGCACAAGGGCGCTTCCGACGACGTTTCGGGAGCGCGCGTGGATGGTCTGAAGTCCCTGCTGAACCAGCGGATCGCCGTGCTCGACGGCGCCTGGGGCACGATGTTCCAGCAGGCCAGACTCTCGCCGTCGGACTACCACGGCGCCGAGTTCGCAGACCACCACATGGACGTCGTCGGCGACCCCGACCTGCTCAACCTCACGCGCCCGGACCTGGTGCTCGACGTGCACCGGCAGTACCTCGCGGCGGGCGCGGACATCACGACCACCAACACGTTCACCGCCACGTCCATCGGCCAGGCCGACTACGGGCTGCAGGACCGCGTCCGCGACATGAACATCGCGGGCGCGCGCCTCGCCCGCCAGGCCGCGCGGGAGTTCGGCGGCAGGTTCGTGGCCGGCAGCGTCGGACCGCTCAACGTCACGCTGTCGCTGTCGCCCAAGGTCGAGGACCCGGCGTTCCGCGCGGTCACGTTCGAGCAGGTCAAGGCCTCCTACGCCGAGCAGATCGCCGCGTTGCACGAGGGCGGCGTCGACCTGCTGCTGATCGAGACGATCTTCGACACGCTCAACGCCAAGGCCGCCATCACCGCCGCCCGCGAGGTCGCGCCCGACCTGCCGCTGTGGATCTCGGTCACGATCGTCGACCTGTCCGGCCGCACGCTCTCCGGCCAGACCGTCGAGGCGTTCTGGAACTCGGTCGAGCACGCGCAACCGCTGGTCGTGGGCGTGAACTGCTCGCTGGGCGCCGAGGAGATGCGCCCGCACGTCACCGAGCTCGCCCGGCTCGCGGACACCTACGTCGCGTGCCACCCCAACGCCGGCCTGCCCAACGCGTTCGGCGGCTACGACCAGACCCCGGACGAGACGGCCGCGCTGCTGCGGGACTTCGCCGGCCACGGCATCGTCAACCTCGTCGGCGGCTGCTGCGGCACGACGCCCGCGCACATCAGCGCCATCGCCGAGGCGGTCAGGACGACCGCCCCGCGCGAGGTCGCGCAGCCCCGCAACACCACCAGGTTCAGCGGCCTGGAGACGTTCGAGATCGGCCCCGACACCGGGTTCGTGATGATCGGTGAGCGCACCAACGTCACGGGCTCGGCGAAGTTCCGCCGCCTGATCGAGGCCGACGACCACCAGGCCGCGCTCGCGGTCGCGCTGGACCAGGTGCGCGGCGGCGCGAACCTGCTCGACGTCAACATGGACGCCGACCTGCTCGACGGCGAGCAGGCCATGACGACGTTCCTGAACCTGATCGCGACCGAGCCGGAGATCGCCCGCATCCCGGTGATGATCGACAGCTCCCGCTGGGGCGTGCTGGAGGCGGGCCTGAAGTGCGTGCAGGGCAAGGGCGTCGTCAACTCGATCAGCCTCAAGGAGGGTGAGGAGCCGTTCCTCGCCCAGGCCCGCACGATCCGCGACTACGGCGCCGGTGTCGTCGTGATGGCGTTCGACGAGCGGGGCCAGGCCGACACGACCGAACGCAAGGTCGAGATCTGCGGCCGCGCCTACGACCTGCTCACGCAGCGGGTCGGCTTCCCGGCCGAGGACATCATCTTCGACCCGAACGTGCTCGCCGTCGCGACCGGCATCGAGGAGCACAACGGCTACGCCAAGGCGTTCATCGACGCGCTGCCGCTGATCAAGCAGCGATGTCCGGGCGCGCGCACCAGCGGTGGCATCTCGAACCTGTCGTTCTCCTTCCGCGGCAACGACGTCGTCCGCGAGGCGATGCACAGCGCGTTCCTGTTCCACGCCGTCAGGGCCGGCCTGGACATGGGCATCGTCAACGCCGGCCAGCTCGTCGTCTACCAGGACATCCAGCCCGAGCTGCTGGAACTGGTCGAGGACGTCCTCTTCAACCGCCGCGAGGACGCCACCGACCGGCTCGTCGCGCACGCCGAGACGGTCAAGGGCCCCGGCCAGAAGCGCGTCGTCGACCTGTCGTGGCGCGAGGCCCCGGTCGCGAAGCGCCTGGAGCACGCGATCCTGCACGGCGTCGTCGACTTCATCGAAGAGGACACCGAAGAGGCCCGCCAGGCCCTCCCCCGGCCGCTCGACGTGATCGAGGGCCCGCTGATGGACGGCATGAAGGTCGTCGGCGACCTCTTCGGCGCGGGCAAGATGTTCCTGCCGCAGGTGGTGAAGAGCGCCCGCGTGATGAAGCGCGCGGTCGCCTACCTGGAACCGTTCATGGACGCCGAGCCCAAGGCGACGGCGGGCGGCAACGGCAAGGTCGTGCTCGCCACGGTCAAGGGCGACGTGCACGACATCGGCAAGAACATCGTCGGCGTCGTGCTGGGCTGCAACAACTACGAGGTGATCGACCTCGGCGTGATGGTCCCCGCCGCGCAGATCCTCGACACCGCGATCAAGGAGCACGCCGACGTCATCGGCCTGTCCGGGCTGATCACGCCGTCGCTGGACGAGATGGTCTCGGTCGCCGAGGAGATGCAGCGGCGCGGCCTGAAGCTGCCGCTGCTGATCGGCGGCGCCACCACGTCCCGCCAGCACACCGCCGTCAAGATCGCCCCGGTCTACGACGAGCCGGTCATCCACGTGCTCGACGCGTCCCGGGTCGTCGGCGTCGTCTCCGACCTGCTGGACGACCGGCGCAGCCACGAGCTGAACCTCACCAACCGCGCCGAGCAGGCGAGGTTGCGGCACCAGCACGAGAACCGCCGGCAGCTGCCGTTGCTCAGCCTGGAAGCCGCGCGCGCGAATGCGGAAAAGGTCGATTTCACCGACTTGCCGACGCCGGCATTCACCGGCACGCGCGTGCTGACGCCCTCGATCAGCGAACTGCGCGAGTTCGTCGACTGGACGTTCCTGTTCCTCGCCTGGGAGCTCAAGGGCAAGTTCCCGGCGATCCTCGAACAGCCGGTCGCGCGCGAACTCTTCGACGACGCGAACGCGTTGCTCGACGAAATCATCGCCAATGGTTCGTTCACGGCAAAGGGCGTCCACGGCTTCTGGCCCGCGCATTCCACCGGTGACGACATCCAGCTCGGCAACGGCGTGCTCATCCCGATGCTGCGCCAGCAGACGCAGAAGCAGGTGTCGCGCCCGAACCGCAGCCTGGCCGACTACGTGGCACCGGAGGGCGACCACCTCGGCGGCTTCGCCGTGACGATCCTGGGCGCCGACGAGCTGGCCGCGAAGTACGAGGCCAAGCACGACGACTACCGCGCCATCATGGTGAAGGCGCTGGCGGACCGGCTCGCCGAGGCGTTCGCCGAGTGGATCCACCTGCGGGCGCGCCGCGACTGGTTCGAGCCGGACGCCGACCCGGTGCTGGAGGACCTGCACGCGGAACGGTTCCGCGGCATCCGGCCCGCGCTGGGCTACCCGGCCTGCCCGGACCACACCGTGAAGCGCCTGCTCTTCGACCTGCTGGGCGCCGAGGAGATCGGGGTCAGCCTGACCGAGTCGTTCGCCATGAGCCCTGCGGCCAGCGTCAGCGGCCTGATCTTCCAGCACCCGGACGCGAAGTACTTCACCGTGGGACGGCTCGGCCGCGACCAGGTCGAGGACTACGCACGCCGCTATGGCAAGCCGCTGGCCGAGGTCGAGCAATGGCTGCGCCCGAACCTGGGATACGACGCCAGCTGACACTTCCGCAACGTGAAAGCGCTTCCCGTTCACGGGGTGCGTCATCCCGATTTGGCACCAAGCGATGTACCATCGGCCGCTCCGGACAGATCAATCACCGTAGGTCGAGCGAGCCCGAGGTCATCCATGCGAGCTGCGGCGCTGGTGCTGGGTCTGTTGGTGTTATCGGGCTGCGGTGGCGCCGCGAGGTCCGACGCGCTGCCGCACGTGGGTTTCGTGGTCAAGCGCACCGGCGGCTCCTTCGCACAGGAGATGACCAGCGGGTTCCACGAAGGCGTCAAGCGCATCGGCGGCGTCAGCGCCACGGTGACGGGACCGCCCGGGCAGGACGGGCACAAGGAAGTCGAGTTGTTCGCCGATTTGACGCTCGCCGCCAAAGGCGGAATCGCCGTCGCCACGTCCGAGCCCGCCCTGATGGCGCCGTCCATCGGTGAGGCGCTGGCCCAGCACGTCGCCGTCGTCGGCGTGGACATGCGACTCACCACGAGTTCCGGGGTGAAACTGCACATCGGTAACGACAACTACGAACTCGGCGAAAAGCTGGCTGACGAGTTGATGCGCCGATTGCCCCCGAACGCGACCGGAACGGTGGTGCTGGGAAACACCGCGCCGGGACTCGCCGGCTTCGACGACCGGGCCGACGGCATTCGAGGGCGATTCGCCGAGAAGTCACCGGGGGTGCTCGTGCTGGGGCCGTTCGACACGCAACGCGACGACGAGGCGAACCTCGACGCGTGGCGACGGCTGGTGGCCGCGAATCCCGACGCGCTGGCGTTCGTTGGGACCGGTGACTGCGACGGGGTGAACCTCGCCGCGATAAGAACCGAGAAGTCGGCGAGGTGGCTGGTGGGCGGTTTCGGGGTCGACCCGAGAACGTTGCAGGCGGTGCGGGACGGTGCGATGGTGGCGACGATCTCGCCGGAGCACTACCTCAAGGGCGCCGTCGCGGGCTGGCTGCTCGCGCGGCACGCGAGGGGCGGGGCACCGTTACCCCAAGGCTGGATCGAGACGCCGAGCCTCACGGTGACCACCGAGAACCTCGAACAGATCCTGCACCGGCAGGAGTCCGAGAAGGCGCGCAGGGAGTTCTTCCAGCCGCAGATCGACAGCTTCGTCGAAGATCCGGCGAGTTGGGTGCGACCGTTGGAGCAGGCACGGTGAGGCTTTGGGAGGGCCGCGCCACCGCACGGGTGGCGACGGCGGGGCTGACGCTCGGGCTGCTGGCCCTGGCGGGGCTGGCGCTGTGGAGCAGCGTGTCCGCGCAGACCACGACGGCACACGTGCGGGAGCTCAACGACTCCAGCGAGCGCTGGAGCCGCGTGCTGGAGCACATCAACATCGCCGACAACGCGTTGCGCGACCTGCAGGTGGCCAGGACCACGCAGACGATCGAGCCGCTGCAGAACTCGGTCGGCGCCGCCCGCGGTGAGCTGGAGTGGCTGCGGACCCGCGGTCAGTCCGACGACGTCGCGGTCGCGACCCGGCTGCTGCCGCTGTACGACCAGACCACGGACATCCTGCGGAAGGTGGTCGCCGGCGCGGACCAGGTGCAGGCCGACCAGGCGAGCCTCGCGCACTCGTCGTTGCGCCGCCAGATCTCCTCGACGATCGCGGCCAAGAGCCTCGACACCACCGAGTACCTGCGGGCCGCGGACGAGAAGAACTCGCAGTTGCGGCTCGCCCAGATCATCGCGTTCGTGCTGGACGCGTTCCTGGTGGGACTGTTCGGCATGGTGCTGCTCGGCGCCCGCCGCAAGATCCTGCGCCAGGCCGCCAAGAACGAGCACGAAGCCCACCACGACGCGTTGACGGGTCTGGCCAACCGGTCGCTGCTCGCGCGCCGGATGGAAGTCGCCGTCACCAAGGCGCACCGCAAGAATGAAGAACTCGCGTTGCTGATCGTGGACCTCGACCGGTTCAAGGAGGTCAACGACTCGCTCGGGCACCACTCCGGCGACCTGCTGCTGCGTCAGGTGGCCAACCGCCTGTCGTGGGCGGTGCGCGACACGGACCTGGTGGCACGGCTGGGCGGCGACGAGTTCGCCGTGCTGCTGCCCGGTGTCGGCTCGGCGGACAACGCCCGCATGGTGGCGGAGAAGATCCTCGGCGCGCTGGCCATGCCGGTCACGCTGGAGGGTCTGGAACTGGAGATAGCGGGCAGCGTCGGCGTGGCATTGTGCCCGTTGGACTCAATGGACGGCCACGAGTTGTTGCGGCACGCGGACAGCGCGATGTACGCGGCCAAGCGCGACAAGTCCGGTGTGGCCGTCTACGACGCACGTCTGCACGAGCGCGGCGCCTCGCAGCTCACCGCCGTCACCGAGCTGCGGCACGCGATCGACCGCGGCGAGCTGTTCCTGCACTACCAGCCCAAGGCCCTGGCCGACACGGGCGCGGTGTGCGGGGTCGAGGCGCTGGCCCGCTGGCAGCACCCGACGCGCGGTCTGGTGCGCCCGGACGAGTTCATCCCGATCGCCGAGGAGAACGGTCTCATCGAGCCGCTCACCCGGTACGTCATCGACGCGGCGCTGCGGCAGTGCCGGGCGTGGCGGGACGCGGGCTGGGAGGTGCCGGTCTCGGTCAACGTGGGCGCGGCCTGCCTGCTGCACGCCGAGTTCCCCGGTGACGTCGCGGACCTGATCAAGCGGCACGGGCTGCCGGCCAGGCTGCTGACGCTGGAGATCACCGAGTCGGCGATCATCTCCGACCCCGACCGGGCGGTGGACGTGCTGCGCGGCCTGACCGAGCTGGGCGTGCGACTGTCCATCGACGACTTCGGCACCGGCTACTCGTCGATCTCCTACCTGCGCAGCATGCGCGTGCACGAGATGAAGCTCGACCGCTCGTTCGTCACGCACATGTGCACCGACGCGGGCGACAGCGCGATCGTGCACGCTCTGGTCGCGCTGGCCCGCAACTTCGGGCTGCAGGCCGTGGCGGAGGGCGTCGAGGACCAGGACACGTGGACCGCGCTGGCCGAGGCCGGGTGCGACGTCGTGCAGGGCTACTTCCTCAGCGAGCCGCTGCCCGCCGAGGAGATCGTGGCCTGGCTGGGAGATCGCGCGGCGGCTCACGCGTAGGGGTCGGTGTCCCGCCATCGGTCGACGAACGGTCGCATGAGCTCGACCATGGCGGGCAGCTGGTCCGCGCACGACAGGAACCCGATGATCCGGATCCCGGCGACCGCGTCGACGAACCTGAGCACGTCCTGATCGAGCGGCCTCAGCCCGTTCCTGGCCGCGCCGCGGTCGTAGGCGGCGGTCAGTTCGGGGCCGAGGCCGCCCAGGTCCCACTCGACCGGTCCCCTGGTGACGAGCTCGAAGTCGGCGAACAACGGTCCGCCGGTGCTCGCGAAGACGTTGGCGGGCGGCGAGTCGCCGTGGACCGGCTGCAGCTCGACGCCGGGGAACGCCTTGCGGAACTCGGCTTCGTCGCTGACGAGCGGTGCCAGCACCTGCCACTCGCGCCGGGCGCGGGCGAGGTCGGCCGGTGCGACCACGTCCGGCCGGTGCTCCAGCCGGTCGAAGGCCTCCTCGACGAACCACGGTTGCGCTGTGGACAGGAAGTCCAGTTCGCCCGGGTAGTCCCGCAGTGCCCGGTGGAGGTCCGCGGTGAGCTCGGAATACCTGACGTGGTCCCGTCCTGCCGATCCGTCCTCTTCGGTGAACGTCCAGAAAGTGATGGAGAAACCGTTGCGCCGCACGGGTTCGCGCGGCACGAGCGGGCTCGGCGGGATCACCGGCGTGCCCTGCTCGTGCAGCCACTGCGCGACGTCCAGCTCCTGCTGCTGGCGCCGCGCCAGGCGTTGCGGTGTCGTGCTGCGCGGCAGGACGACCGGCACGCGCGCCACGACCGGCGTCGGTACCAGATGCACCACGACGGAGAACAGCTCGTGGAGCACCTTGCCACCGGTGATCTCCAGCCCGAGGTCGCGACCCGCTGCCACGGCGGCGTCCCCGGCCGCGGAGGTGCGGTCCATCTACCGGCCCTCCAGCGCCTCCGGCAGGCTCAGGTACAGCTCCAGCGTCTCGTTCAGCGTGGTGGCCCGCAACGCCCGCAGCACGCTGCCGGCGGGCGACACCAGCCGCAACGGGGTACCGCGGTCCTCGCCGAGCTGGTGGTACTCCACGAGCACGGACAGACCGGCCGACGCGAAGAACGCCACGCGGCTGAGGTCGAGCACGACCGGAAGCCGCGCGGTGAACGCCTCGGACAGCTTGTCGCGCAACAACTCCGCGCTGTAGGAGTCGACCTCGCCCTCGGCGCGCACCACGACGGCGGCGTCGAGCCGCTCCGAGTCGACCTTCAGCAGACCCTCGGTCATGTCAGCCCTCCCACGCCTGCGTCAGCGCGCGCTCGAACAGTTCGGCCGGCTGGGCACCGGCGACGGCGAGCCGTCCGTCGACGACCACGAACGGAACGCCGCTGATGCCGATCTCGCGAGCGCGCTTCTCGTCGGCGCGCACCTCGTCGGCGTATGCGGCCGAGTCGAGAACGGCACGGATGTCGGCGCGGTCGAGCCCGGCCTCCGCGGTGATCTCGGTCAGGGACTCCGCGGTGAACAGCGTGCGCGCCTCGGCGAAGTTGGCGTGCAGCACGGCGTCGAGCACCTGCTGCTGCAGACCGCGCTCCCCGGCCAGGTGCAGCAGCCGGTGCACGTCGAAGGTGTTGCCGACCTCGCGGTCCTGCCGGTACCCGAGGCCCTCGTCGCGGGCGAGCTGGGCCACGGAGTCCTCCATCTCGGCGGCACGCGGGCCGAACTTGGCGGCGAGCATCTGCGGCACCGGTTCGACCGAGGTCTTGTCCGGATCCAGCTCGAACGCGCGGTGCACCACCGTGACCTCGGCGCGGTGCTCGAATCTGGCCAGCGCTTTCTCGAAGCGCGCCTTGCCGATGTAGCACCACGGACAGATGACGTCAGCCCAGAACTCGACCTGCATGGCTCGATCATGTCATGCCCGATTTGCGAAACGATAATCGTTGTCATGTAGGCTCCGGGCATGGCAGCACGGGTCGTACTGGTAGCCGGGTTCACTCACCACGACGCAGCCGACGAGCTCTGGCGGGCGTCACCGGAGTCGGTGCTGGTCAGGCACGATCTGACCGGTCTGGCCGACGGCGTGGTGCGCCGCTGGGTGGACGGCCGGCTCACCGTGCTCGAACTCGCACACGGCTGCGTGTCGTGCACGCTGCGCCTGGACCTCGTCCCGTTGCTCGAAGGGCTGGACGGGCGGGTGATCGTGCACCTCGACCCGGTGCTCGAACCGGAGGCCGTGTGCTTCGCGCTGAGCGAGACCGACGTCGAGGTCGAGGCCGTGGTGACGGTGGTCGACACCGCGACGTGGCTGCGGGACGCCACCGGCAGCGACTCGCTCGCCGACCGGGGGATGCGCGCGGCCGACGGCGACGAGCGGACCGTGGCGCAGGTCGTCGTCGGGCAGGCGGAGTTCGCGGACGCGCTGGTGCTCACCGGTGCCGGCGACCCGGTGCTGGAGGCCGTGCTCGACCGCCTCAGCCCGCACGCGCCCCGGCGCCGGCTGGAGGACCTGGACGCCACCGAGCTGCTCGCCGCGATCCCCGCCATCGCGCGGCGCGGCGAGATCGACGACGGCTTCGCGCCGTTGCTGCACGGGCAGCCGCCGCTCGAACCCGCGCACGGGGTGTCCGTCGTCCACTTCACCGAGCGGCGGCCGTTCCACCCCAAGCGGCTGTACGACTCGATCGACGTGCTGCTCGACGGCGTGGTGCGGGTGCGCGGCCGCGTGTGGGTGGCGAGCCAGCCCGACGCGGCCCTGTGGCTGGAGTCCGCGGGCGGTGGCCTGCGCGTGGGCAACCTCGGGCCCTGGCTCGCCGCGACCGACGACTGGACCGAGGCCGACGAGGACCGGCGCGCGGCCGCCTCGCTGCGGTGGGACCCGTACTACGGCGACCGGGACCAGGAGCTCGTCGTGATCACCAGCTCGGCCGCACCCGAGCGGATCACCGCGGCCCTGCGCGCGGCGCTCGTCACCGACGAGGAGCTCGCGCTGATCAGCGAGCTCGACTTCGCCGACCCGTTCGCCGACTGGCACGAGGAGATGGAACTCTGATGCGCACCCCCGTGACCGTGCTGTCCGGTTTTCTCGGCTCCGGCAAGACCACCCTGCTCAACCACGTGCTCGCCAACCGCGAGGGCAGGCGGGTCGCGGTGATCGTGAACGACATGAGCGAGGTCAACATCGACGCGGCCCTGGTCGCCGGTCAGGGCAGCCTCGACCGCACCACCGAGCGGCTCGTCGAGCTCACCAACGGCTGCATCTGCTGCACGTTGCGGGAGGACCTGCTCGACAGCGTCGGCGAGCTGGCGCGCTCCGGGCGGTTCGACACGATCCTGATCGAGTCCACCGGCATCTCCGAGCCCATGCCGGTGGCCGCCACGTTCGACTGGACGTTCGACGACGGCACGAGCCTCTCCGACCACGCGCGGCTCGACACCATGGTGACCCTCGTGGACGCGGCGGGCTTCCTGCGCGAGCTGACCACCGGCGACCGGCTGGACGAGCGCGACCTGGCCGCCGCCGAGGCCGACGAGCGCACGATCTCGGACCTGCTCGTGGACCAGGTGGAGTTCGCCGACGTGCTGGTGGTGAACAAGACCGACCTCGTGACGGCCGAGCAGCTCGCCACGCTCGACGCCGTGCTGCGGCGCCTCAACCCCTCCGCCCGGCTGCTGCACACGCGCCACGGCGTGGTCGAGCTGGCCGAGGTGCTCGACACCGGCCGGTACGACCCGATCACCGCCGCGCGGGCGCCCGGCTGGGCGCAGGAGCTGGCGGGCGGGCACACCCCGGAGACCGAGGAGTACGGGATCAGGTCGGTCACCTACCGCGCGGACCGGCCGTTCCACCCCGCCCGCCTGGTCCAGGCACTGACGGACTGGGAAGGTGTGTTGCGCAGCAAGGGTTTCTGCCACATCGCCTCCCGCCCGGACGTGCTGGCGGTGTGGTCGCAGGCCGGCCCCAACCTGACCCTCGAACCCGGTCAGCTCCTGCCGTCCCCCTCGGCACGGCAGGAGCTGGTGTTCATCGGGGTCGGCCTCGACGTGACGGAACCGGCCCGCCGCCTGGACCCCGCACTGCTCACCGACTCAGAGCTCGCCGCGGGCCCGTCCGCGTGGCGGGCGTTCGAGGACCCGTTGCCCGAGTGGGACGTCAGCGAGCTGCACGACCACTCCGGTCACAGCTTGCGGGCGAACAGCTCCAGCAGCGCCTCCCAGTGACGTTCGGCGGCCTCCTCGCTGTACATCGACGTGTCGGCCTGGGTGAAGCCGTGGTGGGCACCGGCGTAGACCTCGTTGCGGTGGGTGACCCCGGCCGCGGCGAGCGCCTTGCCGAGCGCCTCGATCTGCTCGGCCGGGTTGGACGAGTCCTGGTCGGCGTGCCCGAAGTACAGCTCGGCGGTGATGTGGTCGGCGAGCAGGTGCGGGCTGTCCGGCGCGTCGGTGGCCAGGCGGGCGCCGTGGAACCCGGCCGCCGCGGCGACCCGGTCCGGGAAGGTGCCCGCGGTGCGCAGCGCGAGGCCCGCGCCCATGCAGTAGCCGGTGATGCCGACGGGGCCGCCGGTGGTCAGCGGCGAGCCGTCCAGCCAGTCCAGGTAGGCGGCGGCGTCGCGCATCACCACCTCCGGGGTCAGTCCCTGGATGAGCGGCATGATCTTGCCGAAGAGCTCGGGGCGCGCGGTGGGGTCGATGAACTCGGGCAGCTCCAGCACCGGAGCCCGGCCGGCGCGGTAGAACACGTTGGGCACCAGGACGACGTACCCGGCCGCCGCGAGGCGGTCCGCCATGGACTTCAGGTGCGGCCGCAGCCCGAAGGCGTCCATGTACAGCAGGACGGCCGGGTGCGGGCCACCGTCGGCCGGGTGGACCAGGTAGGCGTCGGCGGTCCCGTCGGGCGTGGTGATGTCGACGGACGACCCGTGCACAGCAGTGGTCATGACAGTCCTCGGCTCGAAGTGTGAAACTCAGTGTCAAGTTAGCCATGGGGTGTCGCTTCTGCAAGTGAGGTGCGGACAACAGGTATGATCCGCCGGTGCCAGCGGGACGGACCAACACGAGGGACATCGCACGGGCGGCCGTGCGGGCCGAGCTCGGCCGGGTCGCCTTCAAGTTGTTCCTCCGCAACGGTTTCGAGAACGTGACGATCGACGACCTGGCCGCCGCGGCCGGCGTCTCGCGCAGCACGTTCCTGCGCTACTTCGGCACCAAGGAGGACGCCGTCCTCGGCGGTTTCGAGGCCAAGGGCGAGCTGGTGGCCGACGCCCTGCGCGCCCGTCCGGCCGACGAGGACGACTGGACCGCGCTGCGGCACGCCCTGGACCTGGCCATCGCGTCCTACCACGAGGATCCGGCCGCCACCCTGGCCATGACGAGGCTGATCAGGTCCACTCCGGCGCTGGCCGCGCGCAAGCTGGAGAAGCAGCACGGCTGGCGCCCGGCCCTGGTGTGCGCGCTCGCCGAACGCGCGGGCTCCCCCGAACAGCCCGCGATCGCGCACTGGGTCCGCGTCTCGGCCGCCCTGGACTGCTTCACCGTCGCCATCGACCACTGGTCGGACTCCGACGGGCGGCTCGACCTCGTCGCCCTGCTCGACGAGGCCTTCGCCGCGCTCGCACCCTGACGGCTTCGTTCATCCGAGCCGAACGCGGAGCAGGACGGACAGCACCGGCTCGCCCAGGCCGACCGTGAGCGATTCCCGCCACCCGGCGGGCGCACTTCCAGCCAGGTGACGGGTTGTTCCGGACGTCCGGCAGCTGGGAACCTGCCCGCCGCAGTAGTTTGCTGGTCCTCGCCGGGAGTCGCCCGGGACCTGCTGACGAACGGACCGCATGCTCAGCCCACTGGACCTGTCGCTGACGAGCGGCCCGATCCCCACCGCCGCCACCGTCGCGGGCGCGATCGCGTTGATCTCCCTGACGATCCGGAAGAACCGGACGTGGTGGACCCGAGTCGTTCCGGTGGTGCTGCTCGTGTGCGCGGCCGTCGTCGCCGGGCTGGTGTTCGTCGTCGACCACGTGTGGAAGCCGTGGCCGGAGCCGTTGCCCCCGGTCCTGGTGGTGTGGGCGGGCGCGGTGCTGGTGGCGCTGGGCCTCGCGGCCGCGCGGCTGCGGGCCGGGCGGTGGTACTGGCGCACGCTGAGCGTGGTGCTCGCGCTGGTCGTGACGGCGAGTGCGGTCACGACGGCGAACGCGTTCTTCGGCTTCTACCCCACGTCACGTGCGGTGCTGGAGGTGTTCACGAACAGCCGGGTCGACCTCGACGAGGCCGCGAAGCCCACGTCGAGCGTGCTCGACGTGCCACCGGGCGGCAAGCTCGCGGACGTCTGGCGCAAGCCCGCCGGCCTGCCGGAGAACGGCACGGTGTCGGAGGCGGACGTGCCCGGCGCGTTCAAGGCGCGCAAGGCCTGGATCTACCTGCCGCCCGCGTACGCCGCGACGCCGCGGCCGCGGTTGCCGGTCCTGGTGCTGCTTCCCGGGCAGCCGGGCGCGCCGCGCGACTGGTTCGACGCGGGCCGGATCACCGAGCGCCTGGACGCGTTCGCCCGGCAGCACGACGGCCTGGCGCCGATCGTGGTGGTGGCCGACCAGCTCGGCTCGCGCTCGGCGAACCCGCTGTGCCTGGACTCGAAGCTCGGCCAGTCGGAGACGTACCTGGCCCGCGAGGTCCCGGCGTGGATCAAGCAACGGCTGACGGTGGACGAACGCCGCGAGGCGTGGACCATCGCGGGGTTCTCCCAAGGCGGCACGTGTGCTCTCCAGCTCGCCGTGCGCGCGCCGGACGTCTACGGCAACTTCATCGACCTCACCGGGCAGCGCGAGCCGACGCTCGGCACGCGTGCCGAGACGGTGCAGGCCGCGTTCGGTGGTGACGAGGCGGCGTTCACCCGCGTCAACCCGATGGACGTGCTCGCCCGCGAACGGTTCGCGCAGACCGCGGGCGTGGTCGTCACGGCCCACGGCGACGCGCTCTACCGCCAGGCCGGCGTGGACGTGTTCGAGGCCTGCCGCAAGGCCGGGATGGACGTGCAGTTGAAGGAGCTCCCGGGAGCGCACGACTGGAACGTGTGGCGGCCCGGCCTCTACGACTCCCTGCCGTGGCTCGCCGCGCGCACCGGCCTGACCAGCTGACCCCTTGCCCGTTCGACCTCCGGCGGAGACCACGACAGCCATGAAAGCCCTGTTGGACCGCATCACCCGGCAGCTCGGCCTGCTGTTGAGGACCGCGCCCCTGACGTGCGTCTTCCTCGTCGTCTTCTGGACCGTCGGCGCGCTGACCGGCGCGATCGGCGAGGAGAACGACGCGCTGCTGGCCCGGATCGGCTTCGGCACCGACAGTCCGCTGTGGACCGTGTTCTCCTCCGCGCTGTGGGCCATGGACCTGCTGGGCTACCTGGCCACCACCGCGCTGCTGCTCGTCTTCGGCACGCTGGCCGAACGCGAGCTCGGCACCCTGCGCGCCGCGGCGATCTTCCTCGCCTCCCACGTGGCCGGGGCGTTCCTCGGAATCGGTGTGGTGGTGCTCGGCAGTGAGCTGCAGTGGTCCTGGCTCGACTCGCTGCGCGGCGGGGTCGCGGCCGGGCCGTCGATCGGCGGGGTGGGACTCGCGCTGGCGCTGACGTTCCGCATGCCGGTGTCGTGGCGCCGCCGCGTCCGGCTCATGACGGCGCTGTCGGTGCTGGTGCTCACGTTGTACTCGGGCTGGCTGGAGGACCTGCTGCGGCTGACCGCCGGTGTGGCCGGGCTGGTGATCGGCGCGGTGTTCCTGCGCGCCCGCACCGCCCGCGAACCGCGGACGCTGACCGAGACGCGGGTCCTCGTGGGACTGCTGGTGGCGGCGTCGGCGCTCGGGCCGGTGGTGTCGCTGATGTCGCCGTCCCCGAACGGCCCGCTGTCGTGGTACTCCGAGGTGGTGGCCGTCTGGCAGCCCGCGGCGGACGACGTGGCGGCGGCGTGCGGCTCCGACGCGGTCGAGCTGTGCCGGACGATGACGATCCAGTTGTCGTACGGGCGGTTCCCGGCCATG
The DNA here is from genome assembly GCF_053601075.1 of Lentzea sp. NPDC004789. NCBI lineage: Bacteria > Bacillati > Actinomycetota > Actinomycetes > Pseudonocardiales > Pseudonocardiaceae > Lentzea > Lentzea sp. NPDC004789. The sequence continues at coordinate 70,315 of NZ_JBSGBE010000014.1, read as the reverse complement.
GTGATGTCGCTGCTGCCGGTGTTGCTGCTGCTCGTGCTGGCGGAAGGGCTGCGTCGCGGCCGGCGGTTCGCGTGGGGGTCGGCGCTGGCGTTCAACGTGGTGTACGCGGGGTTCATCGCGTGGTTCGTCTCGGACAACGCCGCGCGCATCCCGGACACCGGCCAGCTGGAGGTGGGCTTCGCGGCGAGCTTCCCCGTGCTGGCACCACTCGCGATCGCCAGCGTGCTGCTGGCGACCCGGCGGCACTTCACCGTGCGGCTGCCCGGCCACGCGGTGCGGAAGTTCTGGCGGTTCACGCTGGCCAGCATCGGTGCCCTGTCGGCGTTGTACGTCCTCGGCGGGTACCTGGTCCGCGACCAGTTCACCCCGGAACCGGGGTTCGCGGGCCTGCTCGCGGACCTGCCGACGCGGTTCCTGCCGCCGGGCTACCTCGGCGCGGTGCCGTTGCGGTTCCAGGCGGACGGGTTCATCGGCACGTTGCTGTTCGAGTACACCGGCGTGGTGTTCTGGCTGATCGTGCTCGCGGGTCTGCTGATGGCGTCGTGGCGCGCATGGCCCTCGTCGGGTTCGAAGGAGGCCGAGCAGGCGCGTGAGCTGATGCGGCGGCACGGCGGTTCTTCGCTGTCGTACATGACGACGTGGCGCGGCAACCAGCACTGGTTCACCCCGGACGGCGAGACGATGATCGCGTACCGCGTGGTGGCCACCATCGCGCTGACCGTCGGCGACCCGATCGGCCCGGCGCGGGTCGAGGCCGTGCGCGGATTCGCCGAGTTCTGCCAGGAGAACGGCTGGACGCCGTGCCTCTACAGCGTGGGCACGGAGACGAGGGAGGCCGTCGCCGGTCTCGGCTGGTCCGCGGTGCAGGTCGCCGAGGACACCGTGATCGAGCTGGACACCCTGGCGTTCACCGGCAAGAAGTGGCAGGACGTGCGGACCGCGCTGAACAAGGCCGCCAAGGAGGGCATCACCGCGGAGTGGTGCACCTACGCCGACGCACCGTACGCGATCACCGACCAGATCCGGTCGATCTCCGCGGAGTGGGTGGCGGACAAGGGCCTGCCGGAGATGGGCTTCACCCTCGGCGGCGTCGAGGAACTGGCGGGCGAGGGCGTGCGGTGCCTGCTCGCGATCGACGCCGACCGCACCGTGCACGGCATCACGAGCTGGCTGCCGGTCTACGCCGACGGCGAGGTCGTCGGCTACACGCTCGACTTCATGCGCCGCCGTGCCAACGGTTTCCGCGGCTCGATGGAGTTCCTGATCGCCTCGGCGGCGCTGGAGCTCAAGAGCGAGGGAGCGAAGTTCCTGAGCCTGTCCGGCGCCCCGCTGGCCCGGCTGGACCGCGGCGAGCGTCCCCGCGCCCTGCAACGGGTGCTGGACCTCACCGGGCAGGTGCTGGAGCCGGTGTACGGGTTCCGCTCGCTGTTCGCGTTCAAGGCCAAGTTCCAGCCGACGTACCGGCCGATGTTCATGGCCTACCCGGACTCCGCCGCCCTGCCGCGCATCGCCAACGCCGTTGGCCGCGCTTATCTGCCGCACGTCAGCATGCGTCAGGGCGTCCGCCTCGCCACCAAGATGATCAACCGCTCGTGACCGGTGATCCCGTGGTCGGCCCTGGCGTGGGTGAGACGATCTGGTTCGTCGTCGAGGTCTGCGGCGCCACCGGCGTTCTGCCGGACGTGTTCTGGACCGCGAACACCGCGAGCAGCGTGAGCCCCACCATCAGCGACAGCACCTGGACGAGACCGCTGTACTCCACGGCGGACCGCCGTGGCTTGATGTTGGACTCGGCGTACTGACTGATGTAGCTGCCCATTCCGACCACGCCCGCGAGCATGGAGCAGCCGAGGAACACCCATGAGAAGATGAGCGTGCCCAGGTGGCTGCCGAGATACAGATCCTTGCCGAGAAACGTGGCGCTCAGTGCCGTCGTGGCCGTGGCAAGCGTTATCAGGGTTTTGTTGTAATCGTACGTGGAGTCCAGGGCCTTCCTGAGGTCGGCCGTATCGCCGGAGTTGTAGCCCTCCGGCGCACCGGATTTCTTCTGCGCCTGATCATCTGACATCACCATCACCGTGACGTGCGCGTCAGCAGAAGATGAACGGGAAAGGACACTTCCACCGGTCATGAATGACCCGGTAAAACGCGTCCGAGACCTCGTCAAGGCGCGGTTCGGAGCGATTCACCAACGCCTCCGCGAGAGCCTCGTGGAGGATGTGTGCCGTCTTCTCCGGATCGAACTGTTCCAACCTCAGGCTTTCATCCCATTTTTCGTCCGGCTCCAGCACCTCCCGCAGGATGAACTGCATGATCTGGTCCGGCACCTCGACGTCAAAATTCTGCACGAAGGTGTTGACCACGTTGTTGAGGAACACGGGCCTGCCGTAGGCGGCGCCGGATGCTGTCGCGGGACCGGTTGTCGTGGGCATTGCGACCACCTTTGCGTCCAAAAATGAGGCATTGGTGAGTCGCCCTGGCCCACAGCATCGTTACGCCGCGTCACGATCCAAACGCCGCCCAGCTCACCGCGTCAGTGCTCGCAGCAGACGTGCTCGGCCCACTCCGGCTCGTGCCACCAGTGCTTGTTCTCCGCCGACGGCAACGGGGCGAGCGCGTCCGTCGTGGACAGCGCCTGCGCCTGCTTCTGGTACGGCTTCAGCAGATCCGCGACCGAGTGCAGCCGTCCGCCGACCATGACCTGCCGGACGTTCGCCGCGGCCTTGATGTCCGCGAGCGGGTTGCCCTCGACGAACGAGATGTCCGCCGGGGCGCCGGGCTTGATCGCGCCGAGCGGGACGCCCAGCCAGCGGGCCGGGTTGCGGGTGGCGGTGATCAGGGCCTCGCGCGGGGTGAAGCCGTACTTGACCATGGCGCGCAGGTTCATGTGGGTCGCGGTGGCCGGGGAGTCCAGCGGCGCGTCGGTGCCGCAGATGACCAGGCCGCCGCCGCGGTGCACGGCGAGGGCGAACGTGACCCAGCCGCGCAGGACGTCCGGCGACCAGGAGGAGGCCGGGGTGCCCGCGTTGCTGGCGTCGGTGACGTAGCGGTCGTACTCCCACGGCGGGAACAGCACGCGGGTTCGCTCGTCGGTCACCAGCGACTTGTCCTCGGTGAACAGGGCGCGGCTGTGGAACAGGGTCGGCGTCATCGACATGCCGGAACTCGTGAAGATCTGCACGACGTCCTGGTAGGCGTTGCCCTGCCGGGTCACGGTGTGGGAGTAGCCGAGGCGGTTGGTGGCGCCGACGTGTTCCATGCCGTCCATGCCGAGGTTGGCGGCCGGGTAGTGGTAGTGCGAGGACAGCGGGACCTTCGAGCGCTGGACGGCCGCGCGCTGCAGTTCCACGGGCAGGCGGACGTAGGTTTTGATCATGTCGTACGCGAGCTCGTGGGCCCGGCGCAGCTCCAGGTCGAGCTGGGCCCGTGACAGCGTCGGGCGCATGAAGTTGTAGTAGACGCGGGAACCGTCGACCGCCTCTCCGGTGGCGTAGAACCGCGGCCCGGTCAGCGTTCCCGCGGCCAGCGCCTCGCGGGTCTCGACCATCTGGTAGACCGGGTCGCCGGGCGAGCGGACGGTGGTAATGCCGTAGGACAGCCACAGGTTGCCCTGGCGCGCACCCCACTGGCGGCCGCGCAGGTGCCAGTGGTTGTGGGCGTCGATCAGGCCGGGGATGGCGGTCAGCGCCGACGCGTCGACGTCGGCACGGCCCTGGTGCGGGCGGATCTCCCGGACCACGCCGTTCGCCACGACGATGTCCACATCGGACCGCAGGTCCTGCGCCTCGCCGTCCCAGTACGCGCCGACATGGACGATCTCGCGCTCAGGCGCCTTGGGCTTGGCCCAGTTGAGGTGCACGCGGATCGTGGTGGTCTTTCCGTCCAGAGTGGACTTCCGGAGCCTGCCGTTGTTCAGGTACACCAACGCGTCGTTGCCGTGCCAGGCGAGCGAGTCGGTGACCTCACGGGTGACCTGACGCGGTTCGCCGGTGAAGTTCCCCTTGGCGTCGACGGGAACGACCCAGGCGACGCTCTCCACGACGAACGCGAGGTGCCCGCCGTTCGGCGACCAGACCGGGCCGTCGTCGCCGCGGGTCGCGATGGACCGGAACGGCATGGGCTCGGTGTACTTCAGCTCGCCGCTCACCAGGTCGACGCTGAGGATCTGGCTCGTGCCCTCGCGGAACCGGCGCGAGAAGGGCTTCACCGCGGCCAGCGCGACGACCGTGCCGTCCGCGGACCAGGTCGGGCGGCCGGGCTGGAAGAGCGTGGGCGTGATCTGACGGCGCCCGGTGGCGTCCACGACCCACGCCTGGCCGTCCTGGTCCACGTAGGCGACCTTGGTGCCGTCCGGGGAGAAGCGCGGCGTGGTCTGCGCGCCGGGCGCGGGCGCGTAGAGCTTGTCCTCACCTGTGTTCAGGTCCCGGAGCCAGAGCTGGGCGACGCCGGTGCGGTCGCTGGCGTAGATCAGCTTCGTGCCGTCCGGTGAGAAGTCCGGGTCGGAGTCGAAGTAGGCGCCGTCGGTCAGCTTGGTGGTCCTGCCGTTGCTGAGCAGGTAGAGCGAGTTCAACGCGCGGAACGCGATCTTCGAGCCGTCCCTCGACACGACCGGTCCCGCGATGCCCTTGACCGGCCCGGCGACGAGGTTCTTCGCCCGCCGCTGCGGCCGTGCCGTGCGCACGGGAACAGTGACCTCGAACGGCACGTCGGTGACGGAACCGTTGGCGTACCAGCGAATCTTGCCGTCCGCGGTGTAGAGGGCGCGGTCGCCGTCCCACTGCGGCGCGAACCCGAACACGTCCTGACCGGTGACGACGGCGGTGGTCCCCAGCACCAGCTCGGCCTGGCCGGGCCGCATCCGCGTGTAGCTGGGCTGGTCACCGGGCCCGAACGCGGCACCGAACAGCTGGAAGCCCGCAGGTGCCGTGACGAGCCGTTCCCGCTTGCCGTCCAACGTGACCGTGTCGACGGCCGCGTTGCCGACGGTGAAGATGATCCGCTTGCCGTCCCGCGACCACTGCGGCGCGGCCGCCTCGTCCGGAACCCCGGTGAGCTGCGTGATCGCTCCGGAAGCGACGTCCAGCACGTGCACGCCGTAGCTGCCCGCCCGGTCGCTGACGAACGCGATCTGCTTGCCGTCCGGCGAGAACGCGGGCTCGCGGTGGTCGTACCGGCCGTGCGTGAGCTGCCTGAGGCCGCTGCCGTCGAGCTCGATCACGTAGAGGTGGTAGTTGCCGTCCCGATAGGACTGGAACGCGATCCGGTTGCCCGGCCCGAACGACGGCAGCGTGGCGTCCTGCAGCTCGTCGGTCAGCTTCCGCGCGGCACCACCCGCGGCCGGCAACACCCAGATCGCCGTCACCAGGTCGATGGCGAGCCATTTGCCGTCCGCGGAACGGGAGACCGAGATGTTGGTGCCCTGCGTCAACCGGACACCGGACCCCGCGGCCTGCGCGTCGGCGGCCTGCGCGGAGCCGATGGTGAGCGTGGACGCGGCGGTGGCGACGGCAGCGGCCTGGCCGGTGCGGGTCAGCAGTTCACGACGTGACAGATCCATGTGCGCGGCACTCCCCCGAGAGTTGATCCCCAGTGAGTTCCACCCTGCCACCGCAGGTCCGGAGCACATCGGCCATTCGGCTCAGCGTCCGTTCACTGGACGGTCTCGAGATTCCTCTTGAGACGGCCCAGGTCCGCGGCGATACTGCGCCGCACCTGCCACCGCATCAGCGGCTCGGCCACCGCGAAGAACCCGCCAGGCGAACCGGAGGCCCGAATCGCTACGTTCGTCCCCTCCCCGGCATCGGAGAGCTCGTACCGGACCGTCATCGGGAACGGCTTCTCGACCTTCATCTCGACGAGCCGATCGGGCTCGTGCGCGGTCACCACGTAGCCGTAGTCGAACGTGCGCCCCAGGAACCTGGCGGTGCGGACGACCGTCGCGCCCTCGACCAGCGGCCCTGGCCGGTCAGGCCGGGACGCGGTGATCCCGCCCGTCCACGCGAGGTCGTTGGCGGGGTCGAACATGTAGGCCGCGACCTCGGTCCGCGGCCTGCGCACGACGACCGAAGGCCGCACGTCCACGCTCATGGCCGGAGGCTAGCCCCGCCAAGGGGCTCTCGCAGCGCCATCAGAACGCGGGGTCGCCGCAGGTTGGAGACGAGGGCGAACGGCGCGGTGACGTCGTCCTTTTCCTGACCGCGCCGCCACTGTCCCACGGACCGTCGTGCGCGGGCGATCGGCACTAGAGGGCGAGCGCGCCCTCGATGCGGGCCACCATCGCGTCCTCGGCGTCCACGACCACGCCGTCGGCCTCGGCGACCTCGCGGCAGATGGCCAGCACGGCGCGCGGGAACGACACGGCGTCCTCCGGCGAACGGGCCGAGAGGATCTTCATCGAGCGGCGCAGCGCCTCCAGGATGATCGGCTCGATCTCCTCGTCCGTGCCGGCCGGGACGGACGGGCGGGCCGCGCCCATCACGGTGCGCAGGTCAGGCCCCAGGTTGCTCAGGGCGCGCAGGCCGGCGAACCGCTCCTCCAGCACGGGGCCGGGGTCGGCGTGGGAGACCAGCAGCATCGCGCCGTACACGGCGGTGCGCAGCGTGCGGCTCTCCTCGTCGGTGTAGAAGATCATGGGCCCTACTCTATGTCGGCTCGTCTGGACGTCGGTCAACGGTTGTGGCCGTTCCGGCTCTTGTTCCGCAACGGTCGGCGCCGGAAGCGTGACCTGCATGAAAACGTTTCGCAGATCTGCTCTGGCCGCAGCCGCGGTCTTGATATCAGGACTCGTGGCCGCACCGGCGGTTGCCTCTCCAACGCGAACTGGGACCGTACTCATCACCGGCGACCGCGTGAACGTCGTCACACAGCAGGGAAAACCACCCGGTATCACCATCGAACCGGGCCCGGGACGCGAGCGGATGCCGTTCCTGCAGACCGTCGACGAGGGCCGGGTGTCGGTCATCCCGTTCGACGCTCAGCAGCTCGTCGTCAACGGTGTGCTGGACGCGAAGCTGTTCGACGTCAGCAGGCCCCCGGTCAAAGCGATGATCCACTACACCGGCGACCGCTTCACGTCGATGACCATCACCGAGAACCTGTGGCACCGGATCAACCCGAAGGCGCCGAACCAGACCGGCACCCTGCCCGGCATCGTGAAGATCAGCCCCGACCGGATCTTCCGGCCGCTCGACCACGAGAGCGTCCCGCAGATCAAAGCCCCCAAGGCGTGGCAACGCGGCTACACCGCGAAGGGCGTGAAGGTCGCCGTCCTCGACACCGGCGTCGACCAGGACCACCCGGACCTCAAGGGCCGCATCAAAGCCACCAGGAACTTCACCGGCGACGACAACGATGTCACCGACGAGCAAGGGCACGGCACGCACGTCGCGGGCATCATCGCGGGCTCGGGACCGGAGCCGGGCACGGCACCGGACGCGGACCTGCTGATCGGCAAGGTGTGCCAGCCGGGCTACTGCGAGGAGTCCGCGATCATCGCGGGCATGCGGTGGGCGGCCGAGCAGGGTGCCAAGGTGGTGAACCTGAGCCTCGGCGGCGACGCGACGGACGGCACCGACGAGCTCAGCCAGGTGCTGAACACGTTGAGCGCCGAGTACGACATGCTCTTCGTGGTCGCGGCGGGGAACGTCGGGCGTGCGGAGTCGGTCGGCTCACCGGCGGCTGCGGATGCGGCGCTGGCGGTCGCGAGCGTCACCAAGCAGAACCGGCTGAGCTACTTCTCCAGCCGCGGCCCGCGCCTCGACGGTGCGGTGAAGCCGGAGATCAGCGCGCCCGGTTACGCGATCGCGGCGGCACGGGCGCGCAACACGTCCATGGGCTATCCGCTCGACGACCGCTACACGCTGGCCAGCGGCACGTCGATGGCCACCCCGCACGTCACGGGTGCGGCGGCGATCCTGGCCGGGCAGCACCCCGACTGGTCCGCCGCCCGCCTCAAGGCCGCCCTCACGAACACCGCCGACTCGGCCGGCGCGCGGGTGTTCGAGGAGGGCACCGGCGTCGTGAACCTCGACCGGGCCACGAGAACCCGGCTCACCGCCGAGCCCGCCACCCTGAAGCTCGGCACCGGCACCATCACCTACCGCAACGACAGCGCCCGGAAGATCAAGCTCACGATCACCGAGCCCGCCGGCGTCGAAGCCGACCGGACGACCGTCGAGGTCCCCGCCAAGGGCACCGCGGCCGTGACGTTCAAGGCCACCAGGCCGGGCGCCGGTGACGTGATCATCGCCAAAGGCGACGACAACGTCCTCCGCACGGCGATCTCGACCCAGAGCAGAACCGAGGTCACCGGCCAGATCAAGGTGGAGTCGATCGCCAGGGACGGCGCGCCGAACGGCACCGGCGGCTACGGCTTCCTCGTCGCGATGGCCAACCACACCGACAACAAGCTCTACGCGGGTGGCATCGGCAACGGTCGCGGCCTCCAGGGCGACGTCCCGCAGGGCCGCTACACCGTCTTCGCGTGGGTCCCGAGCCCGATCGAGGGCCGCCCGCCGTGGGAACCGTCGCAAACCCTGGTCGCGCAGGACGTCACGGTCGGCCCGAACGGCGCCGAAGTCACCCTCGACGCACGCGAAGGCAGGCGACTCCAGGCGACGGTCAACGGCGCCACCGGCACCGGCCACCTCGGCACCAGCCTGGGCACGCCGAACGGATCGGCGTTCGCGAGCCAGGGCGACGACGTGTACGTGGTCCCCGGCACTGCGAACGGCATGATCTACACCGCCGTGCAGTTCCTCAGGAACGTGCCCGCGAGCACCTCCTGCGGCGGTACCACCAGCACCTGCGCGATCGCCGTCAGCAGGGAGAACTCCCTCACCGCGACGTTCCCGGACGTCGAGGACACCGACCTGGCCAAGGCGACCGCCGAGATCGGCAAGCCGGCAGGAACCGGCGAGTGGATCACGTTCGCCGAACACCCGCTCTCCACGCCCCCGCCCGGTGACGCGGCCGAGAACGTCACGTTCCCCGGCACGCACACGACCTACTACCACTCGACCGGCGACGTCGAGTGGTGGTCGGCCCAGACGCGGGACCAGCTCGTCCTGCAAGCACGAACCTGGCGCCCGTACGCCAACGGCAAGACGTACGAGGAGAAGTGGAGCCACGGCGCGTACGGCCCGTCTGTCACGTCGACCACGATGAGCCGCAACGGCGACATCATCACCGCGAACACCGCGCTGCTGTCCGACTCCACGGCCGGCCACTACGGCTTCGCGGGCGAGCAGGAGATGGAAGGCCGCGTGGAGCTGAAACGCGACGGCGAGCTGGTCGACGGAATCAGCAGCCCCGACGGCGGCACGTTCCAGGTCCCGCCCGGCAAGGCCAGGTACCGCCTCGAAGCCGTCACGAAGACCGTTCAGGCGGCGTGGGAGTTCGAGTCGAAGGAAGGCACCGGCCCGCTCCCCCTCACCGCGGTCCGGTTCGGCGACCGCGACGCTGGCACCGTCCCGTTCCGCCTCGACCGGACGATCACGGCCGGTCGAACCGGGAAGCTGACCGTGGACGTGTCCTACGACGACGGCACAACGTGGCAGCCGGCGTCGTACGCGCTGTTCGGCGACCACGGCGTTCTGCTCAAAGTGAAATCCGGTCCGGTTTCGCTGAGAACACGTGTGACCGACGTCAACGGCAACTCAGGCGAACAAACCCTCATCCGCGCGTTGACCTAAATTGGAAATAACGACTCAGGAGGATGAGCGATGACGACCACCGCGGCCCGGCCCCGCATCACGGTACGGCGGGTGGTCTTCACGCTCGTCCTGCTGAGCGTCACCACACTGCTGTTCTGGGTCCCGTTCGAGGGCCTGTTCGCCGCGAGCGCCGAGTGGCCCGACCCGGTCCGCCCGATCGCCGCGGTCGTCTTCGCCGCCGGCGCCATCAGCATGATCGTGCTGTTCACCCAGCGCACGAGCGACCGGGCCGCGCGGATCTCCCAGTTCCTGCTCGGCTTCGTGTGGATCGCGTTCGTGTGGACGCTGATCACCGACGTCCTGCGGCTCGCCCTGGCGCTCGGCGGCGTGGAGAACCCGTTCCGCTCCCGGCTGACCGCGGTGCTGCTCGCCGTTCTGATCGTCACGATCACGGCGTACGGCGTGTACGAGGCCATGAGGGTGCCACGGATCAAGCGCCAGGACGTCACGATCCCGCGCCTCGACCCGGCGTTCGACGGCCTGACCGTCGCGGTCATCACCGACACCCACTACGGCGCCATCAACCGCGCCAAGTGGTCCAAGGGCATGGTCGAGGCTGTCAACGGGCTGAACGCCGACGTGGCCGTGCACGTCGGTGACATCGCCGACGGCACCGCCGAGCAGCGCCTGGAGCAGGCCACCCCGCTCGGCGACGTCAACACCGAGCACCGCTTCTACATCACCGGCAACCACGAGTACTACTCCAACGCGCAGGGCTGGATCGACCTGATGACCCGCCTGGGCTGGAAGGCGCTGCACAACGAGCACGTGGCGCTCGAACGCGGCGACGCCCGCCTGGTGTTCGCGGGCATCGACGACATCACCGCCGACCACTCCGGCGAACCCGGCCACTCCGCCGACCTCGCCCTCGCGTTGCGCGGCACCCACGGCAGCGACCCGGTCGTGCTGCTCGCCCACCAGCCGTCGGAGATCCGCAAGGCCGTCGAGGCGGGCGTGGACCTGCAGCTGTCCGGGCACACGCACGGCGGGCAGATCTGGCCGTTCCACTACCTGGTGCGGTTGCAGCAGCCGGTGGTCGCCGGCCTGAGCAGGCACAGCGACCGAACCCAGCTCTACACCAGCCGCGGCGCCGGCTTCTGGGGCCCGCCGATGCGCGTCTTCGCCCCCAGCGAGATCACGCTGCTTACGCTCAAAGCGCGGTGAGGTGCTCCCCAGATAGATGTCCACTGTCGTTGAACCTGAGCAACGACGGCGGTTTCCCGGCCGTGTAGCGGATGACGGTCAGCGCGGCGTTGTCGTGGTTCAGCGACAGCCACCGCTCGGGCGGGGCGTCCAGCGCGTCGCGCACCAGCCAGCCGATCAGGAACGAGTGCGTCACCACCAGCACCGGTCCGTCGCCGGGCCGGGCGAACCGCGTCTCGGCCTCGTGCGCCAAGGCGGGACCGCGGGTGCGTTCGGACTCGGGGAACTGGTCGAAGAACTCGTCGTGGTCGGGCACGAAGTGCGGCACGAAGTCGTCCGCCGCGGCCTCGGCCCGGCAGGGCACCTTCAGCACCTCGGCGATGATCGACGCGGTTTCGGCCGCCCGCGGTGCCGGACCGTGGTGCACGGCCGCGAAACCCGTGCCCCGCAACCGTTCCGCGAGCAGCTCGGACTGCCTGCGGCCGCGTGCGGTCAGCCTCGACTCGTCCTTCGTCGCCTCACCGTGCCGAACCAGATGAAGATCTCTAGTCACGCCGTGCAGTCTGCCTTGACGGCACTCGCGGCGTGATGGGCGTAGGTCGGTCCGGAGTTGTTCCAGTCCTGACCTCGGGTGAGCAGCTGCACCGTCAGGTTTCCGCTGGCCTTGAACTTCCCCACGCCGACCCACTGACCGCGCTTCTCGACCTGCTTGATCGCGAACGACGCCATCGGGGTGCCGCTGATGCCGTCGCGGTCGAAGACGTAGTACACGGTCGGGTTACCGCCGACCTCCTCCAGGCTGCCGTTCGGGATGTACACCGAGACGTCGCAGGTGCCGGCCGCGGGGAACGTCCACAGCCCGTACGCCGAGGCGTCGTCGCGGCGCGCGTCGCCGGACATCGGGATCGACACGAACGTCGAACTGCACTTGCCGTCACCGTGGTCGACCCAGCCCTTGCGGCCGTCGCGGTACGCGCCGACGCTGCTGTAGCCGCCGCAGCCGGGCCCCGTCGTGACCGACCTGGGGCCGCCGGGAGTCCGGTTGCCGTCGGTGCCGGCGGGCGGCGGTGCGGCGACGGGCGTCGTCGTCGGTGTGATCAGGCCGAGCGCGGACGACGCGAGCGTCGGGTCCATGCTGTTGGAAGGCGCCGCCGACGACTCGTCCGGCAGCTCCTCCGGCGGCGTGATCAGGCCGGGCACGTAGCTGTGCGTGGGCTGCGCGACGTTGGTGTCCCCTTCGCCCGACCCGCCGCTGAACGTCACGATCGCCACTCCGGCGAGGACGAGGAGCGCGACCACCGCGACGATGACGGCGACGCGCGGCGTGAACTGGCGGCCCGGCGGCTTCTCCTCCGGCGTCGGCAGGTCACCGGCCGTGGCCCAGCGTTCGCGGCCCCTGGCGCGGGCGGCCTCCATCAACGCTGGGTCGGGCGCCAGGTGGCGCTCGGTCGGTTCGTCGGGGTACTGGGTCGGCACGGAGCGCAGTGTGCCAGCACCACAGGGTCACCCGAACGTGTGGTGATTTCACCAAAGGGTCGTTTGGCACCAATTAACCGCACGCTGTGTTGACCGACAGGCTGTTTCGTCTACGTTCCGTCACAATGACGGTCAGGTCACCTGCCCGTTCTTGACTCGTAAGTCAGGCTGACTACCGCCCCGCACCAGCGCACACTCGACCCGCCTGTGACACACGAACGGATCTTGTCCCGCTCGTCCGGTCACGGTCGGGAAACACCTGCAGCACGCCTTGATCTCACGGGCGGTTCAGCGCGGCAGAACCGGTTCGGAACGGCGGGTGAACCTGCCCGCAACGAGAAGCAACGTCAGTCCGAACACACACATCGTGAGCGTGAACCCGTAGATCCAGCGGAACCCGAGCTGCTGGGCGACGCCGGCCAGCGCACCCGCGATCATGCCGCCGACGATCTGGGTGTTGCTGAAGATCGTGGTGGCGTGGCCGGGCCGCTCGGGGTCGAGGCTCTGGAAGTACGTGATGCCCACACCCATCACCAGCGAGATGACGGTGGCGTGCAGCACCTGCAACGCCAGCACCTGCCAGACGGCGTGGGTGAACAGCATCAGACCGTGGTAGCTCAACGAGATCGCCGCGCCGATCACCACGAGCTTGTGCTGCGACATGCGGTTCGCCAGTGCCCCGAACCACAGCATCATCGGGATCTCCAGCGCCGCGCACAGCCCCATCGCGAGCCCGGCGTCTCCCGCGGTGCCCTTCAGCTCGGTCGTGACGAACAACGGCAGGCCGCCCACGGCGAGCCCGACCGAGCCCTGCAGGAACACGAAAGCCGCTGCCACGAACGGGAAACCGGCGCGCGTGTGGCCCGTTTCCTCGACCACTGGCGCTTCTTCGGGCTCCGCGGCCGGTACCGGCAACAGCAGGGCGAGCACCGCGACACCGAGTTGCAGCACGGCCGTGGCGCCGTACAGGCCCATCCAGCCGACCTTCGCGACGACCAGCGCGGCCAGCGGCGGACCTGCCACCCACGCGACGGAGAGCAGCGTGCGCAGGACGCTGACGACCATCGACGGCCCCTGTGAGACCTGACGGCCGTACGCGAAGAGCTGGGGCAGCAACGACGACGTGATCGCCACGAAGATCACCGCGGTGCCGAGCAGGAGCCAGTAGTCGCGCAGGACGGCGAACAGACCGTAGCCGATCACGCCGGCGACACCGCCCGCGGCGAGCGTGTACCGGCGCTGGACCCGGCCGTCCGACAGCTTGCCCAGGATCGTGCTGGCCACCACGGACGCGAGCGGGCTCGCGATCAGGAACACGCTGAGCTGGATCGGCGTGACCTTGACCTCGGTGGTCAGGAACAGCGAGTTGAACGGCAGCGCGAACGCCATCGAGACGCCGCACACGACACTGATGACGGAGAGTTGCAGGAACGTTCGGGAAAGGAGCGGCGAGGATGTTCTCTCGCGAAGTACCGTCACCGCTCCATCGTGGATGTTGATCTGTCAATCAGGAACTGAATTTCCCATTCTGCGGGCAAAGTCTCACACAATGACCACAGCACCGTCGCGACGGTGATCTCCACCACCCCTGAGCAGGCCGGACCCGGTCATCTCGACGACCTGGCAACCGCCGAAGAACATGTTCGGCGCGCGGAACCGCGTAACCGGGAGTTCACTTTCCGGTCGAATTCCCGGTTCGACGTGGAGATGATCTCCGCCGAGGTGCAGCCGGGGCGCGTCGACGGCGTCCTGGGCGGGCATGCCGCGATCGAGGACGTTCACGAGCACCTGCAGGATCGCGCCGCAGATCCGGCTCGACCCGGCGCTGCCCAGCACGAGCTCGGCCTGGCCGTGCCGGGTGACGACGGTCGGCGCCATCATCGACGGCAGCCGGTCGCCGGGCGCGTGGCTGAAGAACCCGTCCGGTGACAGGTCCTCCTCGCCCATCATGTTGTTCAGGTGCACGCCCGCGATGGAGATGCCGGAGCCCGCGCCGTTCGTGGTGGTGACCGAGCAGGCGGTGCCGTCGGCGTCGAGCACGGAGATGTGCGTGGTGGAGCCGAGGCGGTTCAGGTGCGTCTTCGGCGCGGCCATCGCGGAGATGAGATCTCGCTGCGACGGGTTGTCCGGCAACGCTTCCAGCATCTGCGTGAGCAGCGCACCGCCCGCCGCGGGTGGCGGGTTCGTGTGCACGTCACGGCCGCGATGGCGCACGTGCAGCGGTTCCCTGGACACCACCTCGTAGGCCGCGAGGTCCGCGCGGGAGAGGTCGCCGCCGGCCGCGGTGATCGTGTCGGCGATCTCGGCCGCGATGTCGCCGGTGTAGAAGGGGGCCGCGCCGTCCTGGCCGAGCCGGTCGAGCGCTTCGGCGAGCTCGGGCTGGACGAGGAGCTCGCCCTCCTCGAACGCGGTCAGGCCGGCACTGCGGGCGAGCGGCACCAGCAGTGAGGTGACATAGGCCTGGTAGCGGTTGACCCGGTGACCTTCGCGAGCGTGTTTCGCCGCCGTGGCCACGAGTTCGCTCAACGGCGCGCGGCCGTAGGCGGCGGCTTCGGCGGCACCGGCGGGCATGCCGTAGGCCGCGACGGACGACGGCCCGACGTGGAACTCCTGCTCGGCGTCACCGAAGTGGAGGGTGATGGGGGCGAGCGGAGCCCTTGCGCCGCTTGCGGTCCTGCCCGGTGCCTCGGCGGAGAAGTCCAGCAGCACCGGGGGTTCACCGGCCGGCGCGATGAGCATGTACCCGGCGGCGCCGAGACCGGTCAGCAGCGGCTCCGTCACGCACGACGTGAGCATCGCGGCGACGGCCGCGTCGACCGCGTTCCCCCCGGCGCGCAGCATCGCCGCGCCCGCCTGTGCGGTGAGCGGGTGGCCCGCCGCGATCGCGCCTCGCACCGTTGACCTCCACAAAAGAGAAGGCAATCAACGGTAGACCTGTCCGCGATCAGCGAGCCACCCGGCCCACACCTACTTCTTCGTGGCCGTGTAGTTCCGGAAGTTGATGTACGTGTCCAGGATGTCCGACGAGGCGCTCTCGACGGACCGGTAGATGCCCCACTTCGGGCGCACGTAGTCGCCCTCGTCCGGGATCTTGACGCCGGAACGCTTGCCCTGCACCGCGATCGGCGCGCCCGAGCCCGTGCCGTTGCGCAGCACGAAGCCGACCGTACCGCTCGCGCCCGGCGTGATCGTCCATTCGACGGTGACCCACTTGTCGCGCAGCGGGGCCAGGTTGGTGGAGGCGATGTCCGGTGCGCCGGACGTGCTGAACGCGCGCGCCCGGATGGTTTCGGTGCTACCGCTGCGGCTCAACGACAGGGTCGTCCACGGGCCGCCGTTGGTGCTGGGCGTCTTGGTCTGGAAGATGTGCGTGAACTTGCTGGTGCCGTGCAGGGATGACGGCATGTACATCTCGTACGAGATGACCCAAGTCTCGCCGTTCTTCATCTTCAGCGCGTTGCCGTTGGTCACCATGCCTTTGGACTCGGTGCGCTGGCGGTCACCGCCACCGGTCGAGTCGCGGTCGTTCTTCCAGATGTTGAACCGGTAGTGGTCACCCTCGACGACGATGTACTTGCCCTTGCGCTCCGGGAACTTGTTCGCCCGGTCGACCTCGATGCCCTCGAACGCCTTGAGCCCGTCGGTACCGGGGTTCGGGCTCCACGCGGGCGCCGCGTGCGCCGGGCTGACGGTGACGAGCATCAGGGCGACAGCGGTCAACGCGGCCCTGCGGGTGATGCGAGATTCCATCGTTCGGTGCGTCCTTCCTGGCGGCGTACGACAGGGGGGAGCACATCGGGC
The DNA here is from genome assembly GCF_053601075.1 of Lentzea sp. NPDC004789. Taxonomy (NCBI): domain Bacteria; kingdom Bacillati; phylum Actinomycetota; class Actinomycetes; order Pseudonocardiales; family Pseudonocardiaceae; genus Lentzea; species Lentzea sp. NPDC004789. The sequence goes on along the minus strand of NZ_JBSGBE010000014.1, from coordinate 54,182 downwards.
GGCGGATCGATGCCCTTTACGTGAACGAAGGTAGGAGGTCTCGACCTGTTATGTCAACGAAACTGACTCAAGTTGCCAGCCCTTGACAAGATTCATCGGATTAGTACCGGTGGAAACGCGATCATTCCTCATAAGTCAGGAGCGCAGCGCGAGGGCGAGCCGGACCGCGTCGGCGCGGGAGTGCAGGCCGGCCTTGGCGAACAGGTTGTTGATGTGCGTCTTCACGGTGGCCTCGCTGATGAACAGCCGCTGGGCGATCTCGCCGTTGCGCAGACCCTCGCCGATCAGGTCGAGCACCTCGCGTTCGCGGGCGGTGAGGTCCACGCCCGGCTGCTCGACGGGCTTGCGGCCGGCGAGGTCCAGCAACCGCAGCTGCACCGCGGGGTCGAGGATCGCGTTGCCCGCGTGCGCACCGCGCACGGCCTGGATGATCGTGCCCCGGTCGGCGTCCTTGGTCAGGTAGCCGCGGGCGCCCGCGCGCAACGCCGCCAGGATCGACTCGTCGTCGTCGAACGTGGTGAGCACGACGACCGGCAGCTCAGGGTGCGACGCGCGCAGCGCGGCGGTGGCCTCGGCGCCTCCCATCACCGGCATGTTGAGGTCCATCAGCACGACCTCCGGCGTCGTTTCCGCAACGGCGGCAAGGGCTTCCCGGCCGTTGGCGGCGGTGCCGACCACGGTGATGTCCGGGTCGAGGTCGAGCATGACGGCGAGCCCGTCGCGCACCGCCGCCTGGTCGTCCACGATCAACAGCCTGATCACCGCGGCAGCTCCATCCTGACCGTCCACCCCGCACCTTCCGGTCCAGCCACCAGTTTTCCACCCAGCAGTGCGGCCCTCTCCCGCATCCCGGCCAGTCCCATTCCGCTGCCGGTGGGCCGCTCCCCCGCCGTACCGGTGTCGGTCGCGGTCAGTCGGACGATCTTGGGTTCGTACTCCAGCAGCAGGGTCACCTCCGCGCCGGGTGCGTGCTTGTGGGCGTTGGTCAACGCTTCCTGCGCGGCACGGATGACGGCCTGCGAAATCTCGACGCTCACCGGCCCCACCGTGCCCCTGACGCGGAACGACGCGCCGTGGCTCTCCGCGAGCTGCGAGATCGCCTTCGGCAACGGCAGGGCGTTCTCCCGCAACGCGTGCACCGCGCGCCGTGTCTCCTTGAGCCCAGAGACCGCCAACGCGCGTGCGCGCAGCACGGCTTCGTTGGCCTCGTCGGTCTTGCCCGCGGCGTGCAGGGCGTCGGCCATGTCGAGCTGCACCGCGATGCCGGACAGCGAGTGCCCGACCACGTCGTGGATCTCGCGGGCGATCCGGCCGCGTTCCTCCAGCGCCGCCGCGTACTCGGCGGCCACCTGGGCCGCAGCACGTTCCCGGCGGAGCAGGCCGAGCAGCACCGGCAGTCCCGAGGTGAGGCACAGCCACCACTGCGGCACGTCCTGCGCTCCCAGCGACTGTGCCACCCACGTCGACAGCATCCCGAGCACCGCGCCCGCGCCGGACAGCGCGACCGCGACCTGCCGCGACTGCAGCACGCGCCCCGCCCTGCCGGTGGCGAGGAAGATCAGCGCGACCGCCGCGGTGGCCGGTGCCAGCGCGAACAGCGGTGCCGAGGCCAGCACGAACACCGCCATCAACGTGATCCGCCACCGTTCGGGCAACCGCTCGACCACGAACACGGACGTGACCGCCGCGGCGATGGCCACGGCGGTCACGGTCCAGGTCAGCGCGGGCAGGTCCGGCGGCCGGTCGACCAGCTGGATCACCGTGATCGTGGAGATCACCAGCGTGGCCACCGGGCGGAACAACTCGTCTGCGAGCGTCATCGGGAGGAATCATGCCCGTTGCGGACGCCGTGCACCTTCTGCTGCCACGAGTCGAGCAACGGCGAGGTGCGGTGCGGCGCACCCCGGCGTCCCTTCGACCACACGACCTGACCGGGCACCCGCACGGCCTTGGTCAGCACGACCAGTCCCTCGGCGAGCAGTCCCGCGCCGACCACGAGCATCAGCCCGTTGCCCGCCGGCACCGCGTTCGGGTCGATCAGGTTCATCACGAACGTGACGGCGAACCGCGCGGCGATGCTGGCCGCCCACAGCACGATCGTCATGACCGTGTAGCGCAGCATCACGATGCCGTTCTGCTCGTACGTGCGGATGGTCAGGCCGCGCAGCGCACCGAAGACGACGCTGAGCACCGCGCTGGCCGCCAGGAACCCGAGTGCGGTCACCGAGTGCACCGACGTCTGCGCCAGCCCGATCACGCCGAGCACCGCCGGCAGCACCAGCAGCCGCTTGCCCACGGCGGGCTCCCCCATCAGCCGGCGCGCCATCACGTAGATGATCACGGCGGCGATCAACACAATCTGCAGAGTCGCTGTCATGGCTGCAACATTAGGAATCCACGCAGCTCAGCGCGTGGGTCACGGGTTGGAGCCCAGGTGGAGATCCGTCTCCACCCACGGGTTGAGGGGTGGGGCAAAACGGGTAGATCACGTGCATGGAGTGGATCACTGCGCTGATGGAGGCGCTGGGCTCGCCCGGCGCGGGACTGGCGGTGGCGCTGGAGAACCTGTTCCCGCCGGTGCCGAGCGAGGTGATCCTGCCGCTGGCGGGGTTCACCGCGGGTCAGGGCAGGATCTCGCTGCTCGCCGCGATCCTGTGGACCACCGCGGGATCGGTCGCCGGCGCGCTGGTGCTGTACGGCGCGGGTGCCTGGCTCGGGCTCGACCGGGTGCGGCGGATCGCGGACCGGCTGCCGTTCGTCTCCGTGTCCGATGTGGACAAAGCCGACGCGTGGTTCGACCGGCACGGCAACGCCGCCGTGTTCGCCGGGCGGATGGTGCCGGTGGTGCGGAGCCTGATCTCCGTCCCCGCCGGGGTGTCCGGGATGCCGATCGTGAAGTTCACCCTCTACACCGCGGCGGGCAGCCTGGTGTGGAACACCGCGCTGATCCTCACCGGCTACGCGCTCGGCGAGAACTGGGAGCTGGTGGACCGCTACCTGGGCTGGGTCTCCACGGCCGTGCTCGCCGCGCTGGCCATCGCCATCGTCCGGTTCGTGGTCTCCCGCGTGAAGGCGCGCCGCTCGTAGACCATCGACGCGGCCGCGATCGCCAGTCCTGCCAGCGAAAGCGCGACGCCGACCCACGCGGTGGAGGTGTAGCCCCAGCCCGCCGCGATCGCCAGGCCGCCGAGCCACGCGCCCGCGCCGTTGGCGACGTTGAGCGACGAGTGGTTCGACGACGACGCGAGCGAGGGCGCGTCCGGCGAGGCGTCCATCAGCCGGATCTGCAGGGCCGCGGCCAGGATCTGGACGACGAACCCGAGCAGGAACAGGAAGAGGAACATGAACACCGGCACGGTCGCGGTGAGTCCGAAGAGGACCAGGATCAGGCAGACCGCGACCAGGCCGCCGAACACCGAGCCCATCGCCGACCGGTCCACGAACCGGCCGCCGAACGTCGCGCCGAGCGTCATGCCCAGCCCGAACACGGCCAGCATCCACGGCACCGCACCGGCCGGCAGCCCGGCGACCTCGGTGGTCAGCGGGGCGACGTAGGAGTACACGGCGAACATGCCGCCGAAGCCGATCATGCCGGTGAAGATCGCGAACCACACCGTGGGCCGGCCGAACGCGCGGACCTCGCCCTTCATCGACGCACCCTCGACCGCGGGCACCCGCGGCACCCACGCCGCGATGGCCGCCGCCGTCACCAGCGCGATCACCGCGACCGCCAGGTACGCCGTGCGCCAGCCGATCTGCTGCCCCGCGGCCGTCGCGAGCGGTACGCCCACGAGGTTCGCCACGGTCAGACCGACCATCACGCGCGCAACGGCCGTGCCGCGCCGTTCGGGGGCAACCAGCGTCGCCGCCACCACCGCCGCGATGCCGAAGAACGCGCCGTGCGGCAGTCCGGCGACGAACCGCGACACGAGCAGAAGCGTCTTGTCCTGAGCCGCGGCGGACAGCCCGTTGCCCAGCGCCACGGCGAGCATCAGCCCGATGAGCATGCCTTTGCGCGGCAGCTTCGCCCCGAGCACCGCGATCAACGGCGCGCCGACGACGACTCCGGCGGCGTAGAGGCTGATGGCGTGGCCGGCCTCGTAGTCCGGGATCTGGAAGGTCGCCGCGATCTGGGGCAGCAGCCCCATCGTCGCGAACTCGGTCGTACCGATGCCGAACCCGCCGAGCGCGAGCGCGGTCATGGCGCGGGTCGTGTTCAAGGCTTCCCCAGACTGACGACTAGTTAGCTTCCGAAACGATTTTACGTCCTTTCTGACGCGCTTCAGAAGACTTCCCGGCGGTGCCGCTGCTCACAGCACGATGAAGGGCCCCTTCCTGCCCGGGACCCTTCATCGAGAACCGGATCAGATGAACGGCACCTCGACGAGGGTCCGCCCGTTGAGCGGCTGCGTCGCACGGGCGTTGCCCGCCGTGAACAACCCCTTGAAGCGCGCGATGGTCGCCGCCGTCACGTGCTGCTCGCCCGTGAGGTACCACTCGACGCCCTCGGTGAACGGCGCCGTGGTGAGCGAACCGGTGTAGTGCAGCGTCTCGTGACCGTACGCCGGCAGCAGCCGGTTGAGGTCGATCGGCGCGATCTCGACCGGCGTCCCGCACTCAGGTGCGAGCGTGGCCAGCACGTCGTCCACGACCGAGTGCGCGCCGACGACCAGCGGAACGCCGATCACCAGCAGCTTGCCCTCCGCACTGCGGTGGACGAGGTGCATCTCCAGCGGCGTGCCGTGCCCGCCGAACTGGTGCTCGGACGGGGTGTGGAAGTGGAACTGCACCAGGTCGTACCGGGTGCCGGCGACGGTGACGTGCCCGGAACCGGGCGCGACGTCCGCCTCCTCGGTCTCCTCGTGGTCACGGGTCGTGCAGCCGTCCGGCTTCGCCGCGTCCTTGCGGATGTACTTCAGCTCCAGCGCGGAGTGCCCGTACGAGACGTCGAGCGCGGGCGCGTGCGGGTCGAACCGGATGGCGCCGGGCGTGACGTTGACGGGACTCTGCTTCGGCGTGACCGACTCGGCCGGGCCGGCCGCCAAGAAGGACGCGGCGAGCACTGCGGATAACAGAGCCGGAAGGGAGCGTCTTAAGTTCATTGGCCCACTTTTCACCCGATCGAGTGAAAAGGGGACGCGAGTGTGGTCTCGCTCTCACCATTCCGGAATTCACACCGGTCTCAATTGGCCTTCCGCCTCGGTAGGGTCCTTTTCCATGGGGTGGAACCTGACCGAACTCGTTGCGCGGCACCAGGTGCCGGGCGCGCAGGTCGCAGTGCTGGCCAACGGCGAAATCGAGGAACACTCAGCGGGCGTGCTGAACCTCCGGACAGGAGTCGAGACGACGCCGGACTCGGTGTTCCAGATCGGTTCGATCACGAAGATCTGGACCTCGACTTTGGCACAGCGGTTGGTGAACGAAGGCGCGCTGGACCTCGATTGTCCGATTCGTAGGTATTTGCCAGATTTTCAACTGAGCGATCCTCACGCCGCGGAGTCCGTCACCGCCAGGCACCTGCTCACCCACACGAACGGCGTCGACGGCAACCTCTTCACCGACACCGGCGTCTCCGACGACGCCGTCGCGAAGTTCGTCGCCACCCTGCGCACCGCCGACCAGCTCTTCCCACCCGGCACGATGTTCTCCTACAGCAACACCGGGTTCACCGTCCTCGGCCGCGTCGTCGAGGTGCTGCGCGGCAAGCCCTTCCACGACGTGCTGCGCGAGGAGCTCGTCACCCCGCTCGGCCTGAAAACCGTCTCCACCAACGCCTACGACGCGATCCTGCACCGCGCGGCCGTCGGCCACGAACTCGTCAACGGCACGCTCGCGCCGGTCAAGACGTGGGCACTCGCCTACTCCAACGCCCCGTGCGGCGCCCAACTGGCCATGAGCGCCCACGACCTGCTGACGTTCGTCCGCCTGCACCTGACCGACTTCGCCGAACTGCGCGAACCCCAGGTCACCGTGCCCCCGAACCTCGGCGCGCCGCGCTGGGGACTCGGCTGGATGCTCCACGGTGACGGCGTCGTCGGCCACACCGGCACCACCATCGGCCAGAAGGCCTTCCTGCGCGTGGTCCCGTCGAAGGGCGTCGCCGTCGCGGTGCTGACCAACGGCCTCGGCGGCGCCCCGCTCGCCCACGAGGTCATCACCCACACCCTGCGCGACCTGGCGGGCGTCGACACGCCACCGCGCCCCACCCCGCCGGCGGACCCCGCACCGGCCGAGGACTGGATGTGCGGCACGTACCGCGGCACGAAGGTCGACTACGTGCTGAGCCGCGAAGGCGACCGCGCGTTCCTCGACTACCTCTTCCGCGACGGCGAGGAAGCGCACGACCGCATGGAGGTCGTCCGCTTCGACGACCACTCGATCATCACGCGAGAACCGGAGTTCGGCACGCACTACGTCGCCACGTTCGTCGGCCGCGACGACGAAGGCCGCGCGAAGTTCCTCCACAACATCAACGCGTTGCCCAGGATCGAGTGATGGACCTGACCGAGCCGATCGCGAAGCCCCTGATCGGTTCCGACGCGCACGGCCGCGCGAACCACCTGCACAACGGCGCCGCGGCGTACAGGATTGCCTGATGGTCACCGTCGCCGACATCCGTGCCGTGGCACTGTCGTTGCCGCGCACCACCGAACACCTGATCCGCGACCGCGTGAAGTTCCGCGTGGGCCGGATCGTCTACGCGGCGCTGTCACGCGACGAGACCGTGCTCGGCTTCGGCTACCCGCGCGAGGAACGCGAGGCGCTGGTCGCGAGCGACCCGGTCAAGTTCGCGTTCCCGAGCCGGTCCGACATGCGGTTCCAGTGGGTGCACGCCTCGATGGCCGAGCTGGACGTCGAGGAGATGACCGAGCTCGTCGTCGGGGCCTGGACGATGTGTGTGCCCAAGAAGGTCATCCGCGAGCACCTGGGCGAGGATCATCTTTAGTCAACACTGAAATTACAGAAGCAACCGACCCCGCGCTCGATCCACTCCTGCCCGGTCCACTCCGGATACCGCTCGACCAGCACCGCCCGCACCTCCGCGGCGACATCGGCCGAGTCGCGACGGCGCCACGTCTCGTCCCGCAGTTCGCGCAGGTAGTCCCGCACCTCCGCCAGCACCTCGGGACCACCGACCGTCCCGTGACCGGGAACGACGATCCGCGGCGCGGACGCGACCAACCGGTCCATCACCTCGATCCAGCCCACCCCGGAGACGTCGGTGTCGTGCGGAGGGAACCACGGGAAGATCGCGAACTGACCGGTCTCGGCCAGGTCGCCGGTGAACAGCACGCCCGCGTCCGGCACCTCGACCACCTGGTCCCCCAGCGTGTGCCCGCGCCCGGTGGGCCTGAGCACCACCGAGCGGCCACCGAGGTCGAGCGTGCGCACGCCGTCGAACACCTCGTCCGGCACCGGTACGGACACGTCCGCCAGCCGGTCGGCCACCGCGCCGCCGAACCCGCGGAACATCTCCAGGTAGGCCGCGCCCTTGCGGTCGAGATCCAGCGCCTGCGCCCGGTTCACCACGTAGGAGCCGGCGAACGCCGAAGCCCCGAACGCGTGCTCCGGGTGGAAGTGCGTCGTCGTCAGGTGGATCCGCCGGCCGCGTGCGATCTCGGTCGCGAACGCGAGCACCTCCGAGGCGTTGGCGACGCCGAGGCCGGTGTCCACCACCAGGACGGCGTCGGTGCCACCGATGACACCGATGTTGGGCACGAGGCCGACGTGCTCGTTCGGGATCACCACGACATCAGGGGCCACCTCGACGGCACCGGAAACCTGGACGACCGGGTCAGGAAGGTTCATGCCCCAACTCCACCGCCGGACCCCACCCGCCGTCCAAGACCATGTCGGCACAGCCGATACCGGACGCGTATCGTGCCTGGTCATGGAGCTGCGGACCCTGCGTTATTTCGTCGCGGTCGCCGAGGAGCTGCACTTCGGCCGCGCCGCCCGGCGACTGCACCTGAGCCAGCCGCCGCTGAGCCGGGCGATCAAACACCTCGAAGCCGACCTCGGCGTCACGCTGCTGCACCGGTCCCCCGCCGGCGTCACGCTCACCGAACCCGGCCGGACCCTGTTGCACGAAGCCAAGATCCTGCTCGACCACGCAGACCGCATCCGCACGACACTCGCGCGCGGGACGCTCACCGTCGGCCTCCTCTCCGACCGCGGCGCCGCCCGGATCGCCGCCGCGTTCCGGCGCGACCACCCCCACGTCGAGATCCGCGTCCGCGAGGCGGACCTGACCGACCCCACCTGCGGCCTGCGCACCAACCAGGTCGACGTCGCCCTGACGCGCGGCCCGTTCGACACGCGAGGCCTGAAAACCCTGGTGCTGCGCGAAGATCCGGTCGGCGCGGTACTGCGCGCGGACGACCCGCTCGCCCGGCGCGACCACCTCACCAGCGCCGACCTGGCCGACCGCACGTGGTTCCAGTTCCCGGAAGGCACCGACGAGATCTGGCAGAGCTACTGGAACGGCGGCCGGCCGCGCACTGGACCGGTCGTCCGCGCGGTGCAGGAGTGCGTGCAGTCGGTGCTGTGGAACGGAACCGTCGGCCTGGCGCCGCTCGGCCACGACCTCGGCGAGCTGAAGGTCGTGCCGCTCACCGACCTGCCGCCCAGTCCCGTCGTCGTCGCCTGGGTCCGGGACGACCCGCTCACCAGGGCGTTCGTGAAGGCCGCGAAGCAGGTGTCACTTTACATCTGACGCCCACTTGTCAAACCGGCTTTACATCTCCTACCGTTTTGTCAAGGCAACGGGAGGAGCGGTGATGACGGGCACTGTCACAGCGAGCTCGACCGAGCAGTGGAAGGACCGCAAGCGCTACCTGTGGCTGATCGGCCTGGTGGTCCCGTCGCTCGCCTTCGCGGCACTGGGGCTGCACGCGCTCACCGGCTGGGGCGTGTGGCTGTGGACCGGGCCGATCGTGGTGCTGGTGATCGTTCCCGTCATCGACCTGCTGGCCGGGCTGGACCGCTCCAACCCGCCGGACGAGCTGATCGAGGCCCTGGAGCAGGACCGCTACTACCGCTGGATCACGTTCCTCTTCCTGCCGATCCAGTACGCGGGCTTCGCGGTGGCGTTCCACACGATCGCGACCGGCGGTCTATCCGTTGTGGACAAGATCGGACTCGCGGTGTCGATCGGCGCCATCGGCGGCATCGGCATCAACACCGCGCACGAGCTGGGGCACAAGAAGGAGAGCCACGAGCGCTGGCTGTCCAAGATCGCGCTGGCGCAGAGCTTCTACGGCCACTTCTACATCGAGCACAACCGCGGCCACCACGTGCGCGTCGCGACGCCGGAGGACCCCGCGAGCGCGCGGGTCGGCGAGAGCTTCTACCGGTTCTGGCCGCGCACCGTCGCCGGGTCGGTGAAAAGCGCGTGGCGGCTGGAGAAGAAGCGCTACGGCCGCCGCGACCGCCACCCGTGGCGCATCGGCAACGACGTGCTCAACGCGTGGCTGATGTCGGCGGTGCTGTGGGGCGCGATGATCTGGTGGCTCGGCCCGGGCATCCTGCCGTACCTGGTGTTGCAGGCCGTGGTCGGCTTCTCGTTGCTGGAAGTCGTGAACTACATGGAGCACTACGGCATGCTGCGGCAGAAGGTCGGCGTCCCCGGCCGGGTCCGGTACGAGCGGGTGAACCCCAGCCACAGCTGGAACTCCAACAACATCGCCACGAACGTCCTGCTGTACCACCTGCAGCGGCACAGCGACCACCACGCGAACCCCGTGCGCCGCTACCAGACGCTGCGGGACTTCGCGGAGTCGCCGGTGCTGCCCACCGGGTACGCGGGCATGATCCTGCTCGCGCTGGTGCCGCCGTTGTGGCGCCGCGTCATGGACCCGCGGGTGCTCGCCCACTTCGACGGCGACATCAGCCGCGCGAACATCCACCCGCCACAACGCGAGAAGGTCCTCGCCCGCTACCCGCGGCCGGCCGCCCCCACCCGCTCTCAGTCCACTGAGGACATCGCGGAGATGCTCGACGGGCGTGCCGCAGGTGGCCGCTGCCCGGGTTGCGGCTACGTTTACGACGCCGCGGTCGGTGCGCCCCGCGAGGGGTTCCCGGCGGGAACGCCGTGGTCGGCCGTCCCCGACTCCTGGTGCTGCCCCGACTGCGGAGTGCGGGAAAAGGTCGACTTCGCACCCATCGGAGCCCCATGACACCACTGCGCGACGCGATCCTGTCGGTCACCGCCAAGCTCATCACCGACCAGGGCTGGCAGGCCGTCACCATGGCGCGCCTGGCCGCCGAGCTGGGCGTGAGCCGGCAGACCGTCTACAACGAGGTGGGTGCCAAGCCCCAGCTGGCCGAAGCGGTCGTGCTCGCCGAGCTCGACCGCTTCCTCACCGTGGTCACCGCCGCGTTCGACGAACACCCCGGCGACGTGCTCGAAGCCATCCGCGCGGCCGTGCGGAACGTGCTGGAACTCGCGCAGGGCAACGCCTTGCTGCACGCCGTGGTCTCCGCGACGCACGGCGCGAACACCGAACTCCTGCCGTTGCTCACCACCCACACCGAGGGCCTGCTGGACGCGGCGAAGGCCGTGGTGTCGCGATGCCTGCGGACCTACGCGCTGTCACTCGGCGGCCACGAGCTGGACATCGCGATCGACCTGATCGTCCGGCACGTGCTCAGCCACGTGATGCAGCCGTCGGGCTCCCCGACCGCGACGGCCGACGCGGTGACGTGGGCGGCCGCGAAGCTGCTGGCCTGAAGCAGGCAGGCCCCGTCAGAAGTCGTCGCCGCTCGTCAGCTCGTGCTCGATCGCGTCGGCACGGGCGACCAGCAGGGTGAGCGGCCGCTCGAACTCCTCGCGGATGCTCAGGTCCTCCAGCGGCGCCGTGTGCTTGAGCAGCGCGAGGCCGTCCACGACCGCCGCACCACCGAGCTCCGGCGCGCCGGCCAGCTCCAGGAACCGGCGGAGGTCGACCTCGTCGGCCCGGCCGACGGGTGAGGAGATCTCCACCCACTCCTGGCCGTCCAGGTCGGGCAGGTGGTGCACGGACACCTGCTGAGTCCGCTCACCGGCCAGGTCCAGCCGGAAGCGCAACCAGTCAGCGGTCTCCTCCAGCACCTCGTACCGGAGCCGCACGTAGTTGATCACATCGAGCCACGACGTCACGCCGCTACCGTAGCGCCCGCGAGCGCGCGGACACGTGCGAATCACCGGCATTCCACTGTGGACCGGCCGGACGAATTCGGCCCGAAAGTTCTTGCAACCCCTCCCGGCGGACGCCACCGGCTGGTACGACCGGGTGAAGCATCCCTGCGGCAAGGAGACAACGTGGTTTCCTCGGCTCTTCGCGCCCTGCTGGTGGCCGTCCTGGTCACCGGCCTGTGCGCACCTGTGCAAACTTTTGCGGCACCACCGGGCAACAAGGACGTCACCGTCACCCTGTTCCAGTGGCCGTTCACCCGAGTGGCCTCGGAGTGCACCGGCGTGCTGGGCCCCAAGGGCTACGGCTACGTGGAGGTGTCCCCTGCCACCGAACACGTCCAGGGCCCCCAGTGGTGGACCTCCTACCAGCCGGTCAGCTACTCCGTCGCCGGCCGCCTCGGTGACGAGACCGCGTTCCGGAACATGATCACCACCTGCCACCAGGCGGGCGTCAAGGTCATCGCCGACGCGGTGGTCAACCACATGAGCGCCGGATCTGGCACCGGCACCGGCGGTTCGAGCTACTCGAAGTACAACTACCCCGGCCTGTACAGCGACTGGGACTTCCACTCGTGCCGCACGGCCATCACGAACTACCAGGACCGGTCCAACGTCCAGAACTGCGAACTGGTCCAGCTGTCCGATCTCGACACCGGCAGCGACTACGTGCGCGGCGCGATCGCCGGCTACCTGAACCGGCTGATCGGCATGGGCGTGGACGGGTTCCGGATCGACGCGGCCAAGCACATCGCCGCCGCCGACCTCGCCGCGATCAAGGCCAAGCTGACCGACCCGAACGTCTTCTGGGTGCACGAGGTCATCTACGGTGCCGGTGAAGCCGTGCAGCCGGGCGAGTACACCGGTTCCGGTGACGTGGACGAGTTCCGCTACGCCTACGACCTGAAGCGGATCTTCCTCAGCGAACGGCTCGCCTACCTGCGCACGTTCGGCCAGTCGTGGGGCTACCTGCCCAGCGGCCAGGCCAGGGCGTTCGTCGACAACTGGGACACCGAGCGCAACGGTTCCACGTTGTCGTACAAGGACAACTCGACCTACACGCTGGCCAACGTGTTCATGCTCGCCTGGAACTACGGCTCGCCGCAGGTGTACTCGGGCTACGAGTTCACCGACAAGGACGCGGGCCCTCCCGGCAACTCGGTGTGCTTCAGCGGCTGGAAGTGCCAGCACGTGTGGACGCAGATCGCGAACATGGTCGCGTTCCGCAACACCGTCGCCGGCACCGACGTGACGAACTGGTGGGACAACGGCTACCAGGCCATCGCGTTCGGCCGCGGCAACAAGGGCTTCGTCGCGATCAACCGGGAGACCTTCGCGGTGACGCAGACGTTCCAGACCTCGCTGCCCGCCGGCACCTACTGCAACGTGCAGGAGAACGGCTGCGTCCGCGTCACGGTCGACTCGTCCGGCAGGTTCACCGCCACGCTGGGAGCGGGCACCGCACTCGCGCTGCACGTCAACGCGCGGGGGTGAGCCCAGGTCAGGCCAGGTGGACCGACACGGCGTAGTCGCCGCCGCGGAACTCCTGCCGGTCCCAGGTGGCGAACCGCTCGGCGAGCCGCAGCCCGGCCCGTGCGCAGTGCTCGTCGTACTCCTCTGCCGTGTACCCGCGGTCGAGGCTGAACCCGGCGACGAGCACCTTGCCCACGTGCCGGGCGACCCCCGCCACCAGCCGGTCCTGCGTACCCGGCGCGGTGAACAACGGCACGTTGCCCGCCATGACGACCACGTCGAACGTGCGCCGGAGGTCGAGCTCGGCCAGGTCGGACCGCACCCAGGTGAGGTCCGGTGCCTGCTCGCGGGCGTGCGCCAGCATCGACTCGTCGACGTCCGCGCCGACGACCTCGATGCCGTGCCTGGCCAGCTCGATCGCCACTCGCCCGGTGCCGCAGCCCGCGTCCAGCACGGTCTTCGGCGCGTAGGCGCGCACGAACGCCGCCTCGCCGTGCACGTCCACGCCCGACTCGGCGAGCTCGTCGAACCTGCGCTGGTACTCAGCCCCGTTCCACACAGCCCGCAGCCTAAGCCCTTGCCGGACGCAACCCAGATCCGAAGATCGGCGGCTAGCGCGCCCGCGAGAGCGCTGCCAAGGTCGAGTGCATGACACGCTTCCTGCTGGCAGTGGCGTTGTTCGTGGCGGCAGCCGCACCGGCCCAAGCCGCACCCGCGAGTTGGGTCGGCACCTGGGCCGCCGCACCGTCGTCGGCCGTCCCCGGCACCGACAACGGCTACCCGAACTTCTCGATCCGCAACATCGTGCACGTCAGCGCGGGCGGCCGTGAGCTCCGCGTCCGCCTCTCCAACGCCTACGGCCGCACGCCGATCCAGTTCGGCGCCGTGACCGTGGCCCGCGCGGCCGGCCCGGACACCCCCACCGCGTTGCCCGGCACGATGCGCACCCTGACGTTCGGCGGCTCCCCGTCGATCACCGCCCCACCCGGCGCCGACGTGGTGAGCGACGGCGTGGCCCTGACCGTCCCGGCCGACTCCGACCTCCTGGTCAGCGTCTTCACCCCGTCGCCGGGCGGCCCGGTCACCCACCACCAGCTCACGATGCAGAACTCCTACTTCACCCGCGACGGCGACCACACGGCCGACGAGTCGTCCGCCGCCTTCCGCGAACGCACCACGGCCTGGCACTACCTCTCCGGCGTCGACGTCCGCTCCTCGACGTTGCGCGGTGCCGTCGTGGCCCTCGGCGACTCGATCACCGACGGTGCCAACTCGACCTGGGGCGCGAACCTCCGCTGGCCCGACCAGCTCGCCGACCGCGTCAACACCCGCCTGGGCGTGCTGAACGCGGGCATCAGCGGCAACCGCCTGCTGCTCGACGGCGGATCGGCGGGCCCGAACGCCCTGGCGCGGCTGAACCGCGACGTGCTCACCCAGTCCGGCGTCCGCACGGTCATCGTCTTCGAGGGCATCAACGACATCCAGCAGACCCCGCACGAGACCGACCCGGCGAAGATCATCGCCGCGCTGAAGCAGATCGCCGCCCGCTCGCACGACCGCGGCCTGCGCGTGATCGGCGCGACCATCACGCCGTTCAAGGGCTGGAACAGCTACACCGACGAGCTGGAGTCGGTGCGGCAGGCCGTGAACGTGTTCATCCGCACCGGCGCGGGCTTCGACGCCGTCGTGGACTTCGACGCGGTGATCCGCGATCCGTCCGATCCGCAGCGGATCCGGCCCGACTACGACCAGGGCGACCACCTGCACCCCGGTGACAAGGGGTTCGAGGCGATGGCGAAGGCGGTCCGGCTCGCGACGCTCTGACGGGATCAGCCCCTCATCCAGTGGTACTGCAGGTTCACCTCCCACGGCTGCGCGACGCGGTCGAGGAACATCAGGCTGTCCATCCGGCAGTTGCACGCGTTGCCCTCGCGGGTGTTCTGCGGGTAGCTGCCGCCGATCTTGATCCCGCGCGGGTCGGTGGGCGAGGCCAGGTCCGGCTCGGGCGCGCCTTCGAGCCGCCACGGGTCGCCGGTGACGACGTACCTGCCGGCCAGCGGTTTTCCGTTGCGGTACAGGAGCATCGCGCCGGTGTCGAAGTCGAACGTGGCCGACAGGAACACCCATTCGTCCTGCGGCAGCAGCTTCTGCCAGTCCTCGGTCGCCGCGAACGTCTGCGAGTCGCCGCCGTCGATCCGCCGCCCGAGCGCGACGAGCTTCAGTTCGCCGTCGACCTGGATGAGCTCCAGCAGGGCTCGCACCGCGTGGCCGTTGGAGTCGCCGGACAGCACGCCGGCGAGGCCGATCGCGCCGTAGAAGTCGTTCGGGTCGGCCGAGTTCGAGTTCGGGGCGGGGTTCTGGCCCGTCATCTTCACCCAGCCCATGATCGACGCCTCGCGGGTGCCGTTGAAGGCGTGCAGTGATGGCACGCCGGACTCGCTGTAGAGCCCGGCCTTCCAGTCGTCGTTGCCGGCGACGGTGGGGTTGACCTGCTTGAGCTGCAACGAGTTCCGGCTGCGCCGGAAAGCGCCGTCGCGCACGCGCATGTCGGCGCCGCCGTTGATCAGCGACAACCTGGTGCCGGAGCGGCCGCCGTCCTGTTCGAGGGTCTTGTCGCCGCGCACCGGGTGTTCGAAGTCGTAGTACGACACCAGGTTGCGGGTCAGGGTCGGCAGGACCGTGCCGAACGTGGCCTGTGCCGGTGCGGCGAGGCCCACGCAGAACGCCGCTGCCACACCGAGGACGAACAGTCGTCTCATCACCGCACTCCCTTGCCGTGCACGCGCAGGTCGCGCAGCCTGCCGATGTTGTCGAACGAACCGAAGCCGACGCGGCCGGACGGGAACGTCCTGTCCACGGCGGTCATCAGCGGATAGGGGGAACCGTCCAGGTACACGGCGATCTCGCCGGAGTCGGCGCACTGCTTGACCCGCACGTGGTGCCACGCCGTGTCGCTGACCGCGGGTGGTGCGCCGACGGACCGCGCGGCGTCCCACTGGTGGTCCAGCCGCAGGCGGTCGGCGTTGTTGACGACGAAGATGCCGTTGTGCGGGTAGATCTTGTTGTCGGACGAGAGATGCGCGTAGTAGAACTCGGTGTCGGACCGGTAGCCGAACACGATGATGACGTCCCGGTTCGACTCGGACACCGGGGTGTCCAGGCGCACGGACGCGTCGAGCTGCACCGAGCCGAACTCCGGTCCCTTCTTCAGCACCGCGTACTCGAACGGGCGGCGCGGGCCGGGACGCGGCGCACCCGGCTGGGCCAGCACGACCTCACGGCCGGGGAACTGCCACAGCGCGGGCGTCACGGGCTCCCACGACCGCGCACCCGTGGCCCCGGCGACGAAGTCGTGGCCGGACCGGCAGGAGGCGAACGTGCGCGCCCCGGTCACCTTCCAGATCTTGCCGTTCGCCTTGGCCAGCACGTAGAGCTCGCCGGCGGCGTCCCGGCCGAACCGCAGGTCGACCCGGTTCGGGTCGTTGACCAGCGCCTTCATCGTGGTCAGCTGACCGTCCGCGTAGACCATCATTTCGCGCGTGGCGGCCATCGGTTCGCCGAGACGCATCTCGCGTTCCTCGGCGTAGTAGATGAGCCCCTTCACGCCCTCGCCGTAGATGTACTTGCCGCGCAACGAAGGGATCTTCGCGCCGCGGTAGACGAAGCCGCCCATCAGCGCGTTGCCGCTGTCGGCGCACGGTCGCGCGGTGGCGAGGCGGTTGTGGTCGAACGCCGTGACGGGATAGGTGTAGCCGTACTTCGCGTCGTCCGCGGGCAGCGGGAACACACCGCAGGACGGGTCGCCGCGGCGGAACTCCCAGAAGCCCTCGCGTTCGCTCCAGCCCAGGTTGGCGCCCTTGCGCACCTCGTAGACGGAGTCGACGGCCTTCTCCCCGATGTGGCCGAGGAACATCTTGTGCGAACCGCCGGAGTCCCAGCTGAACCGGTACGGGTCGCGCATGCCGTACGCGTAGATCTCGCCCAGCGCGCCTTCCTCGCGCACGAACGGGTTCGAGCGCGGGATGCCGTACCGGCCGTTCACGCCGTTGTGGCCGGCCGGGTCGATGCGCAGGATCTTGCCCTGCGGTACCGACAAGTCCTGCGGCACGGTCGACTGAACGCCGATGCCGCCGTCACCGGACGCGACGTAGAGCAGGTTGAAGTCCTCGTCCCACCAGTGCGCGTTCGGGTTGAAGCCGATCTCCTGGAACCCGTGGATGAACGACGCGTAACCCACGCGCAGGATCTCGCGATGCGTGCCGGCGAACACGTCGGCGGCAGGGTCGGACGCGGTCCACTCGGTGATCACGCCGTGCACCTGCATGTCCGGCGGTGACGACAGGTCCGGCTTCTTCGACGTCAGCGCGGTGCCGGCCTCGGTGTGCACGGTGTAGAACCTGCCGTTGCGCCGGAAGTCCGGGTGGAACGCCGCGAACCCGAAGCCGCTGCCCAGGCCCTTGTGGTCGTGGAAGTCGGGCCCCACCGCGGCACCCAGGTCCAGGTACGCGTGCTGCACGCCGTGGTCGAGCAGGTAGAGCTTGCCGTTCATGTCCGGTACGAAGAGCCGTCCGGAACCGTCGGGCACCTCGCCGAGGTAGTTGATCCTGTTGTAGCGGCGCAGGCGGGCGTCGGTCGGCGGCAGCACGGGCGTGGACTGCGGCAGCTGCGCGACCTCGGTGAGCTCCAGGCCGATGCCGGACGTGCCGGGCGTGGGCAACGGGTCGGCGATCGGCACGTCCGCCCGGGCCGGCGCGACGGGCACGAACAACGCCGAGAGCACGAAGGTTGTGACCGTCAAACGAGACAACCGTCTGTACATCCCCACCACCCTGTGGGCCAGGCCGTGGCAGCACGGCAGCGGAAAGCGCTTTCCACGCGGCGGCCCGCCCGACTTTACCCACGGGTGACAGCGGTCACAAGGGTTCGGTCAAGTCCTGTCATTCGTGCCCGGTCGCCGCCCCCAGCAGGTCGCGGATGTGCGCGGTCGCCGACGCGAACTCCGGCCGGGCCATCGTCGCGGAGTAGTCGCGCCCGGCGGGCAGGCCGACGTCGATGACCTCCTTGACCAGCGCGGGCCGCTGCGTCAGCACGATCACGCGGTTCGCCAGGTACACCGACTCCGCGATCGAGTGCGTCACGAGCAGCACCGTCGTGCCGGTCTCCCGCCACACCCGGTGCAGCTCGACGTTCATCTGCTCGCGCGTCAACGCGTCCAGCGCGCCGAACGGTTCGTCCATCAGCAGGACGCGCGGCCGGTGCAGCAGCGCGCGGCACAACGCCACGCGCTGCTGCATGCCACCGGACAGCTCGTGCGGCAGGGCGTTCTCGAACCCCGAGAGCCCGGTCATCTCGATCAGCTCGCCGGCCCGCCTGCCCGCCTCGGCTCGGTCCATGCCGCGCATCTCGGCCTGCAGCAGGATGTTCCGGCGCGCCGAACGCCACTCCAGCAACGCCGCCCGCTGGAACACGAACCCGATGTCGTGCCGCGGCCCGCGCACCTGCTCGCCCAGCAGCGTCACCGTGCCCGACGACGGTTTCAGCAGGCCGCACACCAGCTTCAGCAACGTCGACTTGCCGCATCCGGACGGCCCGACGATCGACACGAACTCGCCGGGCGCGACGTCGAGCGACACGCTCTCGATCGCGGTGACCTCCGTGCGCTTCGAGTGGAAGCGCACGGAGACGTCGTTGACCGCGACCGCCGAAGTGGTGCTCATCCTTTGGGGGCCGCGCTTTCTTCCCAGTAGGCCGAAGGTTCCGCGGCCTGCTTGATGATGCCGGTCTTCTGGAACGTGTCGATGGTCTTCTTCCAGTCGTCCGCGGTGTTGACGCCCGGCGCCTTGTCCTTCGTGGCATCGGTGTGCAGCAACGTCAGCGTCGTCCTGAACTGCTCCAGCACCACCGCCGGCGACGGCAGCTGCTCGGCGGCGCCCTTCATCGACTCGGCCGCGGCCTCCGGCGCCTTCTCGGCCGCGCTCCACGCCTCCTGCGTGGCCGCGACCATCTTCTTCACCAGCTCGGGGTCCTTCTGCAGCATCGTCTTCGAGGTCAGCAGCCCGTTGCTGAAGTAGTTGAGGCCGAACTCGGAGAACCGCAGGTACCCGACCTCCTTGCCGGACTTCTCCTTGATCGTCGGCCCCTGGTCGGACGCGAAGCCCAGCAGCACGTCGGTGCGGCCGGAGATCACCGCGGCCATCTTGCCCGCCGGGTCGATGTTCTGGATCGAGACGTCGGACTCCTGCATGCCGTTCTGCCTGAGGAACGCGGGGAAGGTCTTGGTCAGCGCGTCACCGGCGGTCGTGGCGACCGACTTGCCCTTGAGGTCCGCGGGCCTGCTGATGTTCTTCTCGGTGAAGAACTGCACGGACGCGGGCGTGGTCTGCAGGAACACGCCGACGCTCTTCACCGGCACGCCCTGCTCCACGGCGGTGGCGAGCGCGGACGTGTCGGCCCAGCCGAAGTCGGTCTGGCCCGCGCCCGTGGCCTGGACGGTCTTGCCGGAGCCCTGGCCCGCCTGGATCTTCAGCTTGATGCCGTGCCTGTCGAAGATCCCCTGCTTGACGCCGTAGTAGAACGGCGCGTGCTCGCCGTACGGGTACCAGTTGAGGGTGAGGGTGACCTCCTTCGCCGCGCCATCGGCATCAGACGAACCGCCGCTGCAGGCCGCAACCGTCAGCAACGCGGGGAGAAGACCTGCGAACAGTCTCTTCATGATCCGCCTTTCGCGAGAAGGGTTGTGACGGCGGCGCCACGCCTGCTGGAGTGCCACGGCAGCACCAGCTGTTCGGCGAGGTCGAGCAGGAGGAAGAGCAGGATGCCGACGACCGAGATCACGATCAGGCCGGCGAACAGCATCGGGGTGTCCAGGTTGCCGTTGGCCTGCAGGATCACGTAGCCGAGGCCTTCGTTCGAGCCGACGAACTCGCCGACCACGGCACCCGTGACGGCCAGCGTGACGGCGACCTTCAGGCCCGCGAACAGGTGCGGCAGGGCGGCCGGGAAGCGGATCTTCACGAACGTCCTGACCGGGCCACCGCCCATCGTGGCGGCGAGTTCGAGCATCTCGGCGTCGACCGACTTCAGACCGGTGACGGTGGAGATCACGACCGGGAAGAACGCCATCAGCACCGCCACGACCACCTTGGGCTCGAAGCCGAAGCCGAGCCACACGACGAACAGCGGCGCGATCGCGATCTTGGGGATGACCTGCGCGAACAGCAGGATCGGGTAGGCCGTGCTCTCGACCGTCCTGGAGCAGACCATGGCGACCGCGACCAGGACGCCGAGGACGCCCGCGATGGCGAAGCCGAGGATCGTCTCGTACGTGGTCACCCAGGTGTGCGCCGAAAGGTAGGACCACTTGTCCACGAGCAGCTCGAACGTGCGGCCTGGCGACGGCACCAGGTAGGCCTCGACCAGGCCCGTGGCGGTGATGAGGTGCCAGCTCACGAGGCAGGCGGCGAGCAGCGCGACGGGACGCCACGTCCGCTCGACCACACCACGCCAACGGTCCCCCGAAACCGGTTTCACGAAGCCCCCTGGGTCGGAAAGCGCTTTCCCGTACGCTATGGCCGGTCCACTGGCCGGTCAAGGTGGAGGATCGATCAAGCTGGACCGGACCACGGCACGGGCGCGTAGGTGTTGCCGACGTGGTCCCGGCCGCGAGCGAGATAGATCCGATGTTCGCCGGACTTCAGGAAGCGAACCGTCGTCGGCATGTACCGCATGGTGTAGCCGCAGCGCCGGGTCGTGCTGCGGTTCGGCGGGCTGCCGTGCACCAGCATGGCCGAGTGCACGCTGCACGCGCCGCGCTCCAGCTCCACGTCGACCGCGCGCGACTCGTCGACCGAGGTCTCCTGGTTGAAGAACGGGTCGGCTCCACCCGTGTGCTCCACGGCCGCGAGATGGCTGCCGGGAATCACCCGCAGGCAGCCGTTCTCGACCGTCGAGGGGTCGATCGCGAGCCACACGGTGATCGCGTCGCCCGGCGGGTCGATGGTGTCGCGCCAGAAGTGCGCGTCCTGGTGCCACGGCACGGGCTTGCCGTCGCCCGCGGGCTTGCAGATGAAGTGCGACGAGAACAGCGCGATGTCCGGGCCGATCAGCGACTCGACGAGGTCCAGCACGTCCGGGTCGAGCAGCCACTCGAACAGCGCCGGATCGGTCAGGTGCGGCACGTCCATGTGCTCCGGCCGCTCTCCCGCCGGCAGGGCCGCCAGCTTGCGGTCGAAGTGCCGGGCCAGGGCCTCGAACCTGGCCGGGGCCAGCAGGTCGCCGTACGTCTCGTAACCGTCGGTCTGGAACATCTCCTCACCTCACGAGTAGGCCGGTCTCCTGGTCGTAGCGCAGCACGCGGGCAGCGGGGGCGGTGACGGTCACCGTGGTGCCGACCTCGGGTTCGCGGTCCTCCGGCACGACGTAGCCGATCTGGTCCTCACCGCAGTCCAGCGTCACCAGCGACGTCACGCCGAGGTTCTCCACAATGGACACCGAACCGGTGAACAGCCCTTCCGCGGCGGGCGCCAGGTACTCGGGCCGCACACCGATGATCTCGGCACCGCGCGGCACCAGGTTCATCGGCGTCGAGCCGATGAAGTTCGCGACGAACGTGTCCGCCGGCCGTTGGAAGACCTCGCGCGGCGTGCCGAGCTGCCGGATCCGTCCCGCGTCCATGACCGCGATCCGATCGGCCAGCGCCAGCGCCTCGGCCTGGTCGTGCGTCACGAAGACGGTCGTCAGCGCCAGTTCGCGCTGCAGCCTCTTCAGGAACGTCCGCGCCTCCAACCGCAGTCGAGCGTCCAGATTGGACAGCGGCTCGTCCAGCAGCAGCACCTCGGCGGACGCGGCGACCGCGCGGGCCAGCGCCGCCCGTTGCTGCTGACCGCCGGAGAGCTGGCCGGGGCGGCGATCCAGCAACCCGCCGAGGCTCAGGCCGTCGGCCGTGCGCACGGCGGTCTCCCGCTGCACGGACTTCGCCGCGCCCCGCACCCGCAACGGGTAGGCGATGTTCTCCGCGACGGTCATGTGCGGGAACAGCGCGTAGTCCTGGAACACCATCGCGACCCGGCGGTCACCGGGCGGCAACCGCGTGACGTCCCGCGCACCGATGCCGACCGTCCCCTCCGAGGCGCCTTCGAGACCCGCGATCGTGCGCAGCAGGGTCGTCTTGCCGCAGCCGGACGGTCCGAGCAACGCGAACAGCTCACCGTCGGGAACGTCGAGGTCGAGCGAGTCGACCGCCCGCACCCCGTTGGGGTAGACCGTGGACAGACCGGCGATCGTGATGCCCGCCATCAGCTCTTGATGCCTCCGTGGAACCGGAACCCGTACCGCCTGTTCACGAACAGGTACAGCACGACCACCGGGATCGAGTACAGCAGCGAGAACACCGGGATCACCGTCAGGTCGGCGCTGCCGCCCTCGTCGTAGAGGGTGCGCAGCAGCACCGCCGCCGGCTGCCGGCCGACGTCGCGCAGCAGCAGGAACGGCAGCAGGAAGTTGCCCCAGGCGTTGACGAACGCCCACACGAAGATCGTGGCCACCCCTGGCCGCGCGACCGGCAGCACGACGTGGCCCAGCACCTGGCGCGGTGAGGCGCCGAACACCCGCGCCGACTCCTCGTACGAGCGCGGCACGGCGTCCATGAAGTCCTTGAGGATGAAGATCGCCGCGGGCAGCATGCCACCCGCGATGACCAGCGCCGTGCCGAACCGCGAGTTGATCAGGCCGAGCTGCAGCATCATCACGAAGATCGGCACCATCGCGGCCGTGCCGGTCACCACGCTCGACAGCAGCAACAGCAGGTACAGCAGGAGGTCCCGGCCGGGGATCCGCACGCGCGACAACGCGTAGGCCGCCAGCGCGGCCAGCACCGTCGTCACGACGGTCGCGATCACGCACAGCACCAACGAGTTCACCAACGACGTCAGCGCGTACGGGTGTTCGAACGTCGCCGTGACGTTGGCCGGCGTCCAGTCCGGCCACCTCAGCCCCAGACCGGGTTTCGCGTCGAACGGCGCCGAGGCGAGCCACAGCATCGGCACCGCGAAGAACGCCAGCACGACCGCGATCAGCACGTAGAGTCCGATCCTGCGGACGATCCACAGAGGACTCATGCGCGCCTCCGCAGCAACCTCAGGTACACCAGGGCGATCGCCAGGTTGCCCACCAGCAGCAGCAACGACATCGCGGACGCGTACCCGAGCTGCCCGCTCTCCAGCGCCTGCCGGTAGATCAGCACCGGCAGCACCTCGGACTCGTGGTTCGGCCCGCCAGCGGTCAGCAGGAACGGCGTGAAGTCGTTGGCCGTCCACAGGCTGATCAGCAGGGTGTTCGTCAGCACGTGCCCGCGGATGTGCGGGAACACCACGTCCCGCACCGTCTGCCACGCCGACGCCCCCATCAGCCGCGCGGTCTCCAGCTGCGACGGCGGCACCGCGGCCAGCGCCGAGGTGTAGAGCAGCATCGAGAACGCCGTGCCGCGCCACACGTTGAAGACGATCAGGCTGGTCATCGGGTACTGCACCAGCCAGGCCGTCCGCGGCGACCCGAGCAGCAGGCCGAGCGTGCCGGTGTCGCGGCTGAGCACCGCGAACCACAGGTACGCCACGACCGTGCCCGGCAGGATCCACGACAGCAGCACGAGCCCCTCGACGGTCCGCCGCAGCCCCGGCCGGACCGTGCGCAGCAGCCACGCCAGCCCGAAGCCGAGCGCGTTCTGCCCGACCACCGCGGACCCCAGCACGAACAACGCCGTCAGCCACACCGAGTTCGTGAACAACGGGTCGCGCACGGCGTTGACGACGTTGTCCAGCCCCACCACGCGCGGGTGGGCCGCCGCGGGTCCGGTCAGCTGGTAGTCCGTGATGCCGATGTAGAGCGTCCAGAGCGCCGGGAACACCAGGAAGACCCCGATCAGCACCAGCGCGGGCGCCACGAACGCGACCGCGCGCCGCACCCCCAGCCCGGAGCTATCCAACGTTGCCCTCACCGACCGCCTTCACCAGCGCCTCGCGGTACGCACGTGCCGCGTCGTCCGGACTCTTGCCCGCCACCACATCGGCGGTGGCCTGTTGCAGCGCCGCCGACACCTTCGGGTAGTCGGCGAGCCCCGGCCGGTAGCGGGTGATCGGCAGGACCTCCTCCGCGACGAACGTCAGCATCGGGTCGCCCTTGAGCACCTGGTCGTTGACGTCCTGGCGCTGGGTGAGCTGCGCGGTCCCGGCGAGCGACTCCTTCACCGCCTCGGCGGAGTTGAGGAACCGCAGGAACTCCCACGCCTGCCTCGGGTACTTCGTGTTGGGGTTGATCACCCGCACGCCACCACCGGACATGCTCACGAAGTCCTGCCCGCCCACCCCCGAGCCGGGCCGCTGCGCCGGCACCAGAGCCCAGCCCACGGCGGTGTCGCGGTCGGCCATCTTCGCCACGCCGTTGCGGGGTTCCACCACCGAGCGCCAGAAGTAGTCGCCCTCCAGCAGCACGCCGATCCGGTTCTGGCTGAACAGCTGGAACGACCGGTCGCGGCCCTTGGCCTCCTGCTGCAGCACGGGATCGCCGAGCCCACCGCCGTAGATCTTCCGGTAGAGCCCGAGGACGTCCTTGAGCTGAGCCGAATCCCCTTGCCACTTGCCGTTCTCGTAGATCGGCCTGCCGGTGCCGGCCAACGCGGGCAGCACGCCCTGCATCGTCGTCGCCTCGCCCATCGCGGTACCGGCGTTGAGCTGCAACGGTGTGACATCGGGCAGCGCCTTCAACCGAGCGCCGGCGTCGAGCACGTCCTGCCACGACCTGGGCTGCCAGTCCGCGGGCAACCCGGCCTGCGCGAACAGCTTCTTGTTGTAGAACAGCACGCGCCCGTCCGTGCCCATCGGCACGCCGTACCGCTTGCCGTCGAACTCGCCGAGCCCCTGCACGGCCTTGGGGATCTGGTTCCAGCCGTCCCAGGTGGTGTCGCCGACCACCTCGTTCAGCGGCTTGATCTGCCCGGCCTGCGCGAACTCGCCGAGCCAGATGCCGTCGATCTCGATGATGTCGCCGCCGCCACCGGTCTTGAGGTCCAGCGCCACCTTGGTCTTGTAGTCCTCGTCCCCGGCGCCGTTCTGCTCGAACCTGATGGTCGCCGTGACGCCCTTCGCCTTCTGCAGTT
This sequence comes from Lentzea sp. NPDC004789, assembly GCF_053601075.1. Taxonomy (NCBI): domain Bacteria; kingdom Bacillati; phylum Actinomycetota; class Actinomycetes; order Pseudonocardiales; family Pseudonocardiaceae; genus Lentzea; species Lentzea sp. NPDC004789. The sequence goes on along the minus strand of NZ_JBSGBE010000014.1, from coordinate 29,388 downwards.
CGGTGAACTTCGGGATCACCCAGTTCTGCAACCAGTTGGCGCCGCGGGCGTTCTTCCCGCCCGCCGCCGCGTTGGCGACGATGGTCAGCGTGATCTCCTTGGCATCGGCGTTGCGCGCCTGATCACCGCCCTGCGTCTGCCCCAGGCATCCCGCCACGAGTCCGCACACCGCCAGCAGGCCGAACACCGTTGTCCGCCGCATCCGTGATCTCCCCACCCAGAGGACCAGTCGGTACGTCAACAACCAACCTGGCACCGGATCACCACGGCCACAAGCTCTCAGTCCCCTCTCAGCGGGCGCCTGCGAGGCTGGCGCGGGAAGGGGGAGATCATCATGCAAACGTTGCTGGCGGCCGTCCTGACCGCCTCGACCCTGGTGTCACCGCAGCTCACCGGGCCTTTCCCGGTCGGCACGTTCGACGCCCACCTGACCGATTCCACACGCGCGGACCCGTGGCAGCCCACGAAGAACCGGGAACTGATGGTGACCGTCAGCTACCCGGCCCACCGCAGCGGGCAGCAGGCGCCCTGGCTCACCGAAGGCCTCGCGACGGCCATCGACCCGATCATCTCCAGCCCGGCCTACCTCGGCATCCCGGCCGGGACCGTCGACTGGTCCGGCACGAAGCGGCAAGCCCGCGCAGACGCTCCACCGATCAAGACCAGGTGGCCGGTAGTGCTGTTCTCGCCGGGCCTGCAGTCGCCGCGCGAGTTCTACGCGGGCGTCGCCGACGACCTGGCGAGCCGTGGCTACGTCGTCGTGACGGTGAGCCACACGCACGAGACCGCGGCTGTGGAGTTCCCCGGCAAGCGCATCGAGTGGGGTCTGATGCAGGACGCCGGACCGGAAACGATGAAGAAGGCCATCGACGCGCGAGTCGCCGACATGCGATTCGTGCTGACACAACTTCCGCGCCTGCACAGGTGGGCGGACACCGGCCGCGTGGGCATCGCCGGGCATTCCTACGGCGGTTACACGGCGGGCGAGACGATGGTCCACGACCGCCGGTTCGACGCGGGCGTCAACATCGACGGCGCGATGGAGCACACCGGCGACGGTGGCACCTACGCGCCCGGTGACGTCGTCACGAAGGGCCTTGACCGGCCGTTCCTGCTGTTCGGCGGCGATCTGGGCGAACGCGAACTCTCGCACGCCGACACGAGCCTCACCAGGACGTGGGCCGACTTCTGGCCCAACCAGCGCGGCTGGAAGCGGGACGTGCACCTGGACGACGGCGCGCACCTCGGCTTCAGCGACCTGCAGTGGTCCGTGCCGCAGATCGCGCAGATCTCGCCGGAGCGCCGCGCGAGTCTCATCGGGACGATCGACCCGCAGGACGCGCTCAGGGCTCAGCACGACTACCTGGCCGCGTTCTTCGACCTCCACCTCAAGCACCGGGGCACGACGCTGTTCGACCGGGCACGGCACGAGGGCGTCCGTCTGGTGCAGTGACGCACAGCCGACTCACAGACACCGGCGGTATGGTCCGGACCGATGTCTGTCGAGTTCAACGTGCTCGGACCGCTGCAGGTCCGCGTCGACGGCCACGAGCTGCGGCTCGGCGGGTTCACCCGCCGGGCCACGCTCGGTTTCCTGCTGCTCAACGCGGGCAGGGTGGTGTCGATCAGCGAGCTGACCGAGGCGTTGTGGCCGGACGGTCATCCCCCGACGGCGCGCGGGATCCTGCTCAACGTCGTGTCGGCGCTGCGCAAGGCCGGGCTCGACCTGGTGACCCGCAAGCCGGGGTACCTGCTGCGCGCGGAACCGGATCGCGTTGACCTGCAACGGTTCCGTGCCGCCGTGGCGCGGGCGGCCACCGCCGCGGGACCGGAGCAGAAGGCCGCGGTCCTGCGGGAGTCACTCGCGTTGTGGCGGGGGCCGGTGCTCGCGGACCTGGTGGCCGACGGCGTCACGTGGCCGGCGCTCGTGGAGATCTCGTACCTGCGCGAGATCGCGATCGAGGACCGGTTCGACGCCGAACTGGCGTGCGGGCGGCACCGCGAGATCGTCGCGGAGCTCGAAGCGCTCGTGCAGGACCATCCGCTCCGGGAACGTTTGCAGGGCCAGCTGATGCTCGCCCTCTACCGGTCCGGCCGGCAGGCCGACGCGCTGGCCGTCTTCCGCGCGGCCCGGGAGCGGTTCGCGGCCGAGCTCGGCATCGACCCCGGCCGCGACCTGGTGGCGCTGGAGCAGGCGATCCTGACGCAGGACCCGTCGCTCGCGCTCACCTCCGCGCGCAATCCCGTTGTGCTGGAACGCAAGAAGGTCAGCGTGCTGGTCGCGCGGCTGCACCTGCCCGGCGCCGGCGAAGCCGCGGACGAGCTGCTGGAGACCTCGGTGGCCGCGGTCCGCGAGACGATCGAGGACCTCGGCGGGGTGATCGTCACGACGCTCGGGTCGACGGTCTGCGCGGCGTTCGGCGCCCCGGCCGGCCGCGAGGACGACGCGGCACGGGCGGTGCGCGCGGCGTTCGAGATCACCGGCCGTCATCCGGCCGCGGCGGCGGTGTGCACGGGCCCGGCGCTGGTCACGTCCGGCGACCGGCTGGAGGTCAGCGGCACGTTGCTCGACGCGGGGCTGCGCAAGGTCGCCCAGGCCGCCGAGGGCGAGGTGAGGACGTGCCCGGCGACGGACCGCACGCTCACGCCCGCCGGCGACGACACGCCGTTCGTCGGCCGGTCGGGCGAGCTGGCCAGGTTGTGCGAGGCCTACGAGCAGGTGCGGCGGGCGAACCGGCCGCGGCTGATCACGCTGGTCGGTGAGCCGGGTACGGGCAAGTCCCGGCTGGTCAGGGAGTTCGCGGCGGGCCGCCGGGTGCTGACCGGCCGCACTCCCCCGTTCGGCCGCGACGACGTGTTCGCGCCGCTCGCGGAGATCGTGCGCGCTCACGCGGGCATCTTCGACTCCGACCCGCCGGACGTGGTCACGACCAAGGTCAAGGCGATCAGCGACGACCCGTGGCTGGTCACGCAGCTGTGCGCGCTGGTCGGCGTGAGCCCGCAGGGCGGTGACGTGCTGATGGCGTGGCGCCGGCTGGTCGAGCAGCTCGCCGCCGAACCGCTGGTGGTCGTCGTCGAGGACCTGCACTGGGCGGACGACCTGCTGCTGGACCACCTGCACGGCCTCGCCGGCACCGCCGACGACGTGCCGCTGCTGCTGGTCGTCACGGCACGGCCGGAGCTGCTGGAACGCCGACCGGCCTGGGGCGAGGTGATCGCGCTCGACGCACTGTCCGAAGAGGACACCACGCTGCTGCTCAAGATGCTGACGACCCGGCACGGGGTGACGGCCGACCTGCCGGAGCTGCTGCGGCACTCGGCGGGCAACCCGCTGTTCGCCGGCGAGTACGTGCGCATGCTCCGCGACGGCGGCGAGAACACCCTGCCCGACACCGTGCAGACGGTGATCGGCGCACGGCTCGACTCGTTGCCACCGCTGGAGAAGGTCGTGCTGCAGGACGCGGCCGTGCTCGGCGCGACGGTGTGGCCGGGCGCGGTCGCCGCCGTCGCCGAACGCGACGTCGCCGAGGTCACCCGGTGCCTGGAAGTGCTGCGGCAGCTGGACTTCCTCAAGCGCAGCGCCACCAGCAACGTCGTCGGCGAGACCGAGTACACGTTCAGCCACGTGCTGGTGCGCGACGTCGCCTACGACCGGGTGCCGCGCGCCACCAAGGCCATGAAGCACTACCACGCGGCGGAGTGGCTCAAGGCGCTGCCGTTGGAGCACGTTCCACTGCTGGCACACCACTTCCAGCAGGCGGTGTGGCTGGCCGAGGCCGCCGGGCGCCCGTGCGACGTGCTCGGGCGCAAGGCCCGCGAGGCCCTCACCGAGGTGGGCCGCAAGGCGACCGGGCTGGCCGCGCGCGGCACGGCGGTCCGCTCCTACCAGGCCGCGCTCGCGGTGTGCCCGCCCGGCCACGAGGACCGGGCCGGGCTGCTGACGTTGCTCGGGTCGAGCCTCGCGTGGGACAGCCAGGGCACCGAGGAGCTCGCCGAGGCCGTGGACCTCCACCTGGCGAGGAACGACTTCGCGGGCGCGGCGGAGGCCTCCGCGGCCGCGTGGCGGGCCTGCTTCCACCGGGGCGATCACCTGCAGGCCCAGCGTCAGCTCGACCGCACGCTGGAGTTCCTGGCGAAGGCCGAACCCAGCGAACGGACGTACGGCGTCATGGCGCACGCCGCCCACTCGCTGACCCTGGCGGCCAGGGCCGACGAGGCGATCGTCGCGGCACGGGCGGCACTGGCCGGCGCGACCGGGCCGGACCGGGCGGTCGCGCTGGAGACGCTGGGGCTCGCCAGGGTGAAGAAGGGTGATCCGGCGGGGATCGACGACATCCGCCAGGCCATCGCGGAACGGCGTGCCGCGGGGCTCTCCTACAGCCTGGGCCTGATCAACCTGGGCACCGCGTACGCGACGCTCGGCGACTCCCGCGCGCGCAAGGCCGCCCGAGCCGAGGCACGCGTGGCGGCCCTGCGGCACGGCGACGAGTTCTCGCTGTCGTTCCTCGACTCGTCGCGCTACGTCGAGCTGTTCTGGGAAGGCCGCTACGACGAGGCGCTGGGCAACCTCGACGAGTCCATCGCCAACGCGCCCAGCCAGCCCTACCTCTACTCCATCCGCGGCCGCATCCGGTTGCTGACCGGCGATGTCGGCGGTGCCCGCGCGGACGCCGCGAAAGCACTCGAGACCGCGAGGACGAAGGCGCATCCCGGCGAACTGCAGCACCCGCTGGTGCTGCGGGCGCGGATCGCGTTGCTCGACGGCGAACCGGTCGACGTGGAGGAGCTGCTCACCCTGCTGCCAGGCCGGCAGATCACCGGCCCGATCGGCGCTGGCCTGCCGATCGTGCTCGAAGCCGCGGGACACGGGCCGGAGTGCCTCGCGGAGGTGTCGTGGTCGCGCTGGAAGGACGCCGCCCTCGCCCACCTCAGCGGGAACAGGGCGGAGGCCGTCGCGACCTACCAGGAGATCGGCTCGATCCCGGACGCGCTGGAAGCTCAGTGAGTCGCTGGTTATCGGCCGGAAATAGCGTCCGGGTGTGTCCGCCATCCCGCGCTACTACCAGGCCAAGACCAAGCTGCTCGACCTGCTGAGCGAGCTGCCCGACAACACGCCGTTCCCGCCGGAGCGCGAGCTCGCCGAGCTGTTCGGCATGTCCCGCACGACGATCCGCAAGGCGCTGGACGAGCTGGTCCTCGAAGGCAAGCTGATCCGCAAGGCCGGGCGTCAGGGCACGGCCGTCGCGCCCCGCAAGCAGGTCCACCGGCTGAGCCTCGACGCCCTCGTCCAGGACCTCGCCACCCGCGAGTCGGTCGTCGTGCGGACAATCGGCGCGCAGGACGTGATCAACGTCGAGGCCGTGCTCGTCCGAGGGGACGAGCCGATCGGCGTCAGATCGACGTACCTGCGCGCCTCCCAGTTCCCCGGCCTCGCCGAGGTCTACGACCGCGGTGCGCCGCTGCGGAGGTTCCTCGTGGACAGGTACAAGGTCCGCTTCGGCGAGCTGCACCCGTGGTGCACCACCGCCCTGGCCACGCCGCGCATCGCCGGGATGCTCGACATCAGGCCCGCCACACCGGTGCTGTCGATCGCGTGGATGGCCCACGACTTCCGCGGCGTTCCGGTCGAACGGTCGTGGGTCGTCCTGCGGGGCGATCGCGCGCACCTCACGATGCACCTGCCGCGGGCCGATCACGTCGTGCGCCGGTCGACCGCTTAAGAGCCCTTCATGTCCTCAGCGTGCCACCGGCACGCGACGAAGGCCCGCGTTGGGCTAGACCAGGGTCTCATCTGACCGTGGACACGTCCGCCCACACCGTCTTCAGGTCCGGGAACCGGTTGTGCCCCCAGACCTGCGCCAAACCGTTGACCAGCAACAGCCCCCGCTGCCGGCGCCCGAGAAACCCCATCCGCCCCAGCTGCGGGAACCGGCCGGGGGTCCCGTCGTCGACTTCGACCCGCACCACCTCGCGTTCCGGCAGGTGCAGAATGCGCGCCCGCCGCGGTGGTGCGGCGTGGTGGTAGGCGTTGCTCACGAGCTCCGTGGCGACGACCATCACGTCGACCACGAGGTTCTCGTGCATCCCCTGCAGGAGGCGCCGCACCTGCGCCCGCACGTCTGCGAGCGGCAGCATTCCCTCTGGTAGGACGAGGTCCAGTCGTTCTCCGGACCGTCCTGCGATACCCATCAGCGTCTCCCCGTGCCCTGTTCGTTCAAGGCAGCTGGTTCCGTACCCAGGAGTGCGCGAATCGAAACCCACCGAACTTCACTCACATCTCTCTGGGAAGGTCGGCCCAGACCACGGTGCCGCCGTGCGCCCTGTCGACACCCCAGCGATCCGACAGCCGCGCGACCAGCACCAGCCCGTAGCCGCGCTGCGGACGGGACACCTTCCGCAACGGCGGCCGGGCGAGGGCGTCGTGCGCGATCTCGACCCGGATCCTGCCCTTCTCCACCACGACTCTCAGGAACGACGGCTCGGACGTGTACCGGTAGGCGTTGCTGACCAGCTCGTTCACCACCAGCAACACGTCGGCCACGCACTCCGGTCGCTCCCCGGTGAGCTCCAGCCGGACCCAGCGCCGGACGGTCGCCAGTGACGGCCGCTGCCTGCCCAGCGGCAGATGCGCCGGCTCACCCGCCCTCGCTGCCTGGTCGCGCGCCAAACCGCTCCTCGGTCTCAGAGTTGATCAGATCGGGCGCGGGTTACCCGACTGCATCGGTCACCAAACCATCACACAATGCAGGTGTGAGGTTGTCCGTGGCCGTGTGGCCGCCATCGGAGATCGTCGAGGTGCTTCAGGCCCTGCACCGGCCGCCGGGAATCCAGTGGTCGGTGCCCGAGCAGTGGCTGGTCAAGGTGCGGCCGCTCGGCACCGTGCCCGACCGCCTGGTGCCCGGCCTGGCCGACGCGCTGGCCGAGGAGCTCGACGGCGCACCGGCCACCAGGTGCGTGCTGGGACCGCGGACGAGGCCGATCGGGCAGTGGCTCGGCGTGCCGGTGTCCGGGCTGGACGACCTGGCCGCTGCGGTGTTCGCCGCGACCTCACCGATCGTGCCCGTCACCCATCCCCAGCCCTTCCAGGCGTACGTGGTCATCGCACGCGGCCGCGTGCCGTCCGATTCGGCCGGCGCGGCGATCAGTGGCGAGTGGACCGCCGATCACGTCGCGTTGGTGGCGGACCGGAGCGCACCTGGCCGGCCGCGGTTCGAGGACCTGGCCCGCTTCGAGCTGTGCTGACCATTACGCTGCGCGCGTGAGGCGTTACTTCAGCGCGCTCGTGCTGGCACTGCTCGCCGCGACGGCCGTGGCCGTCCCCGCGCAGGCCCACGCCGAGCTCAAGAGCAGCACCCCGGCGTCCGGCGCGACCCTCGACGCCCCGCCCAAGACGGTCGAGCTGACGTTCAGCGACACCGTCAGCCTGCCCGACGGTGACGCGGTCACCATCACCGGGCCCGACGGCGTGAAGTGGCCGATGAGCCAGGCCCGCGCCGTCGACAAGACGATCACGGCGACGGTCGGTGCCGACGCGGTCGCGCACGCCGGGGCGCACACACTCGCGTGGCGGGCGCAGTCCGACGACGGTGACGTCATCTCCGGCACGTTCACCTTCACGGTGAGCCTGGTGGCGCAGACCTCGTCCGCTGCCCCGACGACGACGTCGTCGGTGACGATGAGCGCGCCGGTGACGAACGCTCCCCCGGCGACCGCGCCGTCATCCGGTGGCGTGCCCGCCTGGGTGTGGATCGTGGTCGTGCTGCTCGTGCTCGTGGGCGCGGTCCTGCTGATCCGCCGTCGCAAGGCCTAGCCGCCTGCGCAGGAGGTCGCGTTCGGCCGGGTGCTCCGCCAGGTCGAGCGCGGCCTCCAGCGCCGCGCGCGGGTCCCTGCCCAGCCGGTGGAGCAGGTCGGCGCGGACGGCGTGGAACAGGTGGTAGCGGTCGAGGTCGAGCGCCTCCACTTCGCGCAGTGCCTCTTCCGGTCCTCGCGTTTCGGCGACCGCCACGGCGCGATGCAGTGCCACGACCGGACTCGGCGTGATCGCCAGCAGCTGGTCGTAGAGCGCCACGACCTGATGCCAGTCGGTGGGCGGATCGCTGTGCACGGCGTTGATGGCGGCCTGAATCTGGTACGGGCCCGGCCGGTTCCAGCGCAGGCAGCGGCGCACGACGTCCTGGCCCTCGGCGATCAGGTCCGCGTCCCACCGCTCCCGGTCCTGGTCCTGCAGCAGCACCAGCTCGCCGTCACGCAGCCGGGCGTCCCGCCGTGACGCGACCAGCAGCATCAACGCGAGCAGCCCCCACACCTCGGGTTCGTCGGGCATGAGTCCCGCCAGCACCCGGCCCAGCCGGATCGCCTCGGTCTCCAGCTCCCGTTCGCCGAGGTAGCCCTCGTTGAAGATGAGGTAGACGACCGCGAGCACCGCCTTCAGGCGTCCGGGCAGATCGGCGTCGCGCGGCACCCGGTACGGGATGCGGGCCGCGCGGATCTTGCCCTTGGCCCGCACGATCCGTTGCGCCATCGTCGGTTCCGGCACCAGGAACGCCCTGGCGATCTCCGCCGTGGTGAGCCCGCCGAGCAGCTTGAGCGTGAGGGCGACCTGGGCCGGCAGCGCGAGCGACGGGTGGCAGCAGGTGAAGATCAGCCGCAGCCGGTCGTCGGGCACGTCCTGCACCTCCTCCTCCGGTTCGTGCCGGAGCAACGCGGCCTGCGCGTACTTCTCCCGGCCCTTGCTCTCCCGGCGCAGTCTGTCGATGGCCCGGTTGCGGGCGGTGGTGATGATCCAGCCCGCGGGTGCCGGCGGGACGCCCTTCACCGGCCACTGCTCGGCGGCCGTGGTGAAGGCGTCCTGCACCGCCTCCTCGGCGAGGTCGAGGTCGCCGAGGACGCGGGTCAGGACGGACACCGCGCGGCCGTACTCCGCCCGGAAGATCTGCTCGATCATGCGAACGCGATCGGCCTGACCTCGACCGACAACGGGCTCAGCACGGTCGCGAGCCGCCGTCCCCACTCCAGCGCCTCGTCGAGGTCCCCCGCCTGGATGATCGTGAACCCACCGATGTGCTCCTTGCCCTCGGTGAACGGGCCGTCGGTCATGAGCACGTCGTCGTCCTCGGCCCTGAGCACGGTCGCGGTCGACGCCGGGTGCAGACCGACCGCGAACACCCACACGCCCTTGGCCCGCATCTCCTCGTTGAGCTGCTCCAGGTTCGCCACGATCGGGTCGAGCACCTCGGGCGGTGGGGCATCACCATCGGGCTGGTAGATGCTGAGCAGGTACTTCTGGGTCATGGTGGTCTCCTTTCGCCCTTTGTACGAACGCGAGGCGTCCGATTCGACGACCATGGCGACATGATCCCGTTGATCCTCCCGCTCGACGACTCGCGAGCCGACCTGGCGGCGGCCGGGGGCAAAGCGGCCTCGCTGGCCAGGCTGACGCGGGCGGGGCTGCCGGTGCCCGCCGGCTTCTGCCTCACCACCCGTGCCTACCGCGAGCGGTCGATGGAGGGCGTGCTGGAGGCGTTCCGGCGGCTGGGCGGGCCGGTGGCGGTGCGGTCGTCGGCCACCGCGGAGGACCTGCCGGGACTGTCGTTCGCCGGACAGCACGACACCGTGCTGAACGTCGGTGAGGAAGGGCTGTTCGACGCGGTCCTGCGGTGCTGGGACTCGCTGCGGTCCGCACGGGCCGTCGCCTACCGCGAGCGCAACGGCGTCGAGTCCGCCGAAATGGCCGTGGTCGTGCAACGGATGGTGCCCGCGGACGTGTCCGGGGTGCTGTTCACGGCGGATCCGGTGACCGGCCGTCCCGAGCCGGTGATCAACGCGGTGCACGGCCTCGGTGAGGCGCTGGTCAGCGGTGAAGCGGACTCGGCCGACCTGCTCTCCGCCGCGCAGAAGGCCTCGCTGATCGCGTTGGGTGAGCGGATCGAGGCGTTGTACGGGACACCGATGGACGTCGAGTGGGCGCTGGCGGGCGAGGAGTTCCAGATCCTGCAGGCCCGGCCGATCACGTCGTTGCGGGTCGAGTGGAACGACACCCTCGACGGCGACTACCTGTGGTCCAACGGCAACGTCGGCGAGGCCGTCCCCGAGGTGATGACGCCCGTGACTTGGTCGCTGGTGAGGGTGTTGTCGAGCATGACGATCGGGCCGCACCGGATCTCCGGCAACATCGGCGGCCGCTTCTACCTCAACGTCAGCACCTACACCGCGCTCGGCACGGCGATCGGCAAGGCCGAGGAGATGCTGCGGTCCGGCGAGGAGACGTTCGGGCGCATCCCGGCCGGGGTGACGGTGCCGCCGCTGCCGATGTCCCGGCTCGCGATCCTGCGGGCGGTGCTCAGGAGCGCGGGCGGGCCGCTCAAGCAGCAGTTCCTCTACCGGACGCGGCTGCCGCGGCTGCTGCGCGACAACCCCGGCCGCTGCGCCGTCGCGCACCGGCGGATCGCGGACTGCACCTCGCCGGAGGAGCTGCTGAAGCTCTGGCGGCGCGAGCTCGACCACCTGCTGCGGTTCGTCTGCCCGGTCCTCGACGCCGGTGCGCGCATGATCGCGGGCGGGCCGGCGGCGTTCCGGCGTGAGCTCGTCGCGCTGGTCGGCGAGGAGGACGCGGCCACGTTGCTGACCGGCTTCCACGACGGCGGCGGGCTCGCGAGCCTGGGACCGCTGGTCGGGCTCGCGCGGTTGCGGTCGGGCGAGATCGACCGGGACACGTACGCGCGGACGTGGGGTCATCGGTGTGCCGGCGAGTTCGAGGTCTTCGCGCCGCGTCCGGCCGAGGACCCGGACTGGATCTCACGCCAGCCGGCGACGCTGGCCGACCCCGAGACGTTGTTGTCCCGTCAGGCTTCCGCGCGTGCGGCCGCGTGGGATCGTTTGGTGGCAACGCATCCGGAGAAAGCCGCCGGAATCCGCAAGCGGCTCGACCGGATCGGCGCCGGTGCGCGGGCGCGGGAACAGGCCCGGTCGGAGATGGTGCGGGTGTTCTGGGTGATGCGGGCGTTCGTGCTGCGCGCCGGGGAGCTGACGGCGTCCGGCGACGACCTGTTCTTCCTGCCCGTCGACGACGTGCTGCGCGTGCTGGGCGGCGAGACGTCGTTGCTGGACCGGGTGCACGCGCAACGGCAGGCCTACGAGCGTTATCGCGCGCTGCCGCCGTATCCCGCGGTGATCCGGGGCCGGTTCGACCCGGAGTCGTGGGCCGCTTCCGCGGACCGGCGCGCCGACCTCTACGACGCGACCACCGACGTGCCGATGCCGGCGGACGTCACCGGTTTCCCGGGCTCGGCCGGTGTGGTCGAGGGTGTCGCACGGGTGCTGACCCGCGTCGAGGACGGCGAGTCGCTGCGGCAGGGCGAGATCCTCGTGACCACGGTGACCAACATCGGCTGGACGCCGTTGTTCACCCGTGCCGCCGCTGTCGTGACGGACGTCGGTGCACCTCTCTCGCACGCGGCGATCGTGGCTCGGGAACTGGGAATCCCGGCGGTGGTGGGCTGCGGCAACGCCACGACGCGAATCGCCACAGGAGACGTCATCCAGGTGGATGGGGCGCGAGGAACCGTGAAAAAGGCGCGGTGAACCCACCACCCGTCCGCCGCCAGGTGGTGGGTCGCGGTCAGCCGAGGCTCAGTTGTGCACGGGCACGCAGCTGTTCATCGAGACGAGCTGACGTCGCATGCGTTCCCGCAGCAGATCGATCACCTCGGTGACCGTGTCCGCCTCCGCGTACGCCTGCACCTCGACCCACTTCAGGTCGAGCCGGGCGTGGGCGTGGATCACGGACTTGTCCGAAGTCAGGTTGACCCAGGCGAAGTCGACCCGGTCGGGAGCGTACCGGTCCAGCGAGCCGATCCGCGCAGACGCGTAGTCCCTGGCCTGCTCGGGGATGGCCTCCGCGAGCGAGACCTGGATGTAGTCCATCGACACCTGCCTCCTCAAGGCCGCGCGACATCGCCGCGTGGCCAGTCCGACGATACGAATCCGATCGCAACGCCGAACCAGGCGTTGGTCCCGACAGCGCAGGGTCTTTCTACTGAGATGGTGCAGTCCTGCGCTTTAGTGATGTCACTGGACCAATGCGGACAAGCGCTGGTCGAGCTGTTCCTCGGTCGGTGAACCGGTGAGCAGCTCGAAGGTGCCGTCCTTGCGGATGAACGCGAACGTCGGCTGAGCGGTCACGCCGAACCGCTTCCACACCGCGCCGTCGAGGTCCGCCAGGTGCGGGAAGGCGGTCATCTTGTGGTCGGACACGAACTTCTGCATCGCGTCCAGCTTGTCCTCGGCCGCGACGCCGACGAACTCCACCTTGTCGTGCCGCTTGGCGATGCCGTCCACGGTCTCCGCCTCGGCGTTGCACGACGGGCACCACGGCGTCCAGAACCACAGCACGGCCGGCTGACCGACGATCTTGTCACCGCGGAACTCCGCCCCCTCCAGCGTCTTCGCGGTGAACTGGAACTTCTCCGGGGTGGGCGCCTTCTGCGCGCACCCCGCGAGCAGCAGCACGACTCCCAGCAGTACTCCGAGGATGCGCATCGGGCTCCTCACCTCCTGTCAGGGCGTACGGCCTTGCGCCTCCTCCGGTTCAGCCACCACGCGCTCGCGAGCACCAGCACGACCGCGAACGGCCAGGGCCCGAGCGCCCCGACGATCTCGGCCAGCCGGTTCTGGAACCAGCCGGCCGCGCCCACGACCGGGTCGACCGCACTGCCGCCGGCCAGGAACAACCGCAGCTCGTAGACGCCGTAGTAGGTCACGTACGCACCCATCACGACGAGCACCACACCGCCGATGCGCCCGACGTGCGGCAGAAGCTTCCTGATGCGCGGTGCGAGCAGAGAACCGGCCACGGCCAGTGCGGTGACCACGAGCCCCATGCCCAGCGCGTAAGCGACGAACGCGATGAAACCCGACTCCAGCGATGCGCCGACGAGCACGAGGAACGGGCCGATCGCGCACGAGAGGGACGCGATGGCGAACGCGATGCCGTAGCCGTACATCGACCAGAGGCTCTTCGGCGCGGCCCGCAGCTTCGGCAACCGGAGGTAGAACTCGCGACCGAGCAGCAGGAACACGCCGATGACGAGCATGGCGAGCCCGATCACGACCGTCACGAACGGCAGGTAGCGCTTGAGGGTCGTGGCGATCGGGGTCAGGACGAGCCCGAACAGTCCGAAGAACGTGACAAAACCGGCAGTCATCACCAAACCGGACACCACGGCACGCCCGGCGTTGTCCCGCGCGACGAGCGCCAGATACGCGGGCAGCATCGCGAATCCGCACGGGTTGACCGTGGCGAGCATTCCGGCGAGAACCGCCAAGGCGATGTCGTTCACGTCGGCGACGGTAGTGTTGAGAGGTGCCGATCCAACAGTGGCTCGAAGCCATTCCGCCTCTGCTCGTGTACGTGGTCGTCGGCCTGGTGATCGGCATCGAGTCGCTCGGCATCCCGCTGCCAGGCGAGATCGTGCTGGTCACGTCCGCACTGCTGGCCTCGCAGCACGCGGAGCTCAGTCCGTTGTGGATCGGCGTGTGGGCGAGCGCGGGCGCCATCATCGGCGACAACTTCGGCTATTTGATCGGCCGGCGCGGCGGACCGCGGCTGTTCGCGTGGATGGGCCGCAAGTTCCCCAAGCACTTCGGCGAAACACAGCTGAGCCACGCCCGGCGGGTGTTCCAGAAACGCGGCGCGTGGGCCGTGTTCTTCGGCCGTTTCGTGGCGCTGCTGCGGATCCTCGCCGGACCGCTGGCGGGTTCGCTGCACATGAACTACGGCAAGTTCCTGGTCGCCAACGCCCTGGGCGGCATCGTGTGGGCGGGCGGCACCACGGCGGCCGTCTACTACCTCGGCGTGGTGGCCGAGAAGTGGCTGAAGGGCTTCTCCTACGCGGGCCTGGCGATCGCCGTGGCGGCCGGTGTCATCGGCATCTTCGTGGTGAAGAGGCGGCTGGCGAAGGCCGGCGAGAAGGCCGACGAGGACGAGGTCACGCTCGCCTAGACCGCGAACGCCTTGATCGTGAGCGCGGCGAACCGGCGTGACGCGGCGACCCGGGCGGCCGGTGCGGCGGTCTGGATGCCGCTGTTCGCCATCAGCACGAGGACCAGGTCGTCCGCGTGGACGTCGGGGCGCAGGCGACCGGCGTCCCTGGCGCGGCGGGTCAGTTCCGCGAGCGACCTCAACGCCTGTTCGCGGCCCGCGGCGAAGTCCATCGCGCCGGGGAAGGCCGACGTGAACGCCGCCGTGAAGCCGCGGTCACGGGCGTGCAATTCGAAGAGCTTCTCGATCACCAGGCAGAAGCCGCGCCACGGATCCGGCTCGGCGAGCCCTTCGCCGACCACGGCGTAGCACGCCCGCATCTGGTCCGCGAACGCCTCGGTGACCAGCACCTGCTTGGTCGGGAAGTGGCGGTACAGGGTGGCGGGGCCGACGGCGGCCCGCCGGGCGATCTCCCGCACGGCCACGTCCAGGCCCTCGGTGGCGAACTCCGCGCGCGCCGCGTCGAGGATGCGTTCGCGGTTGTCCCTCGCATCGGAACGCAACAGGTGAGGCACTTGGTCGCGCACGCTCTCACTTCAGCCGAAACGGACGGGGCGTCCGTCACGTTCGGCCGGTGAAAGCTCTTGCGGTACAAGCATTCGGAGCTCCCGGGAAGGCACACCTTGTGGCTTCCCGATTACGCGCGGTATGGTCTAGACCTTCAACCGCCGCCGCGATGTCACTGCACCTACGCAACATCAAGGCAAAGGAAGTCACATGAAGAATCGACCCAGGTTTGCCGCCGCTGCGGCAGGCGTTCTGGCGGCTCCGTTGGTCCTCGTGGCTCTCCCCACCGGCACGGCGTTCGCGCACGGGTACGTGTCGTCGCCTCCCAGCCGTCAGGCCCAGTGCGCCAACGGCACCTTCAAGGACTGCGGGGCCATCCAGTACGAGCCGCAGTCGGTCGAGGGCCCGAAGGGCCTGAAGAGCTGCAACGCCAACCTGTCGCAGTTCGCCGTGCTCAACAACGACAACAAGGGCTGGAAGGTCACCAGCACCGGGCGCTCCGTCACGTTCCGCTGGACGTTCACCGCCCGGCACCGCACCCGCGACTACGACTACTTCGTCGACGGCCGCAAGGTCGCGAACTTCAGCGGCAACAACCAGCAGCCGCCGGCCACGGTGTCGCACACGGTCAACGTGGGATCCGCGGGCAGGCACAAGGTGCTGGCCGTCTGGAACATCGGCGACACCGCGAACGCGTTCTACTCGTGCATCGACATCAACGCGAGCTGATCTAGTCGGCGCGTGAGGTCCCCTTCCGCTCACGCACCAGCTTCTCGACGTCGAACGGCATGAGGTTCAACGGCGGACCGGACAACGGTTTCCGCAACGCGTCGAGGATCTTCGCGTTCATCTCCTCGATGATCGCGCGGGCCTCTTCGTCGGTCCCGGCCGCCAGGGCACGGGCCCTGGCGGTCTCGGCCTGCCTGCGCAGGACCAGGGAAGGGGGCAGCCCTGCACTGCCCTCTTCCTCCCGCACCTTCCTCTTGAGCCACCAGTCCTCCTCCAGCGGCTCACCCGCACCGGGCAGCGGTTTGCCGGCGCTGGGCAGGTCGTCGAACTCACCGCGTTCCTGCGCTTCGCGGATCTGCCTGTCGATCCACGACTCGAAGCCCATGCCGGGCGGTTTCCGTTGTGTCACGGGGAGAACCTCCTGATCGCGGCCTGCACCGCCGCTGCGAACGCGGGGCTGCCCTTGTGGCCGCTGTCGTCCACAAGGGTCAGTTCGGCGTCCGGCCACGCCTGCGCGAGCCGCCACGCCGTGTCGGCGGGGCAGCTCATGTCGCGCCGGCCGTGGATCAACGCCGCCGGGATGCCCGCGAGCTTGCCGGCGTCACCGAGCAGATCTCCGACGAACCCCAGGTTCGCGTAGTAATGCGCGCAGATCCGCACGAACGCGATGAGGTCGTCGGACGCCCTGTCGCTGAACATGTCCGGTGTGCCGAAGTCCTCGAACGAGAGAACCGTGTCCTCCCACCGCGCCCACTCGATCGCGGCCTGGTCGCGGGCCGTGGGGTCCTCCATCAAGTCCGCG
Organism: Lentzea sp. NPDC004789; assembly: GCF_053601075.1. Taxonomy (NCBI): domain Bacteria; kingdom Bacillati; phylum Actinomycetota; class Actinomycetes; order Pseudonocardiales; family Pseudonocardiaceae; genus Lentzea; species Lentzea sp. NPDC004789. The sequence continues at coordinate 13,312 of NZ_JBSGBE010000014.1, read as the reverse complement.
TAGGCGCGCACCACGTCCGGCGCGTTGCCGGCGTGCGCGCTGTAGCGGGCCCACGCCTCCGGGAAGAACCGGGAAACGCCCCGGTACAGCCAGTCCAGCTCGCGCCGGGACGCCGTGGTGATGGCGATCAGGATCATCTCGGTGACGCGTTCGGGGTGCCGTTGCGCGTAGGCGAGCGCGAGCGTGGTGCCCCAGGAACCGCCGTACACCAGCCACTTCTCGATGCCGAGGTGCTCGCGGAGCTGCTCGATGTCGGAGATCAGGTGGTCGGTGGTGTTCACGCTCATGTCCGCGGCCGGGTCGCTCGCGTGCGGCGTGCTCCGGCCGCAGCCGCGTTGGTGGAAGACCACGGCCTTGAACTTCCGCAGGTCGAACGACTTGCCCGCGTTCCTCGCCGGAGCGCCGGGCCCGCCGTGCAGGTGCACGGCGGGCTTGCCCTCGGGGTTGCCGACGATCTCCCAGTAGATCTGGTTGCCGTCGCCGACGTCGAGCATCCCCTGGGCAAATGGCTCCATGATCCCCAGCGTAGCTACACCGTCAGGAGCTTCCAGTTCAGTCCGGCGTCATCGGACCGGTAGACCTCGGCGAACTCCTGACCGGGCCCGCCGCGCACCAGCGTGGCGTGCCGGGCGTCGGAGAACGCCAGGTCCTCGAACGCCGGGCCACCGAGCGTGAGCGGCGTGGCCCACTTGTCGCCGGGACCGCGGTGCACGAACGACCAGTCGCGTCCGGTCGCGGCCACGAGCGCCGCCTCCGGTGAGATCGCGAAGCCCGTCGTGATGCCTTCGCGCGGCGGCACGCTGACGGTCCTGAACACACCGTCCACCGCCTTGCGCAGCTCCTTCGTCATGTTCCCGAAGCCGGGATCGAAGCTGCACAGCGCATAGCGGTCGGCGCCGAGGGTGCCGAGCCGGGTGGCCGAGAAGATGTCACACGGCGGGGTCTCCTCCAGCCAGCCCGCCGGCGACCGGGTCCAGTACCGGTTCTCCTGCCCGAACGTCGACAGCGAGACCTGGCCGTCGGCGATGGCACCGAACGCCTGCCCCTTCACCTCGACGCCCGGCACCGGCTGCCACGAGCCGAACCACAGCTCGCGGTGGAACAGCCGCGACGACGTGCCGTCGTAGATCACCGCGAGGAACCCGGAGCTGTCGAACCCCAGCGCCCCCACGATGCCCTTGATGCCGGACGGTTCCCAGCGGGTGCCGCCGTTGCTGGTGACGAACAGCTGCTCGCCGTCGGTCACCATGCCCGCGGCGTCGTTCGCGAAGACCACCCGCAGCCGGTCGGTCTCCGGGACCGACAGCGGCGGTGTCTTCACCCGAGTCCACGACGCGCCGCCGTCGAGCGTGCGCACGAGCTGCGTGCACTTCGCGGTCGGGCAGAGCGTGTCGACGCCCAGCACCCAGCCGCGGTCAGCCGACACCCATGACGTCGACGCGGGTACCACCCCAGTGCTCGCGTGCGCGACCGACGCCGTCGTTGCGGTCAACAAAAGTGAAATGGCAAGGACAGCAATGCGTTTCCCCCACATCGCCTTCTCCCCTCAAGAGGCTGATTCCCACTCAACACCTCTTGCCCGTGAAGCGGCAACCACCCAGACCGCCACCAGCACGCCGGCGCCACCGCCGAGGACGAACGTCAGCTTCGGCCCGACCGCGTCCAGCAGCAGACCACCGCCGATGTACGAAACCGCTGCGGCGACACCGATCCCGCCGTAGAAGTTGCCGAACACCCTGCCCGTCCGGTCACCGGGCACGAGCCGCTGGATCAGCGTGCTGTGCGCGACGTCCATCGCCGCGATGCCCAGCCCGCGCACCGTCTGCAGCGCGAACGCCGACGCGACACCCCACGCGAGACCGGTGCACAGGTTGCCCGCACTGCTGATCGCGAAGCCGGTGACGAGCAACGCGACCATGCTCAGCCGGGAAGATCCCTTGGCCAGCAAGGCATATCCGGTCAGCAGACCAATGCCCACCGCGCCGAGGACCACACCGGCCACGCTCTCCGGCGCGCCGAACACCACGACGGTCAGCTGCAGCACCGCCACGTCGTCGATCGCCGTGCACGCCACGACTCCGCAGAAGCCGAGGAAGACGATCCGCAACGCGCGGTTGCGCCAGATCTCCCCCAGGCCTTCCCTGGCGTCGGCGAACACGGACTCGCCGGGCAGCGACGGCACCACGAGTCTCGGCAGCCGCAGCAACAACAACGCGGACACTCCGAACGAAACGGCGTCCACGAGCAGAACTCCGCGGGTGTCCAGGAACGTCAGCAACGCGGCGGCGAGGAACGGCCCGATCACGTCGGCGCTGTTGGTGCCGAGCCCCAGCGCGGTGTTCGCCTGCCCGAGGTCCTTCTCGGCCACGAGGCTCGGCACGGCGGCGCGTGACGCGGGGATGAAGATCTGCCCGAGCACCGCGCGGATCCCGACCAGCGCGAGCAGGATCGGCAACGGCGGCAGGGTGAACGCGATGACCGCCAGCAGGACGCCCTGCGCCACCTCGCAGGCGATCATCACCGTGCGGCGGTCGAACCGGTCGCTGATCACGCCCGTCAGCGGGCTCAGCAAAGACGGCGCGAAGTCGCCCACGAGCAGTAGTGCGGCCACCGCGACGGCTTTTCCCAGCACGGACTGCACGTGCAGCATCAGCGTGACCAGGCTGAGCGCGTCCCCGACGACAGAAACGACCCGTGCGGTGCTGAGCACGCGCAACGGGCCGTTCTCCTTCAGCAGCGTCAGCACCCGGTCATCGTGCCAACACCTGTTCGAGCTGGTCAGCCAATTTGTTCATGATCTCGGCGTAGGAGGCGCAGCTCAACGGCGCCACCGCGTTCCACTCGACCAACCGGTTGGCCCGTACGGCGGGCAGCGCCTGGAAGACCGGGTGGCCCTCCTTCATCTGATCCGGGTTCAGCACGTGCTGCCGGGTGTCCCACATGATCACGTGTTCCCGGTAGGTGCCGGAGTTCTCCCACGACAGCGACTGGAAGTAGCCGCCGCCCTCGGTGTCGGGCCGGTCCGGCGTGAGCAACGGCAGCCCGAGCTCCTTCGCGTACCAGTCGAGGTCGGGGTTGCGGGCGGGCACGGCGACGTAGAAGAGCTTCGGGTCGGCGCCGATGACCTGGATCCGCTGGTGCGCGGCCGTCATCTTGGCGCCGATGGCCTTCAGCCGTTCGGCGGCCTTGGTGAACGCCTCCTCGTCGGCCTTCACCTTCGCCGACTCGACGTCCGCGCCGAGTGCCCTGGCGAGCTCGCGGTAGCGCCTGATGCCGTCCGGCAGCCCGATCCTGGACTGTCCGATGCCGACGGTCGGGGCGATCTTGAGGACCTTCTCCTCGAACTCGCCGGTGAGATGCCAGAGCCCGGTGACCTCGGGGTAGTGGCCGGCGACGACCAGGTCCGCGTTCAGCGCGGCGAACTTCTCGAAGTCGATCTCGCCGTAGCCGGGGCCGGTGACGTCGGTGACCTGGCTCGGGTCGATGCTGCCCGCCTCGGGGTCGGTGCTGCCGTCAGCGCGCTTGAGCGGGCCGAACGTGCCGACGACGTTGATCCCGTAGTCCTTGAGCGCACCCGCCGCGGACACCTGCGCGACCACGCGTTCCGGCCGCTTCGGCGCGGTGACCTCCTTGCCGCGGTCGTCGGTGAACGACCACTGGCCGCCCTGCGGTGCCGGGGCGGTCCCACCGCACCCGGCCACCAGGCCGAGCGCCAGAACCGCGGCGACTGTCCTGCGCACTGTCCACCTCCTGAGATTAGGCTTACCTAACCTAGCAAGGACCCTTTACAAGATCTCTCGCACCGGTAGGTTGGTGACCGTGCGGAGCCAACTGACGACAGTGCGTCGTATCGCTGTCGTCGTCGCACTGGCGTTGGTCGCGGTGTTCGTGCTGTATCCGGCGTGCCAGGCCGAGGCCGCCGCCCACCACGGCGCGTACGTGCCCGGCATCTCCGGGGAGTTCTGCCACCACGGCGACGCCCACCACCTGTCCGCCGCAGCGCCCGCCGAGGCCGCCGTTCAGGCCGGCGCCGCCTTCCTCACCGCGCCGGACGTCCACGGCGAGCCCGCCGCGCGTCCCACCGCCGCGGCGTGGTCGTGTCCCCAGCGCTCCGAGCCGTCTCGCTCGGGGCGCGCACTGCTGCTCGATCTCGGCATCTCCCGGACGTAGACCGGCCCGTTCAGCGCGCCGCGACAGGACTTCCCGTGGTCCTGCCGTCGCTGTCGCGCGCCTTCCGAACCGGCCCGTCCCCTCTCCTCTCCAGGGAATCTCCATGTCTGTTCCCGTGCTGGACCGCAACACGCCCGCAGGGATCGTCGGCAACACGCCCGTGTTGTGGATCGACGAGCTCTCCCGCACGTCCACGTCCGGTTTCTGGGCGAAGCTCGAGTGCGCCAACCCCGGCGGCGGCATGAAGGACCGCGCCGCCCTGCACATGATCGGCCGCGCGCTGGAGCGCGGTGACCTGCTCCCGGACGGCCACGTCGTCGAGTCGACCAGCGGCACGCTCGGCCTCGGGCTGGCGCTCGCCGGCGTCGTGCACGGCATCGGGGTGACGCTGGTGACCGATCCCGGCCTGGAGCCGATCATCCGGCGGATGCTCCGCGCCTACGGGGCCACCGTGGACCTGGTGGAAAGCCCGCACCCGACGGGCGGCTGGCAGGAGGCGCGGCGCGCGCGGGTGGCCGAGCTGCTGTCCGCGTTGCCGGGCGCCTACTGCCCCGACCAGTACAACAACCCGGACAACGTGGCCGGGTACGCGCCGCTGGCCGACGAGCTGGCGGCGCAGCTCGGGCACGTCGACGTGCTGGTGTGCGCGGTCGGCACCGGTGGCCACTCCGCCGGGGTGGCGTCGGCGCTGCGCAAGCACTTCCCGTCGTTGCGGCTGGTCGGCGTCGACACGATCGGGTCGACGATCTTCGGCCAGCCCGCGCGGACCCGGCTGATGCGCGGGCTCGGGTCGAGCATCTTCCCGCGCAACGTCGACTACCCGGCGTTCGACCAGGTGCACTGGGTGAACCCCGGCGAGGCGGTCTGGGCGTGCCGCACGCTGGCGTCCCGGCACTACGCGAGCGGTGGCTGGAGCGTCGGCGCGGTCGCACTGGTGGCGTCCTGGCTGGCGCGGACCTCCGCGGCAGGCACGAGGATCGCCGCGGTCTTCCCGGACGGGCCGCAGCGGTACTTCGAGACCGTGTTCAGCGACGAGTACTGCGCCGCGCACGGCTTGCTCGGCATCGTCCCGGCCGCCGACCCGCTGGAGATCTCCTCGCTGGGAGAGCGGGAAGTGCTGTCGTGGACCATGTGCCGGTCCGTTGTGGACCCGCTGGCGGTGACCGCGTGATCACGCAGTTCCGCTCGTTCGACCGAAGCGTGCAGTTGTTGCTGCTCAACCAGTTCAGCATCAACGTCGGCTTCTACATGCTGATGCCGTACCTGGCCGCGCACCTGTCGGTGACGCTGGCGCTGGCCGGGTGGGCGGTCGGACTCGTCCTGGGCGTGCGGAACTTCGCGCAGCAGGGCATGTTCCTGATCGGCGGCACCTTGGCGGATCGGTTGGGGTACAAGCCGTTGATCGTGGCGGGCTGCGCGTTGCGGACCGGCGGGTTCGCGTTGCTCGGCCTCGTGGACGGGTTGCCCGCGTTGGTGATCGCGTCGGCGGCGACCGGGTTCGCCGGGGCGCTGTTCAACCCGGCCGTGCGCGCCTACGTGGCCGCGGATGCGGGTCCACGGCGCGTGGAGGCGTTCGCGTTGTTCAACATCTTCTACCAGACCGGGATTCTGGTCGGGCCGTTGATCGGGCTGGCACTGACCGCGGTGGACTTCCGGCTCACGTGCCTGGTCGCGGCCGGTGTGTTCGCGGTGCTGACCGTGCTGCAGTGGCGGTCGTTGCCCGCGCGGGCCGGCGCGCCGTCGGGTGACTCGGTGCTCGCGGACTGGCGGCTGGTGTGCTCCAACCGGCGGTTCGTGCTGTTCGCGGCGGCCATGACCGGGTCGTACGTGCTGTCGTTCCAGGTCTACCTGGCGCTGCCGCTGGCCTCCGGCTCGGCGGTGCTGACGGCCGTGCTGTTCGCCGTGTCGGGCGTGCTGGCGGTCGTGGGCCAGCTGCGGGTCACGGCGTGGGCCCGCGCGCGGTTCGGCCCGGACCGGTCGTTGACGATCGGCGTGCTGGTGCTCGGCCTGGCGTTCCTGCCCGCCGTCCTCGGCGGCTGGACCGGGTTGATCCTGTGCGCGGCGTTGCTCGCGCTGGGGACGATGGTGGTGTTCCCGTTCGAGATGGACAAGATCGTCTCGTTGTCCGGTGACCGGCTCGTGGCCACGCATTACGGCCTCTACAACACCGTGGTGGGCGTCGGAATCCTGCTCGGCAACCTGCTCACCGGAATCGCGTTCGACGCCGCTGCGCGCGCGGGAGTGCCATGGATGCCATGGCTCGCTCTCACGTCAGTGGGGCTCGGGTGCGCGTGGGCGTTGAAGAAGCTGGCGACCGGCGTGCCGGCGACCACTTGACCGGGAACTGAACCCGGTCGGCCGTCCGGCCGTAGGCCTCCTCAGAAGTCCGACTACGACTGCTGAGGAGGCCGTGTGCCCGGCCGACGTGCTGCAAGGACCACCGCTCTGGCCGCCGTGATCGCCGCGACAGTGGTGTCGCTGCCGTCGGCGCACGCGCAACCGGCCGAGGACGCGCTCAAGACGTACAACGACCTGACGCAGCAGGCCGAGAAGCTCACCCAGGACCACCTCAAGGCCACCGGTGACCTCGCGAAGGCCAACGCGATCGTGGGCATCGCGACGGAGGCGGAGAAGAAGGCGCTGGCCGAGTCGGAGCAGTACCGCGGCCAGGTCGACGTGCTGACCACGGCGTCGTTCGAGGGCGCTCGGCTCAACAACCTGTCGGCGTTCCTGACCTCGACGTCCCAGCGGGACTTCCTGGAGCGGATGCAGGCGATGAACATCATCGCCGCCGACCAGAACGCCGCCGTCACGCGCATGAACGCCACGTTGAACGCCGCCAAGAAGGCGCGGGCCGACGCCACCGCCGCGGCCAACGCGGCGGAGAAGCTGGTCAAGGACGTGACGGCCCGCAAGGCGGCGATGGATGAGCAGGTGACGGCCGCGCGCACCAAGTACCAGTCGTTGTCGCTGCCGCAGAAGCAGACGCTGGCGGCCCCCGGCCCCAAGGTCACCGTGAACGCCCCCGCGGGCGCCGCGGGGGCCGCGCTGACCTTCGCGCTCAACCAGCAGGGCAAGCCTTACGTGTTCGGTTCGAACGGACCCGACTCGTGGGACTGCTCGTCGCTGGTGCAGGCCGCCTACCGGTCCGCGGGCGTGAGCATCCCCCGCGTCACCTACGACCAGGCGAAGATCGGCCGGGCGGTGAGCCGCGCCGAGGTCGCGCCAGGCGACCTGATCATCTACTACTCGGGTCAGTCGCACGTGGCGATGGCCGTGGACGGCGTCCGCGCGGTGCACGCCTCCACCGAGGGCATCCCGGTGAAAGTTGCGAACATCGACTCGATCGGCCCCATTTCGGTGATTCGCCGGGTCGTCGGGTGACGCTTCTCTCCCACCCCGCGATAAACCGACGTAGACGACTGTGAGAGCGTGCTGGCCGGTGAACTGTTGGGGACCCGGTGGTAGACGAACAGAAGGCCGTTCCGTAACCTGTCCGAGACCTTCGGCCCAGCAGTTAACCCACTCGGGGCAGACGCCAAGGTTGCCGCCTTACGCGCAGTAGTTCTCGCGGGGGCGGCTGCCAGGACAAAGGAGGACCCGCGACGTGGTGTCGCAACCCTCACGCCGTACCGCGCGTGGAGCGCTCGTGGCGACCGCAGCTGTCGTGGCCGCGGCTCTCCCCACGGCTCCGGCCACCGCACAGCCTTCGGCCGCCGACGCGCTCAAGAAGTACAACGAGCTCTCCGAGCAGGCCTCCAAGCTCAACCAGGACCACCTGCAGGCCCAGAGCGACCTCGAGGCCAAGCAGCGTGAACTGGAGAAGGCCAAGGGCGACCTCGCGACCGCCCAGAAGGCCGAGGAAGCCCTCCGCGGCCAGGTCGACGTCATCACCGAGTCGACGTTCGAAGGCGCGCGCTTCAACCAGATCTCCGCGCTGCTGGTGAGCGACTCGCAGCAGGACTTCCTCAACCGCATGTCGGCCATCAACATCCTCGCGGCCGACAACGCGGAGGCGATGAAGAAGCTGACGGACGCGGTCAACGCGGCGGACAACGCCACGAAGACGGCCAACGAGGCCACCGAGACCTCGAAGAAGCTGCTCGGCGAGATCGAGCAGAAGAAGGCCGAACTCGACAAGCAGCTCGCCGAGGCGCAGAACCAGTACCGGTCGCTCAGCCAGTCCGTGCGCAACCAGCTCGCGAACTCCGGCGACATGTCGAACATCTCGGTGCCGCCGGGCACCGCGGGCAAGGCGCTCGAGTACGCCCTGCAGCAGCGCGGCAAGATGTACGTCTACGGCTCCAACGGCCCGGACACCTGGGACTGCTCGTCGCTGATCCAGGCCTCGTACCGCTACGCGGGCGTGACCATCGGCCGCACCAGCTACGCGCAGGCGGCCGCCGGTCGCCCGGTCAGCCGCAGCGAGGTCAAGGCCGGCGACATCATCGTGTACTACTCCAGCCAGTCCCACGTGGCGATGGCGGTGGACGGCATCCGTGCCGTGCACGCGTCGACCGAGGGCGTGCCGGTGAAGATCGCCGACATCGACTCGATCGGTCCGATCAGCACCATCCGCCGCATCGAGGGCTGACATCGCTTTTCGTCAGCGCCCCCTTCCCGCCGTTGCCGGGGAGGGGGCGCTTTCGCTTTCACTCCAGTGGGTGCACGTGCCGTCGTGGCCGGGCGAAGTGCGCCACCGTTGACTAGGTTCCGGTTCGGCACCGCCGGTTCAGGCGGTCAACGTCCGAAGTGGAGCGTTCATTGGACACCTTGGAAGCCGGACAGGAACTCACCCGCGGCCAGCAGCTCACCAGCGCCAACGGCTACATGCTGACCCTTCAGTCCGACGGCAACCTCGTTCTCTCGGAGAACACCGGCACGGTCTGGGCGAGCGGCACCGACGGCAAGGGCGCCGTCCGGGCCGCGCTGCAGGACGACGGCAACTTCGTGCTCTACTCGAGCGACAACAACGCGGTCTGGGCCACCAACACCGCGGGCAACTCGGGCTCGCGCCTGGTCCTGCAGAACGACCGCAACCTGGTCGTGATCGGCGGCGACGGCAGCCCGAAGTGGGCGACCGGCACCAACACCGACAGCCCGCAGCCGACCCCGGAAGCCGCAGCCCCCGCCCCCGAGCCGGCTCCGGAGGCGCCACCCGCGCCGGCCGTGCAGACCTACACCGTGCAGGGCGGCGACACGCTGTGGGCCATCGCCGAGCGCTACTACGGCGACGGCAACCGGTACGGCGAGATCGCGTCGGCGAGCGGCATCTCGAACCCGGACCTCATCCACCCCGGTCAGGTGCTGACGATCCCCTGACCCGCGGCGCTGGTCATCTGATTGGGAAACGGCCCGGACCTCTCCCCGGAGAAGCCCGGGCCGTTTCGCGCGCGGCAGCGCTTCACGAGGCGTATTCGTCCGAGATCTCGGTCGCGTAGTTCTGCCAGAGCGGTGTCATGGTCTCGGCGCTGACCGGCTGCCCGGAATCGATCATGGCCTTGAAGTCGCGGAAGTACTGCACGTACAGGTCCGGCGTGAAGGTGTTCAGCATGACCGCGTTCTCGTCGCCGACGTTGGCGAACGTGTGCGGCGCCCCGGTCGGCACGATGACCCAGGTGCCCGGCCCGGCGTCGTAGTGGTCCTCGCCGACGGTGAACCGGAAAGTTCCCGCCAGCACGTAGAAGCCCTCGTCGTGCTGGGCGTGGCGATGCTGCAACGGGCTCGGGGTGCCTGGCGGAATGGTGACCTCGGCGAACCCCAGCCGGTGGTCGGTGTGCTCGCCGTTCTCCAGGATGCGGATCTGCTGCGCCCCGCTGCCGAGGATCTCGCCCTCACCGGGGCGGACGATGTTCACCTTCGCCATGACTTCTCCTGTTGCTGTTGCGTGCCTTGGTCACCACCATCCTTTCCCCGGCCGGCAGTGCGCGTCTTGGTCGTCTGTGCACGGTTGCTGGTCACCAGTGCGCGGGCGTTGTAGCCGTACGTCGCCTTGAAGAGCTTGCTGAAATGAGTGGGATCGGAGAATCCCCACCGGGCGGCCACGGCGGTGACGGTGCGACCGCTTCCGGTCAGCTCGGCTCGGCAGCGCTCCAGGCGGCGACGGCGGATCAGGGCCGCGACGGTGAGCGGCTGGTCCTCGAACAGCTTGTGCAGCCGCCGTACCGAGATGTGGTGGGCGGCGGCGATGCCGGGCGGGGACAGATCGGGATCGGCCAGCCGTGCCTCGATGTAGCCGGTGATCCGGTCCCGCAGCCACTCGTCCGCGGCCGGTCGTTCGTCGCCGAGCCGGGCCTCCAGCGCGACCGCGATCAGCTCGACGACGGCCGCCGCCGACCGCAGCGCCTCCGCCTCCCGGAACGCGCTCGCCGACCGCGCCGACTCCCGGGCCAGCACGGAGACGAGAGCACCTGGGCCGTGACTGCCGTCGATGCGCACGCCGATGAGCCGGTCGATCTGCGCGGGCCGGATCCGCAGCTCCCGACGCGGAATCAGGATGGTGACGTGCGCCGCGGCGGTGCTCTCGAACCGGAGCGCACGCGTGGGATCGAGCAGCACCAGGTCGGCCGGCCCGAGTTCGGCGTCACCGCACCCTTGCTCGATCCGCGTCCGCCCCGAGATCATCACCTTGACCGCCAGGTTCTCGCCGTCGGAGGCGTCGCGCTCGCGCCCGATGCAGGCGCTCTCCGGCGTGCCGAGGGAGACCAGCCGCAGCGGCCCGAGGTCGCAGGTGGCGATCCGGCCCCGGAAGCCGGCCCCGGCCAGCTTGTTGACCAGCGGCGGAAACCCGCTGGCGGCCAGCTCGTCCTGGAACGTCTCAAGGTTGCCGATCACCGATCAACGATAACGGCGGCACTTCCGCTCGGACGCGGTGTTCGGCGGGCACCTGCTCCACCAGGATCTCGTGCACGCGATGGGCGGCGGAGTACAAGACGCCGAACAGCGATCCGATCCGGCGCATCGTGAGGTTGGTGCGCCAGCACGCGGCGACCAGTAACACGCCTGTCAGCGATCACGGCGTCGCGCCTGCCATCGGGTTACGAGGGGCGGTCACGCGACCGTGCTGATCAGGTTGCGTCTCGGTCTTTGCTGCGGGTCGAGCCAGGCGGGCGGGTAGAACGTCGGGATGCCGTGCACCATTTTCACTTCCCACTCACTCTGATGAATGAGCGTGTGATGGTGGCGGCACAGCAGCACGGCATTCTTGACCGACGTATCGCCGCCGTTCGCCCAGTGCTGGATATGGTGCGCGTCGCACTGTTTCGGCGGTCTGCCACAACCGGGGAAAGCACAGCCCTTGTCGCGGGCGACCAGGACCCGGCGGATTCCGGCGGGGAAACTGCGGGTCTTGCGGCCGATGTCCATCGGCTGCGACTTCTCCCCCAGCACCAGCGGAATGATCCCCGCACTGCACGCCAGCCGACGCACCTCCGCGGCCGGGACGCGCTCACCGTTGTCCAGCATGCCCTGACCGAGCTTGCCCACCAGGTCCTCATAGCGCACCGTCACCGTCAGCGTCACCGGCTCACCACCGTGCTCGGGCAACTGATCCGCACGCAGCATGAGATCGACCAGCTCGGCCAGCGCATCGCCCTCGCGCTCGGCACGCGAGCGCGGGTCAGGGCCTTCCTCGGCCGTGGTGGGGCGTGGTTTGGCCAGCGGGTCCAGCAGCGCCTCGTACTTGGCACCGGTGACCTTGTCCAGCTTGGCCCAGATCTCCAGCTGGTCGCCCTTCCAGCGCATCACATGCTGATTGACCTGCCGCGACGGTTCGGCGTCACGTGGTTCCGGATCGTTCTGCAAGAGCGCGTAGACCAGCTTCCGGCCCAACCCCCGCAACGCCACCGGATCGTGCTCGCGAGCGAGACCGACCACGGTCTCCTCGTACTCGGCGGGCAGCTCCTTCATCACCTCGCCGACCACCGCGACATGCTCGACCGACAACGCACCCTCGGCCGCCGCCGACGCGGTCACCGGCAACTCGGGCGCGATCTCACTGCCGGTCGGCGTGATCCCCGACCCCAGCAGCGCGGCATTGGCCACCCACTGCTTGGCGGTATTCCGACTCCAGCGCACCGCATGCTGCAACACGCCCGGCAAATCCTTGTAACCGAGTTCACTCGCGGCACCACGCCGACCCAACTCGGCAATCTTGCGCATCACCGCGTGCTCACGAACCCGAATCTCCGCCACCTCACCGACGAGACTGCTCAGCAGCTCGCCAGTGGAAAGAAGAGGAAGGTCGGATTCGCTCACGTGCTCTACTCTACCGCAAGATCACGAGACAATAACGGATAAATCCGTACACAAAAGCGTGAACCACCGGCCGACCCCTGAAGCGACGGCGAAGCCGAGCCCGAAAAGGCCTAATACCGACCCAGTAAGCGGTATGACGTGACGTACCCGCCCAACGCAACCACGCACGACTGCGATTGGGGCTTGACTTTGGGTGCGAGGTGCTACCGTGCTCGGATCGGCCGGGCTCTTTTCAGCCCGGCTTTTGAAGGCCGACCAGCACCTCGCAAGGGCCCCGAAGTCAAGCCCCAATCGCAATCGTCGCGAAGCGGCGATGAAATGACCCGTCTCGTCATCGACCCATCCGAGAAACCAAAAGGCCCGGCTCGCCGAAGCGAACCGGGCCGTTCAGTCGATCAAGCGGCGGGACTCAGAAGTCCATGCCACCGGCGTCCGGCGCGGCCGGAGCGGCGTTCTTCTCCGGCTTGTCCGCGACGACGGCCTCGGTCGTCAGGAACAGCGCGGCGATCGAGGCGGCGTTCTGCAGCGCGGAACGGGTCACCTTGGCCGGGTCGATGATGCCCGCGGCGACCAGGTCCTTGTACTCGCCGGTCGCGGCGTCCAGGCCCTCGCCCGCGGGCAGGGACTTGACGCGCTCGACCACGACGCCGCCTTCGAGGCCGGCGTTGACGGCGATCTGCTTCAGCGGAGCCTCGACGGCGACCTTGACGATGTTGGCGCCAGTGGCCTCGTCGCCGGTCAGGCGCAGGCCCGCGAAGGCGGCCTCGGCGGCCTGGAGCAGCGCGACGCCACCACCGGCGACGATGCCCTCCTCGACGGCGGCCTTGGCGTTGCGGACCGCGTCCTCGATGCGGTGCTTGCGCTCCTTGAGCTCGACCTCGGTGGC
>NZ_JBSGBE010000013.1:27611-270835 GCF_053601075.1 Lentzea sp. NPDC004789 | reverse complement strand
TGATCCGCGAGCCACGGGTGGGATCGCGCCGAGAGCCTCGACGTGAAGAGCACGTCCTCGCTGCCCGCGATGCTGACGGCAGCGCCGAGCAGCGATCGCGAGGTCGGCGCCCACCTCGGTCCACCACTTCGCCTGCTCCTCGGTGTCGATGCCGTCCACGCAGATCCGCACGCCCAGCTCGTGCACGGCCGGGACCAGCGCGGTGAAACGAGGATCCGCACGCCACAAGACGTTCTCCGGCACCAGCACGAACGCCACCGGCAGCTCCGACAGCCACGCCAGCTCCCAGGGGCCGAGCCCGAAGTCGTCGAGCGCCGTCAGGACGCCGATGCGGGCGAGCACCGCGAGGTTGTCGGCCGCGTCGGCCATCCGCAGGACCTTGGTGGGCATGCCGACCATCAGCCGATCAGCCGCGAGCCCGGTCTCCTCGAGCACCCTCACCACTCGCGACACGAGGTCCGCGTCGGCCGCCTGGTGCGCGGTGAGCCGCACGACCAGCGGGTGGTCGAACCGGCCACGCTGCCGCCACCACACCGACTGCCCGCCCGCGACCCGCAGCAGCCACTCGCCGAGCGGCAGGATCAACCCGGTCGACTCCGCCAGTTCCACGCACCGGTCGTGCGCCAGCGCCTCGCCGTCCGGCCGGTCCCAGCGCAACGCCGCCTCGACGCCACCTGTAGCACCGTCGGCCAGCCGCACGACCGGCCGGTACCGCACGGCGATCTCCCCGTTCTCCCACGCAGCGGGCAACCGAACGGCCAGCGCGTCGTCCCTGCGGTCCTCTGCGTCCTGCCCCGCGTGGAACACCTCCCACTGCCCGCGTCTGCCCGTCTTGGCCTTGCGCAACGCCCGTTCCGCCGCGCGCAGCAGGTCGATCGGCTCCACGTCGGGGCTCGGCCGATGCACCACGCCGGCACTCACCGACACCGCGAGCCCGTGACCGTCCACATAGGCCGGTTCAAGCAGGTCCTCGTTGATGCTCTTCATGATCGCGCCGACGTCCGGGGTGGTCGCCGTGTTCTCCACCAGGACACCGAACTCGTCGCCGCCGATCCGCGCGATCATCGCTTTCTCGCCCGCCAGCAGGACTTCCAGTCGTCCGGCGACGTGCTGCAGGAACCGTTCGGCGTTCCGGGCACCGAAGCTGTCGTACAGCATGCCGAACGCGTCGAGGTCGATGTGGAAGATCGTGACGCCGTACCGGGGATCCGCGTTGCGCAGCGCGATCTCCAGCTGAGTGGTGAAGAACTGCCGGTTCGGCAGGCCGGTCAGCACGTCGTGCAGCGACTGCCGCTTGAGCTCGCCCTGCAGGAGCGCCAGTTCCGTGCCGTCCTCGACCACCACGACGAAGTAGGTCGGTGTGTCGTCGGCACCGCGCAGCAGTGACGCGGTCAGCGTCAGCCGTGCCGCCTCACCGTCCTTGCACAGCATCCGTTGCGACTGCCTCACCCGCTCCACCGCACCGCTGACCAGCTCGGCCATCGCGTTTCGCAGCATCTCGGCGAAACCGGGCGCGACGAGGTCGACCAGCGAGACCCCGACGAGGTCCTCCGGGGCATGCCCGAGGATGTCGGTGACCGCCGCGTTCACCTTGAGCAGCCGTCCGTCCAGGTCGACGATCAGCACACCGTTGGTCGACGACGTGACGACCTCGTTGAAGCGGGTCTCGCTCTCCCTGAGGTTCCAGTTCGCGTCGTGCACCGCCTTGAGCAGCGACTTCTGCATGCCTTCCTGCTGCGTCAGCACGGACTCGACGTTGGCGCCGGTGAAGCCGCATCCGAAAGCGCCCAGCGCGAGCGCGACCCGTTCCGCGTACCGCTCGACCGGGCGGAACTCCGGCAACCCGAGCAGGCCCTTGCCCAGCACCTCCGTGGTGCAGCGCAAACCGGCCTGCCCGAGGTGCCCGAGCGTCACGAGTTCCTCCCCGGCCTGCTCGACCGCGGCGGTGCTGAACGGCTCTTCGTGCAACAGCGCGCACAGCGAGTCGAGACGGGTGCGCAGTTCCACCTCGAGCTCTTGGCATCCCATTGGAATGGCCACGGTCTTGAGCAGCAGGTAGGACCATTTCCGGGCAAGTGTCAGCCGCGCCTTGGCGATGTCCTGAGGCGACGGCGTGACGTCTGAAATTCGACTCGGGTGGGACATTCGAGGTCTGCCTCGCAATGGGCTGAGATGCCGGGCAGCTTACCCGCGGACTGCCGACCGCATCTCGACCGACCGTGTGACTCGCGCGCTCGATCGGCTTTCCTACGGCTTACGACCGACACCGGCGTAGGCGATCTTGTTCATTTCCGGATGATCCGAGAAGTCGCCGGGTCCGCCAGGCCGCCATTCCCCCAGTCCCACGAGCCCCGGCTCCACCAGTTCGAAATCACCGAACATCGCGGCGATCTCGTCCCTGCCGCGCTGGACGACCTGATCCCCACCCGCGGCGTTCACCCGCGCGGCCGCGGTGCTGGAGCCCTCGTCGTCGTGATCCGAGGTGAGGTGCGTGATCGCGACATGACTCCCGCTGGGCAACGCCTCGAGGTACTGCTTCATCAGGCCCCACGGGTCCGCCTCCGTCGGCACCCAGTGCAGCATGAGCAGCATCAGCAGCCCGATCGGCTCGTCGAAGTCCAGGAGCCTGCGCACCTCGCCGCTGTTCAGGATGCTGTCCGGGTCACGCAGGTCGGCCTGCACCACTCCGACGCGGTCGTTGCCCAGGAGGATCAGCTCGCTGTGCGCGACGGCCACCGGATCGCGATCCACGTACACGACACGACACTCCGGCTCCTTCTTCTGCGCGACCTCGTGCACGTTGGCCACGGTCGGGATCCCCGATCCGATGTCCAGGAACTGCCGCACCCCCTGGTCGATCATGAACCGCACCGCTCGGCCGAGGAACGCCCGGTTGACCCTGGCCGCACTGCGCACATGCGGCATCACACTTTCGACCTTCCGGCCCATTTCGCGATCCACCGCGAAGTTGTGCGCGCCTCCGAGCAGGTAGTCGTACAACCGTGCCGCGCTCGGCACGGATACGTCCACACTCTGCGGAACCCAGTTGTGCACCTCGGCCACAGCGATCACCTTTCCCGGTCGCGGGCGCACAAGCCTAGTCATCCGGCATCGCACACAGCTGCGCCACCAGTGTGAACACAGGCCACCCGATCGGGCACTGTCCGATCGACCGAATGCCTTTTACTGTGGTCACCTTCTTCACACGTCGCGAGGAGCGATGATGTCCGCCCCTGCGGCCGCTGAAATGATTCGCGCTCACCGCGAATTTGCGGCGTGAGTGCGATCCCAACGCCATCCCCGCCAGTTGGAGGTTGTTCCCCAATGCGTCTCCGTCGGCTCTGTGCCGCCGTATCGCTCGCATTGCTCGGCACCGCGCCCGTTCCGGCGAACGCGGACGAAACCAGTTGTCAGGACGTGTACACCCCCGTGAGCTTCGGGCTCACCCAACAGACCATGTACGGCAGGCTGTGCATACCTCCGGGTGCGACGACGGTCCAGGTTCTCGTGCCCGGCGGGACCTACACCGGTGCGTACTGGGACATCCCGGTCCACCCCGAGGTCCACTCGGTGCGGCAGGCGATGAACAACGCGGGCATCGCCACCATGACGGTGGACCGGATCGGTAGTGGTAGAAGCAGCAAACCGCTGAGCGCGCTGGTCACCACCGTGAGCCAGGCGGAAGCGGTGCACCAGGTGATCGGGAGGCTGCGCCCCCGCTTCCAGAAGGTGCTCGTCGGCGGCCACTCCGTCGGCTCCGCGATCGCGATCGCGGAGGCGGGCAACTACCGCGATGTCGACGGGGTGCTGGTCACCGGCCTGACCAACCAGATGAACTACATCACGGTGGTACCCGCGCTGGCCAACATGATCCCGGTGACCCTCGATCCACGCCTGAGCAGCCTCGGTCTCGACCCCGGTTACCTGACCACGGCGCCGGGAGCCCGGTACGACACGTTCCACAAGCCCGGCCCGCTCGATCCGGCCGTGATCGACTACGAGGAGTCCACAAAGGACGTCTACACGTCCGGTGAGGCCGTCACCACCATCCTGATGAACAACATCGTGATCCCCGCGAGCCGTGCCATCACCGCACCGGTGATGACCGCCCAGTCGACCGGGGACCACTTCTGCGGTACCCCACCGCTCGGCTCCGACTGCTCGTCCGCCGCGGCGCTCGCCGCGTCGGAGCGGCCGTTCTACGCGCAGGCGTCACGGGTGGACGCGTTCGTCCTCACCGGCTACGGCCACTGCTTCAACTTCGCGTCCGCGGGCGCGGCCGAGTACCACGCGGCCGTGGTCGCGTGGCAGCGAAGCATCTAGAGGTTCTTCAGGAACTCGCCCGCGTCCAGCGGGCCGCCGAAGCAGGCGCCGATCGCGAGGTCGGCGCCCGCGTCGTTCCACCACTTCGCCTGCGCCTCGGTGTCGATGCCGTTCACGCAGATCCGCACGCCGTGCTCGTGCACGGCCGGGATCAGCGCGGCCGAGCGCGGGTCCAGACGTCGTGCCAGGTCCGGCGGCACCAGCACGGACACCACCGGCAGCTCGGAGAGCCACGCGAGGTCACGCGGACCGAGGCCGAAGTCGTCGAGCGTGATCCGCACGCCCATGTCCGCCAGCGTGGTCATGTTGTCGAGCGCCTCGGCGACCTCAAGAACGCCCACGGGCATGCTGATCGTCAACCGCCCGTGTGGCATGTCGGTGTCGTGGAGGACCTTCGCCACGCGGGACGCCAGGTCCGCGTCGGTCGCCTGGTGGTGCGTGAGCCGCACGCCGAACTGCTGGTCCAGCTCGCCGCGCTGCCGCCACCACTGCGACTGGCCCGCGGCGATCCGCATCAGCCACTCGCCCATCGGCAGGATGATCCCGCTGGCGTCGGCGAGCTCGGCCGGCCGGTCCGAGAGGTCCCAGTGCAGGACGGCCTCCACGCCGGCCAGGTCACCGGTCGCCAGCACGCGGACGGGCTGGTAGCGCACGCCGATGTCGCCCTGCTCCCAGGCACCGGGCATCACCACGGCCAGCGCGGCGTCCCGGCGTTCCGCGGCGTCCTGGTTGGTGTGGAACAGCTGCCACTGGCCGCGCCGGTTCCGCTTCGCCTGCCGCAGCGCCAGATCGGCCGTGCGCAACAGCTCCACGGGGTCGATGTCGGGTGACGGCCGGTGCACGACGCCCGCGCTCACCGACACCGCCAGGCCGTGATCGTCCACATAGGTCGGTTCGGCGAGGTCGGCGTTGATGGTGGCCATCGTGGTCGCGATGTCCGGTGTGGCCGCGGTGTTCTCCACCACGATGCCGAACTCGTCGCCGTCGAACCGCGCGATCATCGCCCGTTCGTGGGACATCAGCGCCCGCAGCCGGCGGGCCACGTGCTGGAGCAGGTGCTCGCCGACCCGCGCGCCGAGGCTGTTGCACACCAGGCCGAACGCGTCCAGGTCGAGGTGGAAGATCGTCACGCCGAACTCCGGGTCGGCGCGGCGCAGCACGGTTTCCAGGTGCGAGGTGAAGAACTGCCGGTTCGGCAGCCCGGTCAGCACGTCGTGCAGCGACTGCTTGCGCAGTTCTCCTTGCAGCAGCGCGAGTTCCGTGTCGTCGTCGGCGATCACGAGCACGTGGCTCGCGCGTCCCTCGTCGTCACGCAGCAACGACGCCGTCAGCGTCACCTTGGCGAACTCACCGTCGGCGCGCACGAGCTGCATCGGTTCCCGCTCGAACTCGTCGCGTTCGGCGAGCACCTTCTCCATCATCTCGCGGAACACCACGATCGACGTCGGCGCGATCAGCTCCGCGAGCCGCGTGCCCGGTTCGGGTGCCCCGCAGAGAATGTCGCCGATCGCGTCGTTGCCCCAGATCAGCCGTCCGTCGAGGCCGACGATCAGCACGCCGCTGGTCGACGAGGACGCGAAGCCCTCGAACTTGGCCTCGCTGTGCCGCTGGTCGCGTTGCGCGTCGTGGGCGGCCTTGAGCAGCGAGCGCTGCATGCTCTCCTGCTGGTCCAGGATCGAACGGGCGCGGGCAGCGGTGAACCCGCACGCCAGCGCGCCGATCCCACCGACCACGCGCACCGTGTGCTGGTCCGTGCGGCGGAACTCGTCCAGCGCGAGCAGGCCCTTCCCGAGCACGTCGACGGTCCGGCGCAGGCCGGGCTCGTTGACGTAGCCGAGAGCGACGAGCCGCTCGCCCACCTCCTCGAAGGGAGCAGGGTCGAACGGCTCGTTGTGCAGCGCCGCGCACAACGCGTCGAGCTGGGCGCCCAGTTCAGCGTCCAGCTCGTCTCTGCTCAGCGCGACCACCACGACGCTGCTGATCAGGTAGCTCCACTTGCGCGCCAAGGCTTCTCGCGCACGGACGGTGGCGGTGGTGTCCTCACTTGGAGCGGCATCGGGTTTTCGGCTCGGTTTCGTCATTCCCGTTGCCCTGTATGGGTTTGAAGAGTGTCCGGCAGTTTACCCACCGGGAGTCGACGCCCGCTGCGCCGACAGTGTGAAACTCTGACACTACAGGGTGGTTTCAGCCCTTACGACCGACCCCTGCGTACAGGAACATGTTCATGCTCGCCTCGTCCGCGATGTCGGCGGGACCGTCCGGGCGCCACCCGCCACAGCCGACCAGACCGGGCTCGACCAGCTCGAACCCGTCGAACAACGCGCTGACCTGCGCGTGCGTGCGCATGTGCATCTGGTCCGCGCTCCTGCTGCGGTTGACCACCTCGGCGGCCTGGTCGACGCTGGCGTCGATCTGGTCCTTGGCGACGTGCGTCATCACGATGAAGCTGCCCGCGGGCAGCGCGTCGCGGTAGGCGGCGACGAGCTTCTGCGGGTCGTCCTCGTCGGGCACCCAGTGCAGCATCAGCAGCATCAGCAGCCCGACCGGCTCGTCGAACCGCAGCAACCCGGTGAGCTCCGGACTCGACAGCACGGCCTCGGGATCACGCATGTCGGCCTGCACGATCGCCGCGTTCTCGTTGTCAGCCAACATCAGTTGACTGTGGGCCACGGCAACCGGGTCCTTGTCGACGTACACGACCCGCGCGGCCGGGTCGCGTTCCTGCGCGACCTCGTGCACGTTCGCGACCGTCGGGATGCCGGAACCGATGTCGAGGAACTGCCGGACGCCTTGTTCCATCAGGAAGTTCACCGCCCGCCCGAGGAACCGGCGGTTGAGCCGGGCGACGCTGGGCAGTCCCGGCACGAGCTTCTCGATCTGGGCCCCGACCTGCCGATCTGCGGCGAAGTTGTGGGCGCCGCCGAGGATGTAGTCGTAGACGCGGGCCATGCTCGGCACGGTGGTGTCGATGCCGAGGGGCACCCAACTCCGGGGCTCTGCCACGGTGCACACCTCTTCGGTTAGTGCGCGGTACGGAGGAAGACGCACGAGCTTAGTCACCCGAGCGGCTACTGCGCTGAACCAACAGAGTGACCCCGGAACCACCCGATCGGGCACTGTCGTCTTCCCCCAAACGGCTCCTAGGGTGGTCCGTCCCCATCCGGCCCAACTCTTCAGGAGTCTGGATGCCCGTCCCGGTGGCACCCCGCCGCTGGCCGTTACTAGGGCACACCCCGGCGATGCTCACCCGGCGCGCCAGGTTCACCGACGCGCTGCACGAGCACGGCGACGTCGTGCGCCTGGACCTCGGCCCGCTGCGCGCGTACTTCGTCACGGACGCCGCGCTCACCCACGAAGTGCTGGTGTCCCAGGGCTCGAAGTTCCGCAAGGGCGCGATGTTCGACAAGTTCCAGCCGTACCTGGGGACCGGTCTGCTGCTGTCGAACGGCGAGCACCATTTGCGCCAGCGCCGGCTGATGCAACCGGCGTTCCACCGGGAACGGATCGATTCCTATGCCTCGACAATGGCTCGTGCTGCTGCTGCGCTGGCTGCGCGCTGGCAGCCGGGCGAGGTCCGCGTCATCGAGAACGACATGCAGGAGCTCGCGGTCACCGTCGTCGGCGAGACGCTCTTCTCGGCGGAGATCGGCGCCCGCGCGGTCGAGGAGGTCCGCCGGTCCATCTTCACCGTCATCCAGCAGGGCATGATCCGCGCGCTGTCACCGTCGTTCGTCGAAAAGCTCCCGCTGCCGGGCAACCGCGAGTTCGACACGGCCATCGCCCGCATGAGAACCGTTGTGCAGCAGGTGATCGAGAGCTGGCGCGCCGACGGCACCGACCACGGCGACGTCCTCTCCACGCTGCTGCTGGCGGGCATGACCGACGAGCAGACCTACGACGAGGTCCTGACCCTGCTGACCGCCGGCATCGAGACCACCGCGATCGCCCTGGCCTGGGCCCTCTACGAGGTCGGCAACAACCCGGAGGTCGAACACCGCCTGCACACCGAACTCGACTCGGTGCTGGCCGGCCGCCCACCGACCTTCGCCGACGTGGACGCCCTGACCTACACCGCCCAGATCGTGCAGGAAACCCTGCGCCACTACCCGATCTGGTTCGTGATGCGCCGAACCCTCACCGAAGTCGACCTGGGCGACGCCCACCTCCCCGCAGGCACCGAGGTGATCGTGAGCCCGCACGCCCTGCACCACGACGAGCGTTACTTCCCGGACCCCCAGCGCTTCTCCCCGGACCGCTGGACCCCGTCCTTCACCGCCTCCCTGCCGCGCGGCGCGTTCGTCCCGTTCGGCGGCGGCACCCGCCAGTGCCTGGGCAACACCTTCGCCACCACCGAGATCGTCATCACCCTCGCGACCATCGCGAGCCGCTGGCGACTCATCCCCACCCGTCCGGCGCGCGTGAAGTTCACGTCCGCCCCGTACCCGAACGGCCTGCTGATGAAGGCCGTCCCCCGAAACTAGCTGGAGGTCCTCTCCCATGCGTTTCCGCCGGTTGTGCGCCGCGACCTTGCTCGCCACCGGAGCACTGCTGACCCCATCCCCCGCCTCGGCCGCCGTCTCCTGCCAGGACGTCACCTACCCGGTGCGGATCGGACTGACCCCTCTGGTCACCTCGCTGGAAACCATGGCCGGCAGGCTGTGCGTCCCCACCGGTGCCACCACGGTCCAGGTCCTGATCCCCGGCGGCACCTACGACCGGGCGTACTGGGACATCGGCTTCGAACCGGAAACCCGCTCGTTCACCCGATCCCAGAACGCCGCGGGCTTCGCCACCCTGGCCCTCGACCGCCTGGGCACCGGCCAAAGCTCCAAACCGCTGAGCACCTTCGTCACCGCCTCCACCGAGGCGAGCGCCGTCCACCAGGTGATCCAGGCCCTGAAACCCAAGTTCCCCAAGGTAGTCGTCGGTGGCCACTCCATCGGCTCGGCCATGGCCCTGATCGAAGCAGGCACCTACCGCGACGTGAGCGGCGTCCTGGTGACCGGCTTCACGCACAAGATGAACGACATCACCGTGATCCCGGTCCTGGCCAACATGATCCCCGCAGGCCTGGACGCCGGTTACCTCACCACGATGCCGAACACCCGCTACAACTCGTTCCACACCCCGGGCCCGCTGATCCCCGGCGCCATCGCCTTCGACGAGTCCACGAAGGACGTCTTCGCCGCCACCGAGGCCGTCGACACGATCCTCCTGAACACCGTCATCACCCCGATCTCCCGCAACATCAACGTCCCGGTGCTCCTCGTCCTGGGCGACGACCACCACTTCTGCAGCTCCGGCATCCCGCTGATGGGCAGCGACTGCTCGTCCCCCGCCGCCCTCAAAGCCGACGAGTCCCCCTTCTACCCGTCCGCCCCCACCTTCGACACCTACCTCCTCGGCGGCTACGGCCACTCCATCAACTACGCCCCGAACGCCCCCGACTACCAGGCCGTGGTGGCCACCTGGGCCCAACGCCTCTAGCTAAACTCGGGGGATGGACGAAGAGATCCACGAGCGGGTCCGCGACTTCATCAGGGCCATCCCACGCGGACGCGTCGCCACCTACGGCGACATCGCTGATCTCGCCAAGGCCCCGTCGCCACGGCTGGTCGGCCGCATCCTCAACGAGGACGGCCACGACCTGCCGTGGCAACGAGTGCTCAAGGCCGACGGCACCTGCGCCCCGCACCTGCGCGACACTCAGCTCCAACTGCTGCACGAGGAGGGTGTCCCCAACCTCGACGGCAAGGTGAACCTCCGGGAGTACCGCTGGGAAGACGCCCGCAAGGAAGAACTCCCAGGCCTCTGGTAACCCCCGCGAAGGCGACGCCGAGCGGCTCGCTCACGCGCGGCTCGTGACGGGACCACCCCACCCAAGCCGCGGATCACCCCAGATCAAGCCGACCGCAACAACCCAGCCCGAGCCGAGAAGTACTTCCGCACCAAAGCCTCAACCACAAGCGGATGCGCCCCGATGGGCTCAGAAACCAAATCCGCCCCACACCCGGCCAACGCCCCGTGAAACACCCCAGGCGCCAAGAGCCAGGAAGCGACAACCACCCGCCCCATCCCCCGAACCCCGGCGACGACATCAGCCACCCGAGGCGAAGCAGTGGCCACGTACCCAATGGCGGAAGCCCCCACCATCCGAGCAGCACGACGAACATCCGCCAACGCCCGAGCATCAGAAGACCCGGCCGCGGCGAACACCACCACGTCCCCGCGCCGAACCCCGGCCTCCCGCATCCGATCCCGCAGGGCAGGCACCGCATCCAGCCCGAGCGGCGAGGTCAGCACCACCTCGGGCCGAGCCCCGATCTGCGCCGGAATGTCGACCCGGACGTGGTACCCGGCCGCCAGGAACACCGGCACGACCACACAGGGTCCATCCACAACGGACCGGACATCGGGCTGCAGCACGTCGGCGTAGGCCACCTCGACCGGAACATCCACACAGGACTGAACCGCAGCGGCGATCGACGCGCAAACCTCGACGCCGCGCGGATTGCGGGTGCCGTGAAACGCCAACACCAGCTTCATGCGGGCTCCATCGCGAGTCGATAGCCGCGCTTGACCACCGTGCACACCATCTGCGGCGAGCCCAGCGCGGTCCGCAGCCGCCCGATGGCCGTCTCGACCGCGTGCTCCTCCCCACCGGAAGGCAAGGCGGCCAACAGGTCCTGCCGGGAGACCACTCGCCCGCGCGCAGCCACCAGCGTCCGCAACACGGCCATCGGCGCGGGGGCAACCGGCCGCAACTCGCCGTCGATCACCACGGCCTGGGCCCGCATCTCCATGTCCCGTGACGCGATCCGCAACCGGGTGGCGCGCGACGGCAGCTCAACGGTCAGCTCCCGCACCATCGACCCGATCCGGGACCGCACGGGCTGCACGACCGGAATCCCGGCGGCCACCAGCGGTCCGGCGGTGATGGCACCGACACCGACCACGAGAACGTTGCGCCGCAACGCCTCCACCAGATCTCCGTACCGGGGTCCGGCAGTGCGCAGCACCGAGGACGCGGCCGGCGCGCTGGTGAACGTCAGCGCGTCCACCTGACCGGCCAGCACGGCGTCGATCAGCTGCTCCAACGGCCGCTGATCGGCAGGCGCCTCCCACCGGTAGACGGGGATCTCGACGACGTCGGCCCCGGCGGCGCGCAGGGTGTTCACGAAGTCCGGCAGCGGTTCGCCGTGCAGCTGAACGGCCACGCGCTTGCCGGACACGCCCATCCGCAGCAGGTACTGCAGCAGCTCGGCGTTCGACTCCGACGACGGTGACCAGGTCTCGACCAGGCCGGCCGCGCGGACCGCGCCCTTCGCCTTCGGGCCGCGCGGCAGCACGACGGCCGACGACAGGGCGCGGTGCAGGCGGCTGGCCAGCCCCCACCCCTCGGCGGCCTCGAACCAGCCGCGGAAGCCGATCGCGGTGGTGGCGACGACGACGTCGACCGGTGCCGCGACCAGCTGCGAGGTGGCCTGGTGCAGGTCGGCGTCGTCAGGCAGCGGCACGATGCGGATCGCCGGGCCGTGGATCACCGACGCGCCCTTGCGTTCGAGCATGGCGATGAGCTCGTCGGCGCGCCGGGCCGCGGTGACGCCGATGGTGAAGCCCGCCAGCGGCCCTGTCATGGCAGCTCCACGACGCCGTCACGCACGCGCACCTGATGCACCGCAACGGACACCGACGGCTCGTCCAGGCACTTGCCGGTCGCCAGCTCGAAAGCCTGCTTGTAGACCGGTGACACCACGACGGGAACGCCGCCGCGGTCGCCCACGATCCCGCGCGACAGCACGGCGGCACCGCTGAACGGGTCGATGTTGTCCAACGCGTGCACCGAACCGTCGGCGGTCAGGAACACCGCCACCTGGGAGCCGTCGGGCAGCAACGCCGCGACGCCCTGCTCCGGGCGCAACACCTCAAAGTCACAGACGACGGTCACCTGACGACCTCCGGAATCCCGAGCTGGACAGGAACGCGCTGACCACGCTCAGCGCGGAACGAGATCGTGGGGTCGGGAGTGCCGGGCGCGTTCACGAACGAGGTGAACCGCGCCAGCTTCTCCGGATCCTCCAGCACACCACGCCACTCGTCGGCGTAGTCGGAGACGTGCGCCGCCATCGCGGCTTCCAGCTCGTCGCAGATGCCGAGCTTGTCGTCGACCACGACCTCCCGCAGGTGGTCGAGCCCGCCGTCGAGCCCTTCGAGCCACGCCGAGGTGCGCTGCAGCCGGTCCGCGGTGCGGATGTAGAACATCAGGAACCGGTCGATGATCTTGATGAGCGTCTCGGTGTCCACATCGGACACCAGCAGGTCGGCGTGGCGGGGCGTGAAGCCGCCGTTGCCGGCCACGTAGAGGTTCCAGCCGTTCTCGGTCGCGATGACGCCGAAGTCCTTGCCGCGCGCCTCCGCGCACTCGCGCGCGCACCCGGAGACCGCCGACTTGAGCTTGTGCGGCGAACGCAGGCCGCGATAACGCAGCTCCAGCTCGATGGCCAGGCCCACGGAGTCCTGCACGCCGTACCGGCACCAGGTCGTGCCGACGCAGGACTTGACCGTGCGCAACGCCTTTCCGTAGGCGTGGCCGGACTCGAAGCCCGCGTCGACCAGCCGGCGCCAGATCTGCGGCAGCTGGTCCACGGTCGCGCCGAACAGGTCGATGCGCTGGCCGCCGGTGATCTTGGTGTAGAGACCGAAGTCGCGCGCCACCTCGCCGATGACGATCAGCTTCTCCGGCGTGATCTCGCCGCCGGGGATGCGCGGCACGACCGAGTACGTGCCGTTGCGCTGCAGGTTCGCCAGGAACCTGTCGTTGGTGTCCTGCAACGAGACCTGCGTCTCGCCGAGGATGTGACCGTTGTTCAGCGACGCGAGGATCGAGGCCACCGCGGGCTTGCAGATGTCGCAACCACGACCGGTGCCGTGCTTCTCCACCAACGCGGTGAACGTCGTGATCCGGGTAGCCCGGACGATCTCGAACAGCTCGGCCCGCGAGTGGGTGAAGTGCTCGCACAACGCCTTGGACTGCTCGACACCGCAGTCGGTCAGCAGCTTCTTCAGCATCGGCACGCACGAGCCGCAACCGGTACCGGCCTTGGTGCACGCCTTGAGCTCGGCGACGTCGCAGGCGACCCCGGACTGGATCGCGTCGGTGATCGTCTGCTTGGTGACCGCGTGGCACGAGCAGACTTGGGCGTCCGCGGGCATCTCGACGTCGACGGCCCCGCCCGGCTGCAGCAGTGCCGCCGGCACCTCCTTGCCCACCAACGGCCGCAGCGACGGGTACGCCGAAGCGTCACCGACGAGCACGCCACCCAGAAGAGTCTTCGCGTCATCGGACACGACGAGCTTGCTGTAGGTGCCGGCGACCGCGTTGTTGACGACGACTTCCAGCGCACCCTCGGTGACGGCGTGCGCGTCACCGAACGACGCGACGTCCACACCGAGCAGCTTCAGCTTCGTCGAGACGTCCGCACCGGGGAACACCTTGGTGCCGCCGGAAAGCTGGTCCGCGACGACCTCGGCCATCGCGTAACCGGGAGCCACCAGGCCGTAGGCCACGCCCTCGACCGCGGCGCACTCACCGATCGCGAACACCCGCGGGTCGGCGGTCCGGCAGGCGGAGTCGACCAGGTAACCGCCCCGCGGCCCCAGCTCCAGCCCCAGGTCGAGATCGGTGCGCGGCCGGATGCCGGCGCTGAACACCACCACGTCCAGGTCGAGCTCAAGGCCGTTGGCCAGCTTGGCGATCAACCGCGAGCCGTCGCGTTCGATGGAGGACGCGGAGGTCCCGGTGTGCACGGTCAGGTCGAGCTTCTCGACCAGCCGCTTCAGCAGCCCGGCACCGCCCTCGTCGACCTGGATCGGCATCAACCGCGGCGCCAGCTCCACGACGTGCGGTGACACGCCCATGCCGCGCAGCGCGTTGGCCGCCTCCAGGCCGAGCAGGCCACCGCCGAGCACCATGCCGGAGTGCCGTCCCGGCCGGTCGGCGGCCTGCACCGTCGCCCGGATCTCGTCCAGGTCGTCGATCGTCCGGTACACGTGGCAACCGGGCAGGTCACGACCGGGAACCGGCGGCACGAACGGCACCGAACCGGTGGCCAGCACAAGAGCGTCGTACTGGATTTCGACACCGGAGGCGCCGACGACGATCCGGCGTTCCCGGTCGACCGACACCGCCTTCTCACCGAGCCGGAGCTCACAGCCGGTCAACGGCGTCAGCTCCAGGTCGGCCGAGCTCCAGGTGTCCACATAGGACGACAACGCGACTCGGTCGTACGCGGGCCGGGACTCCTCACCGAACACGACGATCCGCCAGGACGAGTCGCGGAGGATCTCGACGAGCCGGTGGCCGACCATGCCGTTGCCGATCACGACCAGCGTCTGAGTCATCGGGCATCTCCTCCTTCCGCCCGGCTATGCTCACCGGGCGGTGTGTCATCCCAAGTTCCGCAACATTTCGCGGGTGTTAAAGGAAACTCTCTTCGCAGCTCAGTGCGTTGTGCGTCACACGCCCGCGTAGGCGAGCGAGGGCCGCGTCGCGAACACGTTGCGCCGCAGGTAGAACCACCACGTGGTGGCGAGGCAGAGCGCGTAGAAGACCAGGATCGCGGTCAGCGCGGGCGTCAGCGTCTTCGAACCTTCGAGCGAGAACTTGAAGACGAGGTTCACCAGCACGCCACCCGCGGCACCGATCGCACCCGCGATGCCGACCACCGCGGCGGCCTGGCGCTTGGCCGACTTGTCGTCGTCGACCTGGGTCTTGAAGATCGCCGGGATCATCCGGTACGTCGAGCCGTTGCCGACGCCCGCCAGGATGAACAGCAGGATGAACGAGGCGAAGAACAGCGGGAAGCTCTTCGCGTCCACGCTGATCATGACGCCGATCGTGCCGATGCCCAGGCCGATGAAGGTGGCGAGCGTCACCTTGGCGCCACCGATCCGGTCGGCCAGCCACCCACCGGCCGGCCGGGCGATGGAGCCGATCAGCGCGCCGAGGAACGCGAGCGACACCCAGGACTTGTAGTCGACGAAGCTGATCTTGATCAGCGACGGGAACGCGAACGAGTACCCGATGAACGAGCCGAACGTGCCGATGTAGAGGAACGACATCACCCAGGTGTGCTGGTTGGACAGCGCCTTCTTGTACGACTGACCGTCCGGCTTGGCCTGCGTGAGGCTGTCCATGAAGAACCAGGCGAGCACCGTGGCCAGCACGATGAACGGCATCCAGATCAGCGCCGCGTAGGCGAGGTGGATCCCGGTGCCGATGCTGATGACGATCGGCACGATGAGCTGGGTGATCGCAACACCGAGGTTGCCGCCGGCCGCGTTCAGGCCGAGCGCCAGGCCCTTCTTGCCCTCGGGGTAGAAGAACGAGATGTTCGCCATCGACGACGAGAAGTTGCCGCCACCGAGGCCCGTCAGCGCAGAGGTGAGCAGGAAGAACCCGTAGGACGTGCCCGGCGTCGTCACGGCGTAGGCGAGCATCGCGGTCGGGATCAGCAGCAGGCTGGCGCTGATCGTGGTCCACAGCCGCCCACCGAACTTCGGCACCGCGAACGTGTAGGGCACCCGCAGCAGCGAACCGACCAGGTTCGGCACGATCAGCAGCCAGAACTGCTGGCCGACGCTGAACTTGAAGCCGACCGAGCCGAGGCTGACGACCACGATGCTCATCAGCACCCACACGCTGAACCCGAGGTTCTCCGCCAAGATGGACAACGCGAGGTTCTTGCGCGCGATCCGCTTGCCGGTGCTCTCCCAGAACTCGGGCTTCTCCGGCTCCCAGTGCTCGATCCAGCGGCTCATGTACATCCTCCACAGGGGTTCGGCGATGCCGGAAAAGCTAAGAACCTCGGATTACCGAGTTGTTCTGGCCGATGACGGCGGAGGCAACTCCGCCGCACATCACGCCGAGGCCGGTTGTGAGGCCCCGAGCCAGTCGAGCAGCCCGCACACCGCGTCCTTGCAGCCACCACAGCCCGTGGTCGCCCGTGTCGCTTCCGCGAGCTGGGGCACGGTTTCGGCGCCCGCGCGCCACGCCGACACGATCTGTCCCTTGGAGACGGTGTTGCAGCGGCAGATCACCGCGCTGGACGGCAGGTCGGCCGGTGACGCGGCCTCCGCGGGCAGCGCACGGCCCAGCAGCAACGCCAGCCGGTCCGTCGGCGCGGGGATGCCGCGGTCGTAGAGCTGGGTGATGGTGGCGGCGGCGTCCGGTGCGCCGAGCACGATCGCGCCCGCCACCCGGTCGTCGCGCAGCACGAGCTTCGCGTAACGGCCGCGCGAGGGTTCCTGGAAGCACAGGACTTCCGAGTCCGGACAGTCCACATCGGTGTGCACGTCACCCAGTGCCGCGAGATCCACGTCACGTGCCTTCAGCCGCGTCACGACCGACGTCCCGCGGTACCGCGCCGCCGGGTTCGCGCCGGTCAACCGGTCCGCGAGCACCGCTGCCTGGTCCCACGCGGGCTGCACCAGGCCGGACACCGTGCCGGGGTGCTGCGCGCAGTCGCCGATCGCGTGGATGCGCGGATCGCTGGTGCGCAACGCGTCGTCCACGACGATGCCGCGGTCGACCTCCAGACCGGCCTCGACCGCCAGCGACGTCTCGGCGCGCACGCCGGCCGACACCACGACGAGCTCGGCGGGCACGTGGGTGCCGTCGTCGAGGATCAGCCCGTCGCCGGGCAGGTACTTGGCGGCCAGCGCGTTCAGCTTGAACTCGATGCCGAGCTGGCCGAGGGTCCGGGCCAGGACACCGCCCGCGCCGGGGTCGAGCTGGCGTTCCATCAGGTGGCCGACCGGGTGCACGACGGTGACCAGGCAGCCGCGCCCGGCCAGGCCGCGCGCGGCCTCGATGCCCAGCAGGCCGCCGCCCAGCACGACGACAGGAGCGCCCTTGTGCGCCTTGGCCTCGATCTCGGCGCAGTCGTCAAGCGTCCGGAACGCGACGACCCCCTCCGCCAGCCGCCCGTCCTCGACCAGCCCCTCCGCCGGCGGCACCCACGGCTTGCTGCCGGTGGCCAGCACCAGTGCGTCGTACTGAATGCTCACGCGGGGGCCTTCCGTACTCTCCGAGAGTACGAAAGCTCCCCGCGTGCCTTCGATGGTCACTGTGCGTGACGAGCGGTCGATGTCGGTGACCTCGTAGCCAAGCCTCAGATCGATGTCGTGCTCGGCCGCCCACTTCTCGTCGTGCAGCTGGGTGGCCGCCGGCGTCATGGTCCCGGCGACCACGGTCGAGAGCAGCACGCGGTTGTACGCGGCGTGCGGCTCGGCGCCGATGATGGTGATGGAGATGTCCTGGTCACGGCGGCGCAGCTCGTCCGCCAGCCGCGCACCCGCCATGCCGTAACCCACGATCACGACTCGCCTCATGCCCGCTCCAATCGAACCGCGCAGACCTTGAACTCGGGCATCCGGCTCGTGGGATCGAGCGCGGGGTTGGTGAGCAGGTTCGCCCGCCCCTCACCGGGGAAGTGGAACGGCAGGAACACCGCGTCGGCGCGCATGCTCGGCACGCACCGCACGACCGCCGTCACTCGGCCCCGCCTGGACACGACGTGCGCCGGCTCACCGGAGGCGAGACCCGCGCGCGAAGCTGTGTCCGGGTGCATTTCCACGTACATCTCGGGAACGGCCTTGACCAGTTCGCCGATCCGCCGCGTCTGCGCACCCGACTGGTAGTGCTGCAGGACCCGCCCGGTGGTGGCCTGCAACGGGAACTCCTCGTCCGGCGGTTCCGCCGGTCCCTTGTGGTCGACCGGGACGAACCGCGCCAGGCCGTCGGCGTGCGCGAACCGGTCGAGGAAGAGCCTCGGGGTGCCCGGATGTTCGACGGACGGCACCGGCCAGTGCAGCTGCTCGGACTCCAGCCGCTCGTAGGTGATGCCGGAGTAGTCGGACAGACCGCCCTTCGACGCGCGCCGCAGCTCGTCGAACACCACGCGCGGCTCGGTCGGGAACCCGGAGGCACCGAGGCGGGAGGCCAGGCCGCTGATCAGCTCCAGGTCGCTGCGGACCCCGGGTGGCGGATCGAGTGCCTTGCGGCGCCTGATGATCCGGCCTTCGAGGTTGGTCATCGTGCCGTCCTCCTCGGCCCACTGCGTGACCGGGAACACGACGTCGGCCATCTCGGCGGTCTCGGACATCACGAAGTCCGCGACCACCAGCAGGTCCAGCGCCCGCAACCGGTCGGCCACGCCGGACGCGCGCGGCGCCGACACCACCGGGTTGCTGCCGAACACCAGCATCGCCTTGAGGTCGTCGGCGTTCAGCAGCTCGTACGCGCTGCGGCCCACGCCCGGCAGCCAGTCGACGCCCCAGACCTCCATGATGTGCTTGCGCGCCGCGGGATCGTCGAGCTTGCGGTAACCGGGCAGCTGGTCGGCCTTCTGCCCGTGCTCGCGGCCGCCCTGGCCGTTGCCCTGCCCGGTCAGGCAGCCGTAGCCGGACCCGACGCGACCCGGCAGGCCCAGCGCGAGCGCGAGGTTGATCCACGCGGAGACGTTGTCGGTGCCGGACGCGTGCTGCTCGGTGCCACGGCCGGTGAGGATGTACGACCGTCCGGCGAGCATGTGCACGGCGGCGCGCTGGTCGGCGGCGGAGACACCCGTGACGCGTTCGGTGTGCTCCGGCCACCACTGCGCCGCGACCCGCCACGCGTCGTCGAAACCGGTGGTGCGCTCGGAGATGTACTCCTTGTCGATCACGCCCTCGATGACCGCGGTGTGCAGCAGTCCCAGCGCCAGCGCGAGGTCCGTGCCCGGCGCGGGCTGCAGGTGCAACGTCGCGCGCTCGGCGGTCGGGGTGCGGCGCGGGTCGATGACGATGAGCCGCGCGCCCTCCAGGTGCCGCAGGAACGGCGGCATCGTCTCGGCCGGGTTGGACCCGGCCAGCAGGATCGTGTCGGCGCTGGAGAGGTCGCTCAGCGGGAACGGCATGCCGCGGTCGAGCCCGAACGCCTTGTTGCCCGCGGCGGCGGCCGACGACATGCAGAACCGGCCGTTGTAGTCGATCTGCGAGGTCTTCAGGGCGACCCGCGCGAACTTGCCGAGCAGGTACGCCTTCTCGTTGGTGAGCCCGCCGCCGCCGAACACGGCGACCTCGTCGGGCTCGAACTCCCCGATCCGGGACGCGACGAAGTCCAGCGCCTCGTCCCACGAGACGGGCGAGCCGTGCAGCAGGGGCGTGGTGAGGCGGCCTGGGTGGCGCAGCAGTTCTCCGGCCGTCCAGCCCTTCTGGCACAGCCCACCGGGGCCAGGAGCCACCTGGCCGTCGATGACGCTCATGGAGCACTGCAGCGCGCAGTAGGGGCAATGGGTCACGCCGCTGACGCTAAGAAGCGCGCGTTAACCCAATGCTCCGCAATGTTTCGTACGTGGAAAGTTGTCAGCTCAGAGCAGTGCGGTGACCTGGTGAGCAGCTCGTTCCAAGCCCGCAAAGGACTGTTCCGTTGACAACGGGTGCAGCGCGTGCACAGCCAGCCGGAACAGGGTCGCGCGCACGAGCACCTGCGGCCACTCGGCGAGGTGGCTCCAGCGCTTGAACAGGCCGGGGTCCGCGCCGCCCCACGCGACGGCGTCCACCGCGACCACGGCGGCGGCCCACTCGGCGGGGCGCCAGTACGCGGTGAAGTCGATGACAGCGGGCGGGGCGTTGCCGGCGAACAGGACGTTGCCGAACAGGTCGCCGTGCACGACCTGGGACCTGAGGGTGAGCGGCTTCAGCGTCTCCTTGAGCAGCTCGAACAGCCTGCCGCCGAGGTCGGCGTCGAGCGGCACGTCCTCCTCGCCCCACGTCTTGCGGTCGGCGACGGCGAACACGTCCGTGCGCGCCTCCAGGAAGCGCGGCTTGGGCAGCTCGGCGGTGGCCTGGTGCAGGCGCTGGGCGACGGCGATGACCTCGTCGTGCCGCGCCTCGGCACGTCCGGCGAGGAACTTGGTGGCCGACCAGCCGCCGACGACGTAGCGACCGTCGGTGGACCTGAGCGGGCGGCCGATGCGCAGGTTCGGCACGTCCAGGCCGTCGAGGGTCTTGGCGATCCAGGTGGCCTCCGCGGGCCTGGGCGCCGGTCTGATCGTGGCGTCACCGCAACGCCAGGCGGGCCCGCCGTCGATGAGCTCCGGCTCGGCGTCACGTGCCCCGAACGCCGCACGCACGTGCGCTGGGGGCGGTTCGGGGGTCCTGGTCACGGCTCGGCACGCTACCTGCTCGGACCACCCGGTTGGCGGAACGCGACACGCCGTGATTCATCCCACCACCCGGATGGCCCAAGCACGCGTGGGTGCTTATGGCTGGCAGATCCGCCATAAGCACCCACGGGTGTTAGTACGTGGGGAGCGACGGGTCGACTTCCCGCGCCCACGCCAGCACGCCGCCACCGACGTGCACGGCGTCCTTGAAGCCCGCCTTGTGCAGCGCCGCGAGCGCCTCGGCCGACCGGGCACCGGACTTGCAGTGCAGCACCAGCGGCTTGTCCTGCGGCAACTCGGAGAACGCCTCGCCGGACAGGATCCGGTCCTTCGGGATCAGCACCGAGCCGGGGATCTTCACGATCTCGTACTCGTGCGGCTCGCGGACGTCCACCAGCAGGAAGTCCTCACCGGACTCCTGCTTGTGCTTGAGCTCCAGCGGCGTGATCGTGTTGCCCGCGGCCGCCTGCTGCGCGTCCGTGGACACGACCCCGCAGAACGCCTCGTAGTCGATCAGCTCGGTGATCTTCGGCGACTCCGGGTCCTTGCGGATCTTGATGGTCCGGTAGGACATCTCCAGCGCGTCGTAGACCATCAGCCGGCCCAGCAGCGGGTCGCCGATGCCGGTGAGCAGCTTGATCGCCTCGGTGACCATGATCGACCCGATGGACGCGCACAGCACGCCCAGCACGCCGCCCTCGGCGCACGACGGAACCATGCCGGGAGGCGGCGGCTCCGGGTAGAGGTCGCGGTAGTTCAGGCCCTGGCCGTTCGGGGCGTCCTCCCAGAAGACGCTGACCTGGCCCTCGAACCGGAAGATCGAACCCCAGACGTACGGCTTGCCCAGCAGCACCGCGGCGTCGTTCACCAGGTACCGCGTGGCGAAGTTGTCGGTGCCGTCGAGGATCAGGTCGTAGTCGCGGAAGATCTCCAGCGCGTTCTCGGAGTTGAGGTGCGTCTGGTGCAGGATCACCTTGACGAACGGGTTGATCTCGGCGACCGAGTCGCGCGCCGACTCCGCCTTGGGACGGCCGACGTCCGACTGGCCGTGGATCACCTGGCGCTGCAGGTTCGACTCGTCCACGACGTCGAAGTCGACGACGCCGAGCGTGCCGACCCCGGCCGCGGCCAGGTACAGCAGTGCCGGGCTGCCCAGGCCGCCCGCGCCGACGACGAGGACCTTCGCGTTCTTCAGCCGCTTCTGCCCGTCCACCCCGACGTCCGGGATGATCAGGTGCCGGCTGTACCGCGCGACTTCTTCCTTGGTCAGCTCCGCGGCTGGCTCAACGAGCGGCGGAAGCGCCATTTGCTCCTCCTCGACGAACTGCATGCCTCTGTCTCCGAGACAACGCCTACCCTGCCTGGACTCTTCCCCGTTGGAAAGCCGTCTCAGCCAGCGGGAAACGGGTTCGGCGTGCAGACCTTGCCGTCGGCGGGCACGACGTCCTGACCGGCGTTGAGCTTCGAGACGAAGTTGTTCGACACACCGAACGTCTGCTGCATCATCACCGGCGCCGGCGAGCCGTTCTCCTGGCACGCCGCGTGGCCGTTGCCGAGCGCGTGGCCGACCTCGTGGTTGATCACGTACGTCCGGTATCCGGCCAGGTCGGGGCCGTAGACCATGGCACCGCGCACCCAGCGGGCGACGTTGATGATCACGCGCTTGCTGGCCGGGTTCCAGCAGGAGGTCTCGAACGGGATCTCCTTGCCGCAGAGCGTGTGCGTCGTCTTCGTGCTGGTCAGGCTGACGATGAAGTCCGGGTTCTGGTTCGCCTCGACGCGCTGCAGCGCGACCTGCTTCGTGCCGATCCAGCTGCGCGGGTCCGACAGGAAGCCCTCGACGGTCCGCGCGAACGCGACGTCGTCGTTGCTGTAGTCGGCGGGCTGCACGCCGTCCTCGATGGCGATCGCGTACTTGCGGAACTTCGGCGCGTTCGCCTCACCGACCCGCGCACCGCTGCCGGGGATCGCCCGCCACGTGCCGACGCCGTCCTCGGAGAACGACGGTCCGGCCGGCAGCTCGGCCGTGGGCACGTCCAGCTTGGGCTTCTCGGCCTTCACCTCGGTCGCCGGAGCCTCGGGCGTGGTGGTGACCACGCCGGTCGAACCGGCGGTGCCACCGGCCGCGGGCGTCTTCGGCTGGACCGTGTCGAGCACCACCAGCGCGGTCAGCACCAGCAGGACCGGGATCGCGTAGATGCGCCAGCCGTAGTTGGCGACGAGCGACTTCACCCCGCGACGCCTGCGCGGCCGCCGGTGCTGCGCCGTGCCGTCCGGTTCCCAGGCGGCCGCGAGCGGTTCCGCGCTGGTCCGGCGCTCGCCGCGGCGATAGCGGTCGGAGGGCGGGGCGACGGGTCCTCGCTCGGGGGCGCGATTCACGTTGCCCAGGGTCCCACATCCCCCGTATAGCCGTCGTTCATCACCATGTGTGTCGATCAACCGCCTCCCACATCCCCAGCACGGCCCTGGCCACGGTCGCCGGCCGCTCCATCTGGGCCACGTGACCGGTCCGCGGGAGCACCAGGAGCCGCCCCTTGGGCAGCAGCCGCGCCGTCCGCGGTCCCTTCCGGACGCTCACGAGCCGGTCGTTCTCGCCCCACACGACCAGCGTCGGCGCCTTGACCAGTGGAAGCAGGCGCCACAGCGACTTCGGGCCGGGTGTCAGCCAGCTCTGCATCAACCCGAACGTGCTGCGGTTGAGCGCCTGCCCCGCCCACTTCTGCCGGGCGCGCTCCTCGTTCTCCGCGATCGACTCCTCGATGCGGTTGTCGGGCACCAGGCCGGGGTCGGCGAAGCACAGCTCCAGCATCTGCCTGGTGCGGTCGTGCGCGGTCAGCTTGGCGAGCTCGCGGCGCACCCCGGCACCGACGACCGGCAGGAACGCGAGCGCCATCCGCGGGTCCGACATGCGGTCCAGCCGCGGCCGCAGGTCGGGCACGGCCGGCGACACGAGCGTGAGCGTCCGGACCAGATCAGGCCTGGTCGCGGCGGTGATGACGGAGATCGCGCCGCCCATCGAGTTGCCGAGGAGGTGCACCGGCTCGCCCAGCGTCTCCAGGTACTTGATCACCGTGCGGGCGTGCGCGGCGAGGCTGAAGTCGTAGCCGGGAATCGGCTCCGAGCGCCCGAACCCCGGCAGGTCCAGCGAGTACCCGCGGACGTGGTCGCGCAGCTGGGCGGCGAGGTCGGTCCAGTTGGTCGCGGACCCGCCGAGCCCGTGCACGTAGACGGCGGGCGGCCCGTCACCGGGGGTGACCCGCACGTGCACTTCATGCTCGTCGACCCGGTGGAACTCACCTGGCCACGGCGTCTGCGTCGTGTCCAGCGGCGGCAGTGCGGCCGAGGACAGCGGGGCGGGGATCAGCGCGCTCACCAGACCAGGATGCGGGAAAGAACGCACAGATGGTTCTTGGATGTGGGCTACTAGCGAGTAAGGTTGCGCTCACGCCCCGGTCAGGCAACCCCTCTCCGACGGCTGGAGAACTCGTGCTGGAGGCACCATGACGGAGACGGCGCAGAGCGCACCCGCAGGAAGGGGCGTTCGACTGCCGCGCACCGCCCGCCGCGCGCAACTGCTGGCAGCGGCGCAGGACGTGTTCGTCGCCAACGGCTACCACGCCGCGGCGATGGACGAGATCGCCGAACGCGCGGGCGTCTCGAAGCCGGTGCTCTACCAGCACTTCCCGGGCAAGCTCGAGCTGTACATGGCCCTGCTGGAGTCCCACGTGGACGACATGGTCAGCCGGGTCCGCGCCGCCATCGCCTCCTCCACGGACAACAAGCTGCGCGTGCGTGCCGCCGTGGGCGCCTTCTACGACTTCGTGGACGGCGAGGGCCAGGCGTTCCGCATGGTGTTCGAGTCCGACCTGCGCTCCGAACCGGCCGTGCAGGAGGCCGTCGAGCGCGCGACCACCGACTCCGTGGACGCCATCACCGAGACCATCACGGCCGACGCCGGCCTGGACCCCGAGCGCGCCCGGCTGCTGGCCGTGGGGCTCGTCGGGTTGTCGCAGGTCACGGCCCGGTCCTGGCTCGCGGACAACCGCCGGGTGCCCAAGGAGGACGCGGTCGCGCTGATCTCCAACCTGGCGTGGCGCGGCATCGGTGGCGGCTTCCCGCTCCAGCACTGACCTCCACGAAGAAGGGCCCGCGCGTGCGGGCCCTTTTCGCTACATCAGCGCGGCTATGCGCCGAGCCACGTCCTCGGAGCGTTCCAGCGGCAGCATGTGCCCGGCCTTCGGGTAGATCACGAACTCCGCCGACGGCAGCGCGTCCGCCAGCACCCGTGAGTGCCGCATCGGCGTGAGGACGTCCCACGACCCGGCCATCACCACGGTGGGGATGTCCGACAGCACCGCGAGCGCCTCCCGACGCCGGTGCAACGTCAGCTCCTCCCGCAGCCCGACGAACGCGGCACCGGTGGTGTTGCCCGCCATCGCCGCGGCCGCCCGCACGTCGCTCCACTTCGGACGACGGCCGAACGTGACGCGCAGACCAGGCGTGATCAAGCGGCCGAACCCGACCTTCGGCCGCTTGACCAGCCATCGCCCGGCGAGCCGCTCAACGCCGCTCAACCCGGGCAGGTCCCCGCACGACGTGGCCACGAGGGCCACCCCCGTGACGCGCGAGAACAACTCGGGGCGCTGCTCGGCCAGCGCCATGATCGTCATGCCGCCCAGCGAGTGACCGGCCAGCACGATCCGCCCGGCCGGGGCGCACTCCTCCAGCACGGCCGCCAGGTCGTCGGCCAGCTCGGAGATCGTGCCCACGCCGGTCGACCTGCCGTGGCCGCGCACGTCGTACCGGACCACGCGCCCCGGCAACGCCGCGGCCACTCGGTCCCAGGTGGTCAGGTCCATCGTCCAGCCGTGCAGCAGGACGGCGGTCACGTCAGAGGAGGAGGACCCCGACGTGACGACGTTCAGCCGATCAAGAACGAGCGGCGCCATGAGCGCATCCCCGGCTTTCCGATCAGGCCGGCCTCGTCCAGGAACGACATGATCCGTTCCCCCGACCAGCGAATGGTCTCCTGGAACCGCGGGTTGGCCAGCGCCTGCCGGCGGGCCTCGCGCACGTCCAGCCCGACGGCGGCGTACACGGCGGGGTTGATCAGCGTGCGGGTGATCATCATCGACACGTACCCGATGAGCCACTTCTGGTACGGCAGCTCGAAGGCCTTCAAGTCGGCCATGCCGCGGGTCAGCTCCTCGCGCGCGAACCGCACGTGCCGCGCCTCCTCCAGCACGTGGATGCGGTTCACCATTCGCACGATCGGCTGAATCGAGGAGTCGTTCATCGCCTCGCGCTGCAGCCGGTCGAGGATCTCCTCGGCGACCAGGATCGAGCCGTACATCGCGGGGCCGTAGCCGATGGTGGGCAGCAGCTTGCCCAGCCGGTGAGTCGAGCGGACCGGTCCGTAGGGCGGGCAGCCGATGCGTTCGACCAGGCGCGCGAACATCGTCGAGTGCCGGCACTCGTCGGCCACCTCGGTGAGCGCGTACTGGGCGTGCCGGGACGTCGGGTCGGTGTTGTAGACGACCTTGACCAGCATCTGCATGAGCAGCAGCTCGAACCACAGGCCGACGGACGCGATCGACGCCAGCTCGTGCTTCGACAGCTCGATGCGCCGCGCAACGGAGAGCGACTCGTACAAGGGTGTGCCGTAGAGCGAAATGCGCTGTTCAGGGATGTAGAAGAGATCGTCGGCCAGAGGTGCGGACCAGTCGATGTCCACCTCGGGGTCGTAGAACTTCTCCGCGGACGACTTCAGCAGCCTCTCCGCGGTCTTCTCCCGATCGGCGACCCTCATCGGTTGCCCTCCTCGGTAAGTGTTACTTGAGGTAACGGTTACTTCTGGTAGCGTGCGTCACATGGGACGCACTGTCAAGGGCCCGGACGCGCGGCGCGAGCGCTGGAAGGGGCACCGCGAGCAGCGCAGGGCGGAGTTCGTGGAGGCCACGATCGCCGCCGTGGCCAAGAAGGGCCCGGACGTCGGCATGGAGGAGGTCGCCGCGGAGGCGGGCGTCAGCAAGCCCGTGCTCTACCGGCACTTCACCGACAAGTCCGACCTGTACCTGGCAGTGGGCCAGAGGGCCACCGAGATGCTGATGGACCGGATGGGTCCCGCGCTCGCCGCCGACGGCCCGATCCGCGCCCGCATCGAACGGATCGTCGACGCCTACCTGTCGGTGATCGAGGAGAACCCGAACCTCTACCGGTTCGTGGTGAAGGGGTCCTTCGTGGACCGCCCGGTCGAGAAGGACGTCGTCGCCGAGGACAAGAACCTCATCGCGACCACGCTGGCCCGCATCCTCGGCGACTACCTGCGGGCGTTCGACATGGACTCCGGCGGCGCCGAACCGTGGGCGCACGCGCTCGTCGGCATGGTGCAGAACGCGGGCGACTGGTGGCTCGACCGCCAGACCATGTCCCGCGCGAACCTCAGCGACTACCTCGCCACGATCATCTGGCACGCCGTCGACGGGCTGCTGCGCTCGGCGGGCGTCCAGGCG
Organism: Lentzea sp. NPDC004789; assembly: GCF_053601075.1. Taxonomy (NCBI): domain Bacteria; kingdom Bacillati; phylum Actinomycetota; class Actinomycetes; order Pseudonocardiales; family Pseudonocardiaceae; genus Lentzea; species Lentzea sp. NPDC004789. Next base: position 243,792 of record NZ_JBSGBE010000013.1, on the reverse strand, counting down.
GACCCGGCGAAGCCACTCACCCCACTCCGATTGGTGGACTGATGAGCGACGAAGACGGCTACTCCGGCGAGGCCACCCTGACGTTCGGGGAGACCGAGGTCGCGATCGAGGTCGAGCTGCGCGGCTACTTCCAGCCGATCGACGGCCGTTACCACTGGTACGGGCGCGTGAAGCAGAACGACGAGGTCACGAGCCGGGTCGAAGGGGGTGCGCGGACCGCGCTGCTGCGCACCCCCACCGGGCAGGCCGAGGGCACGCTGACCGACCCCGACCCGTGGGGCCGCTACCGGGTCGGCGGCGTCTCCACCCCGCCGTACCGGATCGAAGAACCGGCCGAGAACTGAGAAGAGCCCCGGTCGGAAACGACCGGGGCTCTTCTCTCGAACGACTCAGGCGCCGAACCCGACCTTGCGCGAGTCCTGCGGGCCGATCTCCACGTACGCGACGCGGCCAGCGGGCACGACGAACCGCGCGCCCTTGGCGTCCACCAGCGACAGCACGCTGGACTTGCCGGACACCGCGTCCGCCACCAGAGCCTCGACCTCGGACGGGTTGAGCTCACTGGTCACGACGAGTTCCCGCGGGCTGTCCGCGACGCCGATCCTGACCTCCACGCTGACCTCCGTGCTCAAAGAGAAAATCCGAAAGCGAGCCTACCTAGCCCAGACCCAGCTGCGTCATGCGCCGCGCGTGCGACTGCTGGAGCCGGCGGAACAGCTGACCGATCCCGGCGAGGTCGCCGGACCCCCGCACGATCAGCTCGGAGAGGCCGTCCCGCTCCGCCACCACGTACTGGGCCTGCGTCAACGCCTCGCCGAGCAGCCGGCGGCCCCACAGCGCGAGCCGGTCGCGCACGCGCGGATCCGACTCGACGGCGGCCAGGACTTCGCGCTCAGCGAACGCCGAGTGGCCCGTGTCGGCGAGCACGGCGAGCACCAGCTCGCGCGTCGGCTCGTCCAGCCACTCGGCGACCTCGCGGTAGAAATCGGCGGCCAGGCCGTCGCCCACGTACGCCTTCACCAGCGACTCGAGCCACGACTTGGGGCTCGTCGACTCGTGGAACGCGTCGAAGCCCTTCACGAACGGCGCCATCGCGTCCTCGACGGCGATGCCCTCGGCCGCGAGGTGCTTCTGCAACAGCGTGAAGTGACCGATCTCCGCGGCGGCCATCTGCGCCAACGCCGCGCGTCCCGCCAATGTCGGCGCCGAGCGCGAGTCCTCCGTCATCCGGTCGAAGGCCGAGAGCTCGCCGTACGCGAGCGCTCCGAGAAGATCGACAACACCCTCCGCAACACCCATGGAAACGAACTCTAGTGGTCAACGGGGTCTCGCCAGGTAGAATGGCCACGGACGCCCGGCGTGACGAGTGTGACGAACCGCCGCGAGGCGCACGAATGGTGCGCGTACACCTCTCCCGCTGCTGACAAAGAAGCGCGGTCGAGAGGCCCGGCCAGGGCTCGTACGCGCTTGGTACGAGAGAGGCTGATCACCCTGACCGCTGAAGTAGAAGCACATCTGGACCCGGTTCTGCTGGAGCACAGCGAGGCCGGAGTTCCCGAAGAAGACCCGTCGCACCCGCTGCTGGCAGACGCTCCGGTGGCCACCGACGCCCCCACGTTCGCCGAGCTGGGAGTGCGTGACGAAATCGTCAAGGCACTCGGCGAGGCCGGCATCGTCCGCACGTTCGCCATCCAGGAGCTGACGCTCCCCATCGCACTGTCCGGCGACGACCTGATCGGCCAGGCGCGCACCGGCACCGGCAAGACCCTCGGGTTCGGCGTGCCGCTGCTGCACCGCCTCGACACGCCCGGCGACGGCACCCCGCAGGCCCTTGTGGTCGTCCCCACCCGTGAGCTGTGTCTCCAGGTGACCCACGACCTCACCGACGCGTCGAAGCACCTCGGGGTGAAGGTCGCCGCCATCTACGGCGGCATCCCCTACGAGCGGCAGATCGCGCAGCTGCGCAAGGGCGTCGACGTGGTCATCGGTACGCCCGGCCGCCTGCTCGACCTGGCCGAACAGCGCCACCTGGTGCTCGGCAAGGTCCGCATGCTGGTGCTGGACGAGGCCGACGAGATGCTCGACCTGGGCTTCCTGCCCGACATCGAGCGCATCCTCACGATGGTCCCCGACCAGCGGCAGACGATGCTGTTCAGCGCGACCATGCCCGGTCCGATCATCACGCTGGCCCGCACGTTCCTGAACCAGCCGACGCACATCCGCGCCGAGGAGAACGACGCCGGCCAGACGCACGAGCGCACCAAGCAGTTCGTCTACCGGGCGCACTCGCTCGACAAGACGGAGATGCTGGCCCGCGTGCTGCAGGCCCGCGACCGCGGCCTGTCGATGATCTTCGCGCGCACCAAGCGGACCGCGCAGAAGATCGCCGACGACCTGACCGAACGCGGGTTCGCCGCGGCCGCCGTGCACGGTGACCTGGGCCAGGGCGCGCGTGAGAAGGCGCTGCGGGCGTTCCGCAGCGGCAAGGTCGACGTGCTGGTCGCCACGGACGTCGCGGCGCGCGGCATCGACATCGACGACGTGACGCACGTCATCAACTACCAGTGCCCCGAGGACGAGAAGACCTACGTGCACCGCATCGGCCGCACGGGCCGTGCCGGGCGCGAGGGCGTCGCGGTCACGTTCGTCGACTGGGACGAGACGGCGCGCTGGAAGTCCGTCAACGAGCTGCTCAACCTGGGCATCGACGAGCCGGTGGAGACCTACTCCACCTCGGACCACCTGTTCTCCGACCTGGGCATCCCGTCCGGCTCCACGGGCAGGCTGCCGCTCAGCCACCGCACCCGCGCCGGTCTGGACGCCGAGGAGGAGGAGAAGCTCGACAACGGCAAGCGCAAGCGCCGTCGTCGTGGTGCCTCCGGCCGCGGTTCCGCCGAGCAGGCGGCGCCGGAGGCGAGCGAGGAGACCAGGCCGAAGCGCACCCGGTCGCGCACGCGCAGCCGCGGTGGCGTGCCGGTGGAGGGCCAGCAGGCGGAGACGGCTGCTCCGGAAGCGGCCGACAAGCCCGCCTCGGACAAGCCCCGCAGGCGCCGTCGTCGCCGAAGCTCTGCCGAACAGGCCGCTCCTTCGGCAGACTGATCGCCATGTCGTCCCCCGGTTCCGACGTCACCGACATCGAGGACGTCCTCGACGAGCCCGCTCACGAGCAGCCGCCCGTCGACGAACGTCCGCCCGCCCGGTCGTGGCGCACCCGCGCCGACTTCGTCGCGGTCGCGCTGATCGCCGTGGTCTCGGTCACCGCGACCGTGCTGACCTGGGCGTTCAGCGATGCCCGGGCCACGACGTCGATCACCGGGCCGTCCTCGTGGGAGCCTCTGCCCGAGGTCGTCGCGCTGCCTCCGACGCTCGCCGAGGTGTGGCGGGCGCGCAGCGGCGCGACGCAGTCCCCCGTGGTCGTGCAGACCCCGGCGAAGGACACCGGCGAGGAGAAGCCGTCGACCGTCGTCACCGGTGACGGTGGCGAGGTCAACGGCCGCGACCCGCTGACCGGTGACGTGCGGTGGACCTACAAGCGCGACCTGCCGCTGTGCGTGGCGAGCACCGCGTGGGGCCGCGCGATGGCGCTGTACTCCAAGGGCACCAACTGCTCGGAGCTCACCTCGCTCGACGGCGTCACCGGCGAGCGGCGGGCGCAGCGCAACGGCGACGCGGAACCGGGCACGGCGCTGCTCAACGAGGGCTCGCACCTCATCACCACCGGGTCGAAGTACCTGGAGGTCTACCGGCGCGACGACCTGGTGAAGTCGCTGGAGTACGGCAGCCTGCGCGCGATCGTGAACCCGAACAAGCAGCCGCGCGTCGGCTGCACGTACGGCTCGGTCGCGGTGACGTCCGGCAGGTTCGCGATCATCGAGCGCTGCCCGGACGACAACTCCGACCGCGTCACGGTGCTCAAGCCGAACCCCGACAAGTCCGACGAGCCGAAGGTCTTCGCGAGCGTGCTGACCGGCGGCAAGAACGCGCAGATCGTGGCCGTGACGGACAAGCTCGTCGCGGTCGCGATGCCCGACCCCGGCCGCATCGTCGTGTTCGACGCCGAGACCGGCAACCAGATCACCGAGACTCCGGTCGACGTGCCGGCCGGCGACTTCACCGAGCCGCCGAACCACGTGGCCCGCAGTTTCGCCACCAAGACCAACGTCTTCTGGTTCACCGGGTCGAGGACCATCGCCCTTTCGCAGGACACGCTCACTCCACTGTGGACGGCGGAGGGCACGCTCGGTGCCGGCACGACGCTCGCGGGCCGCGCGCTCATCCCGGTGAAGGACGGCCTGCGGGTCTACGAGCAGGCCACCGGTGCCGTCGTCGGCACGATCCGGGTGAAGCGCGACGGCTACGACGGGCCTGTGCAACTCGCCACAGCCGGTCCAGTGGTGCTGGAGCAGCGTGGCGAAACCCTGGTCGCGCTGCGATAGTTCCCTCGTGTACTCGCAGCTCAGCCCGCACCGGGCACAACGCGTCGACCTCCCCGGCCGCTACGGCGTGATCGCGGCGCTGCGCGCGCCCGCCGTGGGCGACGACGCGTTGCGGACGACGGCGCTGCTCGTGCCCGGCTACACGGGTTCCAAAGAGGACTTCGCGCCGATGGTCGACCCGATCGCGGACGCGGGTTTCGAGGTGCTCGCGATCGACCTGCCGGGCCAGCAGGACTCGCCGGGCCCGGACGACGAGGCGCTGTACCGGCCGGGTCCGCTGGGGTCGGTGCTCGCCGAGCTGATCGAGAAGATCGCCGCGGACGGCCGGAAGGTGCTGCTGCTGGGCCACTCCTACGGCGGACTGGTGGCGCGGGCGGCGGTGTTCGCGGGTGCTCCGATCGCGGGGCTGACGCTGATGTCGTCCGGTCCGTCCGAGCTGCCCGCGGGTGAACGCCGCACGGTGCTGGAGGTCGGCGAGCACGTGCTGGCCGAGCAGGGCGTCGAGGGCACGCAGAAGCTGAACGAGCTCAGGTCGGCGCAGAACCCGGCGTGGGCCGCGCTGCCGCAGGAGCTGAAGGACTTCTACCGCAACCGGTTCCTGAAGTCGCCGGCCGCCGCGCTGCTCGGCATGGGCAACGGCCTGCGCTACGAACCGGACCAGGTGGCGAAGCTCGCCCGCGCGCTGCGGTCGTCGGGCACGCCGGCACTGGTGGTGTGCGGTGACGCGGACGACGCGTGGAGCCCAGCCGCCCAGCGCGACATGGCTGAGCGGCTGGACGCCGACTTCGCGGTGCTGCCCGGCGTGATGCACTCGCCGAACACCGAGGCGCCGCACGAGCTCATCGCCACGCTGCTGCCGACGTGGCGGGCGTGGCTGACCTCGTGACGGACGAACTAGCTCACGGGTTGATCTGGATCTCGCGCTCGTCCCTGGCGTTGGCGTTCGGGTAGCCGCGCAGGTCGGCCCTCGCGAACGCGGTGGACCAGAACTGGAAGGCGCGCTCGGTCGCCGTCACGTTCAGCGTGGTGGTCTCGAACCCGCCGGTGCAGTTGAGGTTCTCCTTGTAGCCGGAACCGGAAGCCACACCGCCGAACACGGACTGCGTGAGCGTCACGCTCAGGTAGGGGGACTGGGTGCCGACCGGGCACGAGTAGGTCACCGCGACCTCGACCGCGGCACCCCACGCCTTCCACTTCGCGGGCGACTCGACTCTGATGGCGCCCTGCGACGGCGACTGCGCGCTCACGTCCGCCATGACCGGCGCGATGGACGCGAGGAGCGCACCACCCGCGACGGCGACGACCGCCAGCGTCTTGCCCCCGGACAACTTCCTCATCCTTCAACCCCCTTGACCATTCCGTCCCTTGTGGACGGAAACCCCAGACCGGCGCACAGGCCGGCGACGATCAGCACGACGGGCAGGTGCCAGAGGAAGTCGAAGCCGCTGTGCACCAGCACGACGACGACCGCCGCCGTCGCCCCGGCCTGCAACGAGTTCCCGCGCCCTCGCCACAGGGCGACGAGCACGGCAGCCACCACTCCCAGCACCAGCAACAGCCCGACGGCCCCCAGTTCCACGAGCACCTGGAGGTACTCGTTGTGCACGTAACGCATGACACGGGTGCCTTGGTTGCCCGCATCGAAGAAAAAGGACGCGTTCCCCGGCCCGGTGCCGAACATCGGCGAGCGGGACACCAGTTCGAGCGCCGCTGCGGTGGCCCCACTGCGGTCGGGTGAGCTGAATGAGATCCGCGTGGCCAGGCGGTCCGCGAACCCGCAGGCCGTCACCGCGCCACTGACGGCCAGCAGGACCGCCACCGGCACCGCGAACCGTTGCAGCCTCGGCAAACCCACCGCCACCAGACCGCCCACGACCAGCCCGGCGACCGCGACCAACGGCCGCGGCTCGTCCGCCACCCGAGCCGACGGCAGCAGCGCGCCGACCGCGACCACGGCCCCGAGCAGCGGCGGCACCGCGGCCACCACCGTCTTCTTCCAGCCCCAGCACACGCACAGCACCAGCAGCCCGGCGGCCAGCGCGATCACGCCGGCGCGGCTCATCGTGGCGCCGATCCCCGTGCACAGCAGGAAACCCGTCACTGCCGTCAACGGCGTCGGCTTCAGGACCAGCGACAACATCGCGGCGGCGGCCATCACGGCGGCGGCGGCGTTCGGGTAGGTCAGCGTGGACGCGGCGCGCAGCAGTCCTTCCGCGACCGTGGTCCAGGACGGGATCCGGAACACCACGGCCACCCAGCCGGTGAACGCGACCAGCGCCGCCACGCCGGTGACGACCGCGGCGAGCAGCTCGCGTTGGGCGCGATCAGCCTGTGCCGCAACGAGAACCGCTCCGAGGAACACCCCGATGGCGGCCACGGTGGACAGCGAGGAGAGCACGTCACCTTCGAGCAGCCCGCGTGCCGCGGCCCACAGCGCGAACACTCCTCCCAGTACCGCGAGGAGGTTCGGCCGCGGCCGGGCGAGGACGAGGGCCACCCCGACCAGCAACCCGGACATGACGCGGCCCGGCAGGTAGTACCCGCCCTGCGCGACGACGGCCGCGGCGAACGCGGCGACCACGAACAAGCTCGGCATCGGCAACGCCACCGATTCCCGGCGTGCGCCAACGACTTCCCCCACGGCCATACCGGCTCCCCCAGCCTTCGGACCCGCCTCCCCAGGCGGATCGAGTGCACTGTAAGGGTCTTCGAGGTCGCAGCGGAAGTGCGAAACTCAGATCAGCTCAGCAACACCGCGGTGAACGCGCCGAGCAACATGAACGGCCCGAACGGCAGCGTGCTCTTGAGCGTGACCTTCCGCAGGAGCAACAGGACCAGCGACACCACAGCCGACAGGACGAACGCGAGCGCGGCCCCGAGCAGGAGCACCGGCCAGCCGAGCCACGCCAGCGCCATGCCGACCACCCCGGACAGCTTCACGTCGCCGTAGCCCATCCCGGCGGGGTTCAGGAACTCCAGCACCCGGTACACGAACGCGAGCGTGAGCCCGCCGAGCACGGCCCGGCCGAGCGCGCCGATCGTGCCACCGGTCAACGCGGCCACGGTCAGCAGGATCAGCACCGCGGGGTACGCGGGCAACGTCAGCACGTCCGGCAACCGGCGCACAGCCGTGTCGATGAACGCCAGCGCGACCCCGACCGCACCCAGACAGGCGAACGCGAGGACCTCCACCGAGCCCGCGAACCTGATCGCGAGCACGGCCAGCACGGCCGCCGACACCAGCGGCAGCGCGATGCCCGCGCGCGTGAACCGGTTGACCAGGTCGCGCAGCGCGAAGCCGGAGGCGAGCCCGCCGACAGCACCGCCCGCGGCCCAGAGAAGTGTCATGCGGCCGACGGTAGGTCGCTCGCGATGTCAACGGAACGTCACGACGACAAGTCCGGCCGACGGGCCGACACCGTGTCCCCCGATCGACCGACACTGTCCCCCAAGTGCACGTTCGTTACACCTCTTCGTCCGATACCGAACCCGTTCGGTCGTCACGCAGAGTTGCGGCGTCCCGAATCGGATCCCAATCCCCAGGAGACCGTCATGCTCACGTTCCTCAGCTACGTGCAGACGTTCCTCAAGCACATCCAGCGCGAGACCGACGACCGCGGCGCGACGGCCGTCGAGTACGGCCTCATGGTCGCCCTCATCGCCATCGTGATCATCGCCGGTGTCGCGCTGGTCGGCACCAACCTGCTCGCGCTGTTCAACGAGATCGCGGGCGAGCTCGGGTGATCACACGTCGGCGAGGCGTGGACCGCGGCGCCACGGCCGTCGAGTACGGCCTGATGCTGGCGTTGATCGTCGTTACCGCAATGGTGGCCATCACCGCCGTCGGCGACAACATGGCCGCGATGTTCGAGTTCATCGCCGACGTCCTCGACGGCTGAAGTCTCCTGTCCCGCGTGGCCGGCGTTCCCCTCCGCCGGCCACGCGCCTTTCTTCGGAGCGGTCATGAAAACCGATGCTCGCGATCGCGGCGCGACCGCTGTCGAAGTCGCGCTGCTGATGCCGATCCTGCTGATCCTGGTGATGGGCATCGTCGACTTCGGGCGCGCGCTGCACGCCCAGATCACCCTCACCCAGGCGGCACGGGAAGGCGTCCGCGTCGCCGCGCTGAAGCAACCAGGTCCCGCCACCCGCACGCAGAACGCCGCCACCGGCCTGTCCGGGGTCGGGGTCTCGGTCACCGCCTGCCCCTCCGGTTCCGCCGGCAGCGCCAGCGCCGAGGTGCGGGCCACCTACACGTTCAACTTCGTCACGCCCATCGGTGGCCTCGCCGGGATGTTCGGCGGCGGCGGCTTCGGTTCCCCGATCACCTTGAGCGCCAAGGGAGTCATGCCATGCGAAGGCTGAGGCGTGACCGCCGCGGCGACGACCGCGGCGCACTCGGCGTGCTGATCGCCATCCTGCTCGGGTTCGGGGTGCTGCTCGGCATGGGCGCCATCGTCATCGACACCGGCTTCATCTACCAGGAGCGCGCCGAGCTGCAGAACGGTGCAGACGCGGGTGCGCTCGCCGTCGCCCGCGGCTGCGCGACCGGCATCACGACGTGCCTGGTGAACAAGGCGAACTACTACGCCAACCGCAACGCGAAGGATGGCGTGTCCACTGTGGACAAGGTCTGCGGCTTCGACGGCATCGGCGTGCTGTCCACGTGCTCGTCGTCGACGGGCAAGATCACCGACTGCCCCGCCAAGCCCGCGTCCGGCACCAAGTACGTGGACGTGCACACCTCGACGCAGACCTCGGGAGGCGGCACGCTGCTGCCACCGGTGTTCGCGAGAACGCTGGCGGGCAACGGTTCCTACGACGGCAGCCGCGTCCTCGCCTGTGCCCGTGCCGCGTGGGGTGCGCCGAAGACCGCGACCACCATCGCGCTCACGATCTCGTGGTGCGAGTGGTCGACGGCGACCGCCGGCGGCACGGTCTTCGGGCCGCCACCGCCCACCACACCGCCGTTGTCCGCGCACCAGGTGCTCAAGCTGCACACGACCAGTGGCACCGGCTGCCCCGGCGCTCCTGCCGGAGCGGACGGTCCCGGCGAGTTCGGCTGGGTCGACGACGCCGACACCGACTGCTCGGTGTTGATCAACAACAACACCTACAGCGCGAACACCGGCACCTCGGCCGGCAAGGACTGCAAAGCCGCGCTGCAGGCGTCCTGGTCCTCGCACCAGCCCGTCTGGCTGCCCGTCTACACCAAGGTCACCGGCACCGGCACCGGCGGCACCTACACGCTGTCGGGCTTCGCCGGCTTCGTGATCACCGGTTACTGGATCCCCGGCGCGTCGCAGAAGGACTGGCTGACCGGCAAGAACGAGTGCACCGGCTCGGACAAGTGCGTCGCCGGTTACTTCATCCAGGGTCTCATCCCGTCCACCGGCACCATCGGCGGTCCCGATCTCGGTGCCCGCATCGTCCAGCTCACCGGCTGAAACTCCAGGAGTCGTCATGAAGAACCGCGCACTCATCATCATCCTGGCGGTGTTGCTGGCCGTCTGCGGCAGCGCCGGGGTGTTCCTCTACGTCCGCAGCGCCGACTCGCGGGCCATCGCGGGCCAGCAGGCCGTCACCGTGCTCGTCGCGAAGGAGCGAATCCCCGCCGGCACGAGCGCCGGATCGTTGGGAGACCTCGTGAAACAGGAGCAGATGCCCAAGAGCAGCGTGCCGGAGAACGCGATGTCCGCTGTGGACTCCTCGGTGGTCAGCCTCGTGACGTCGTCCGAGATCGCCGAGGGCCAGCTGGTCACCAAGTCGCTGTTCACCGAGGCCGCCTCGCTCGCCAAGGGCATCTCGATCCCGGACGGGATGATCGCGGTGACCGTGCCGACGGAGGCGTGGCAACGAGCGGGCGGGCTCATCCAGAAGGGCTCGAAGGTCGCGGTCTTCGACACCTTCACCGTGATGGACGGCAAGGGCAACACCCCGTCCGGTGACGGGCTTTCCAAGCAGTACGAACGCAACCAGTCCACCCGCCTGCTGCTGACCGGGCTGGAGGTCCTGTCCGTCGTCGACGAGAAGAAGGCCGCGGAGGACGGCGACGTCGGCAAGGCCATCGTCACGGTCGCGGTGAAGCAGGCGGACGCCGAGAAGCTCATCCACGGCCAGCAGACCGGAACGCTCTACTTCGCGCTGCTCGGCGGCAAGTCCGAGATCGCGCCGGGCAACGGCGTCGACAACCGCTCCCTGTTCGGAAACTGAGGCGTGCCATGACGATCCTCTGCGAGCCGGCCTTCCGCGCCGGCCAGCTCTCCCCCGCGCTCGGCGGTGACGTCCGCACCGCGGAGACACTGGACGAGACCAGCGGACTGCTCGCCTCCGACCCGAGCGAGACACTGGTCGTCGTCGGCTCGGCCGCCGACCTCGACCAGGCCCTCGCGTTCGCCGCGGCCCTGCGGATCGAACGACCGGCGGTCGGCGTGGTGCTGGTCCGCGACGTGCTCGACATCGCGGTGCTGACCAGGGCGTTGCGCGCCGGTGTGCGGGAGGTCGTCGCGCGGGACGACCTCGCCGCCCTGGTCGACGCCTGCACGCGGTCACGCGCACTGTCCGCGCAGGTGACAGGTGTTCCGCAGCCCCGGGCCGACGAACGCAGGCAGGGCCAGGTGCTCACCGTGTTCGCAGCGAAGGGCGGGTGCGGCAAGACGACGCTCGCGGTGAACCTCGCCGCGGTGCTCGCCGCCGGTGGCGAGCGGTCGGTCTGCCTGGTGGACCTCGACCTCGCGTTCGGCGACGTCGGCATCTGCCTGCGCGCCGAGCCCGTCCGCACGATCGTGCACGGGCTCGGGATGCTCGGCCACGTCGACGTCGCGGGCGCGTCGTCGTTGCTCACGGCGTGCCGCCCCGGCCTCAGCGCGTTGCTCGCGCCGGTCGAACCCGGTGACGCGGAACGGATTCCGGCCGCGCTGGTCGCTGAGCTGCTGGAGGTGCTGCCCACGATGTTCGACTTCGTCGTGGTCGACACGCCCTCGGCGTTCAGCGAGCACGTGCTGGCCGCGATGGACGCCTCGCACCACCACGTCCTGCTCACCACACCGGACGTGCCCGCGCTGAAGAACCTGCGGGTGACGCTGGACATGCTGGACCTGTTGTCCTACGCGCACGACATCCGGTCGGTCGTGCTGAACCGGTCCGACGCCAAGGTCGGCCTGACCATGGACGACATCGAACGCGTGGTGCGCAGCGACATCCGCGCGCACGTGCCGTCCAGCCGGGACGTGCCGATCTCGGTCAACAAGGGCAACCCGATCGTCCTCGACCTGCCGAAGCACCCGGTGAGCGAGGCCATCACGCGGTTCGCCCGTGAACACGTGCTGGCCGAGCCCGAGGTCGTCGCCGCGAAGTCGAAGAGGTGGTTCCGATGAGCCTGGCCAACCGCATCGCCGCGCAACGGGAGTCCGCCTCGCCGACTCCGCAGCTGCGCAGGCACGCCCGCGCGGCCGACCCGTTCGCCGAGGTCAAGCGCAGCGTGCACGCGGGGCTGCTGGACGTGCTGGGCCCCAAGCTCTACGACGCGCACCTCGACCAGCGCGAGCTCGAAACCAGGGTGCGCCAGACGTTGCAGGCCGTGCTGGAACGCGACGAGACGCCGCTGACCAACGCCGACCGCGCCCGCATCGCGTCCGAGGTCCTCGACGAGATCCTCGGCCACGGCCCGCTGGAGCCCTACCTGCGCGACCCGAGCATCTCCGAGATCATGGTCAACGGCCACGACCAGGTCTACGTCGAACGCGCGGGCCGGTTGGAGCCGGTTCCGGTGGCGTTCGCCGACGAGTCGCACCTGCGCCGCACGATCGACAAGATCGTCGCCAAGGTCGGCCGGCGCGTCGACGAGGCGTCGCCCATGGTCGACGCCCGGCTGCCCGACGGCAGCCGCGTCAACGCCGTCGTGCCGCCGATCGCGCTGGACGGTTCGGTGCTGACGATCCGCAAGTTCGCCACCGACCCGTTCACCGTCGACGACCTCGTCGGGTTCGGCACGTTGACGCCCGCGACGGCCTACCTCCTGCAGGCGTGCGTGCACGGGCGGATGAACATCCTGATCGGTGGCGGCACCGGCTCCGGCAAGACGACGTCGCTGAACGTGCTGTCGTCGTTCGTGCCCGCCGACGAGCGCATCGTCACCATCGAGGACGCCGCCGAGCTGCAGCTGCGCCAGGACCACGTGCTGCGCCTGGAGGCCAGGCCACCGAACGTGGAGTCGCGCGGCGAGGTGGCCGTGCGGGACCTCGTGCGCAACGCGCTGCGCATGCGGCCGGACCGGATCATCGTCGGCGAGGTCCGCGACGGCGCCGCGCTGGACATGTTGCAGGCCATGAACACCGGCCACGACGGCTCGATCACGACCGTCCACTCGAACTCGCCGCGCGACTCGCTGGCCCGGCTGGAGACCATGGTGCTCATGGCGGGCGTGGACCTGCCGGCGCGGGCGATCCGCGAGCAGATGGCGTCCGCGATCGACCTGATCGTGCACCAGTCGCGGCTCAAGGACGGCACGCGGCGGATCACCCACATCACCGAGGTCATCGGGATGGAGGGAGAAGTCGTGACGTTGCAGGACATCTTCCAGTTCGACTTCCACGCGGGCGTCGACGAGCGCGGCTTCTACCGCGGCTCGTTGCGGTCGACCGGGCTGCGGCCGCACTTCGTCGAGCGTCTGAAGGACCGCGGCGTCGACGTCCCGCCGCACCTGTTCGTGGGTGGTGGTGTGCGATGACCAGAGTGCTCGTGGGCGTCGTGCTCGGCGCCCTGCTCACGTTCCTGATCAGCGCCTTCGGTTTCGCCTCTGCCTTTGCCGCACCGTCTCGCGGGGTGATGGTGCTGCTCGACACCAGCGGGTCCATGGCGCCGGACCGGATCGCGGTCGCCCGGCAGGCGATCGCGACCTACGTCGGTTCGCTGCCCGAGGACGTGCAGGCCGGACTGGTGGAGTTCTCGTCGAAACCGTCGCTGGTCGTACCTCCCACCGCGGACCGCGGTGCGCTGGTGGGTGCGCTGGACCGGTTGCAGGCCAAGGGTGACACGTCGTTGTTCGACGCGGTTCCCGTGGGGCTGTCGGCGCTGCAGGGCTTCTCCGAGCGGCGGATGGTCATCATCTCGGACGGCGAGGACACGCTCAGCAAGTCCACTTTGGACGCTGCCGTCGGCGCCATCGCCGCCGCCGGTGTGCCCACCGACGTGATCGGCTTCCAGTACAGCGACGAGGCCCTGCGCCGGATCGCGGCGGCGGCCGGTGGACGGCTGCTGACCGCCTCCGACGCGGGCGCGCTGGCCGCGGCCTTCGCGGCGCTGGCCGTGCCTTCGTCGGTGGTCACGCCGCCGCCTCCGCCGCCGGTGTCGGTGGCCGCTCCCGCGCCCGTCGCCGTCGCACCTCCTGTCGTGGCGCCCGGTCACAACTGGCAGGCCGGCGTGCTGATCGCCGGCACGTTCCTGGTGGTGTTCCTGGCCGTGATGGTGCTGCTGACGCCACGCCGGTCCGGCGCGGGCCGCAAGCTCGAACGGCACCTCGAGCACTACGGCACGCAGGAACCCGCGGTGCAGGAGGAGAGCCAGGCGGCGCAGACCGCCGTCGTGTGGACCAGCCGGGTGCTGAGCGACGTCAGCGCCGCCCGGCTCTCCGACCGCCTCGACCTCGCGGGGATCAAGGCGAGCCCGGCGGAGTGGACGTTGCTGCGGGTCTGCGCGTCGGTCGCGCTCGCCGCGCTGCTCACGCTGGTGACGACGTGGTGGATCGGCATTCCGCTGGGCGTGCTCTGCGGCTGGCTGGTCACCGCGCTGTACGTCCGGATGCGGAGGTCCAAGCGACGTGCGGCGTTCGCCGACCAGCTCCCCGACGTGCTGCAGCTGATCGCGAGCTCGTTGCGCTCGGGTTTCTCGCTGGCCCAGTCGGTCGACGCCGTGGTGCGGGACGACACCCAGCCGACCGCGGGCGAGTTCTCCCGCGCCCTGGCCGCCACCCGCATCGGCGCCGAGCTGGAGGACGCCCTGGAACGCGTGTCGGTGCGGATGAAGAGCGCGGACCTGGCATGGGTCGTGATGGCCGTGCGCATCCAACGCCAAGTGGGCGGCAACCTCGCCGAAGTCCTGTTGAACACCGTCGCCACCATGCGCGACCGTTCGCAGACGCGCCGGCACGTCCGTGCGCTGTCCGCGGAGGGCCGTCTGTCCGCCTACGTCCTGGTCGGTCTGCCGGTCTTCCTGGCGGGCTTCCTGTTCTGGTTCCGCGCGGACTACATGCGGCCGCTCTACACCACGTTGATCGGTCTCGTGATGCTCTCGGGCGCGGCTGTGCTGGTCGTGCTCGGCTCGTTGTGGATGCGCAAGCTCGTGCGCGTGGAGGTGTGACATGGTGCTCGTCGTTGGGCTCGGCTGCCTTCTGCTCGCGCTGGCACTGGGCGTCGTCGCGCTCGTGTTCAAGCCACCGGTGACAGCCGCCGGTTCGCTGGCCCTGATCGAGACCAGCTACTCGGCCGCGGTCGTCTCGAGGACCGAGGTGGGCGCGTCGCCGAGCTGGCTGCGGTCCATCGCCCTGCGGCTGTCCCCCGCGGGCGTGGCCGGGCGGCTGCAGCGCCGCCTGGACCTGGCGGGCAACCCGCCGTCGTGGACCACCGACCGGATCCTCGCCGCCAAGGGCCTGGGCCTGTTCCTCGGCGCGGGCCTGGGAGCACTCCTGACCTTCCGCTCGGTGGGCTGGCTGGTACCGGCCCTCGCGCTGGGCGCGGTGTTCGGCTTCTTCCTGCCCGACCTGCTGCTGCTGAACGCGGGCCAGAAGCGCCAGGAGAAGATCCGCCGGGCGCTGCCGGACGCCCTCGACATGCTGACCGTGTGCGTCGAGGCCGGCCTGGGCTTCGACGCGGCGCTGGCCCAGGTCGCCCGCAACACCACGGGCCCGCTGGCCCAGGAGTGCGCCCGCGTCCTGCAGGAGATGCAGATCGGCAAGTCCCGCAACGAGGCCCTGCGCTCCCTGACCGACCGCACCACCGTCGCCGAGCTCCGCGCGTTCGTCTCGGCCCTCGCCCAAGCGGGTGAACTTGGCGTGCCCATCGCGTCCGTGCTGCGCGAACAGGCCCGCGAGATGCGCATCCGCCGCCGCCAGCGCGCGGAGGAACAGGCCCAGAAAGTGCCGGTCAAAATCCTGTTTCCGCTGATCGTGTGCCTGTTCCCGGCGATGTTCGTGGTGATCATCGGCCCCGGCGCCATCAGCATCGCCCGCGTCCTCATGCACCTCTGACGGACCCTGGCCGAGTGGGACCAAATGCTCTATTAGTCCCTTCGGTGTAACCATTCGAGACGGATCGAACGACATGCGGGTTGAACCTTCAACCGAGAGGGGTCAACTCATGGCGATCAGAGTCGTTGTCGTGGACGGACACACGCTCACCCGTTTCGGCCTGACGACGCTCGCCGCCGCGCACCCCGACCTAGAGGTGGTCGCGGAGGCGAGCACGGCGGCCGAGGCCCCGGCCGTCATCGCCGCGTCCGCCCCCGACGTGGTCACCGTGGCCGTGGGCCTCCCCGACGCCGACGGCCTGCGCCTGGCCCGCGACCTGCGCGACCGCTACCCGTCACTGGGCATCGTCGTCCTGACCGCCCACGGCGAGGACGACGTCCTGTTCCGCGCCCTGGAAACCGGCGCCTCGGCCTTCGTCGGCAAGACGGCCCCGGTGGAGGAGATCCTCTGCGCCATCCGGCACGCGTCCGTGGCCGCCTCGTCGTTCACCGCGGCAGGCCTGGCCATGGCCATGGCCCGCCGCCAGTCCACCACCGCCCGCCTGGCCCTGTCGCCCCGCGAACGCGAGGTGCTCGCCCTGCTGCAGGACGGCGTGTCGATCCCGGCGATCGCCCGCACCCTGTACGTGTCGCCGTCGACGGCCAAGACCTACGTCTCACGCCTCTACGAGAAGCTCGGCGCCTCGAACCGGGCCCAGGCGTTGATGGCGGCACTGCGCAACGGCCTGATCCGCAACGACGCGGCAACCGCCTAGTCCCAGCTTCACAGCGGAACCGCAACCTCGCACCGGCCCTAAGCCCACCAGAACGTCCACAACGTCGCCCCGGTCACGGCCAGCACCGCGAGCGACGCGATCGGCGCCTTCCAGTCCGCGTACCGGTCAGCCACGATCTGCCCGGCGACGACGAGCAACGCCGCCACAACGTGCGCCACGACCGACAACGTCCCAGGCCCAGGCAGGTCACGCGAGTTCGCGTAGAACTGGACGCCGATGTTGCCGAGCGCGAGCAGCACCACGCCCACCGCGAGCACACCGCTCACGGCGCGCAGGATTCCGTAGGTCCGCGACGGCCGCTTTGCTGCTTCCACGTCCACTCCCGCCACCCTACGGGGCGGCCGATGCGGGTGCCTTCAGGGTCCGGAAGGCCCCACCCGGTCACGGCGCCAACAGCGACCAAGGCTCGATCTCGGGAGCCGCCGCCTGCCCCTCAGGACAACTGCGCCGAAAATCGCACCACTGGCACTGCCGCCCGGTGACCGGCGGGAACAACACCTCCTGATCCCCACCGGCCTTCAACGTCTCCGTGGCCAGGTCGATCTCGTCGGCCGCCTCCTCGGCCCGCCGGACGTGCCGGGCCAGCGACTCCTCCGTGTGCTCCCACACCGCCACCGACCCGGACGGCAGGTGGTGCAGCTCCACCCGCCGGCACGGTTTGCGGAGGGTGCGCCTGGCCGCGAGCGCGTACAGGGCCAGTGCCTGCGAGCCGCGCGCGTCGTCGGAGGTCAGGACGTGGCGGCCGGTCTTGTAGTCGACGATCACCAGTTCGCCGTCGCGGTAGTCGATGCGGTCGACGCGGCCCTCGGCCACGATCCGCTCGGTCGGCGACGACACCCAGCGCTCCACCCCGAGCGGTTCGAAGTCGACGTCGAGCGACGACACGTAGTCGTGCACCCAGCCGCCCGCCCGCGCGCGGTATTCGGCGGCCTGGTCGACGTCGCGGAAGCCCTCGGACTTCCACTGCCGGTTCACCAGGGCCACGGCCTGGTCGGGAGTGCGGCGGTCGGCGGGCAGGTCGAACAGGGCTTTCAGGGCGTTGTGCACCACCGCGCCCAGCGTGTTGTGCGCCCAGGCGCCGCCGCGGGGCGGGCTCGGGCGGTCCAGGTACGTCATCCGGAAACGGCGTGGGCAGTCCGTCCACGTCGCGAGCTTCGCGGGCGTCACGCGCACCAGCCGCCGGGGCTGAACACCGAAGTCGAAGCCGAGTTGTTCCACCCGCCCCAAGTTACTCAGCATCCCTGACAGAAAATGAAGCGCATGGAGATCTGGCACAACCCGCGCTGCTCCAAGAGCCGCGCCGCCAAGCAACGCCTCGACGACGAGGGCGTCGAGTACACCGAACGCCGCTACCTCGACGACGCCCCCACCGAGGAGGAGCTGGACCACGTCCTCACGCTCCTCGGCAAACAGCCGTGGGAGATCGCGCGCGCCAAGGAACCCGCGTACCCGAAGCTCCTCGAACACGACCGCGCCAAGTGGATCGCGCACATGGTCGCGAACCCGAGCCTGATCGAGCGGCCCATCATCATCGACGGGGACAGCGCGCACATCGAGCGCTAGACGCCGGACGAGATGAAGCCCTGCACCGAGGACGCGACGAGCTGCACGGCGATCGCGGCCAGCAGCAGACCGGCGATCTTGGCCATCAGCAGGATCCCGCTCTCCTTGAACACCTTGATCAGCAGGCCGGCGGACCGCAGCGTCCCCAGCAGCACCAGGTGCACGGCCACGATCGCCGCGGCCAGCGCCACGTAGGAACCGACAGCGCCATCCGCCTGACGCACGAACACGATCGTCGCGGCGATGGCACCGGGTCCGGCCAGCAGCGGCGTTCCCAACGGCACGAGCGCGATGTTCACGTCCTCGACCTCGGGGTGGTTGGTGGCGCCCTTGCCGGTCAGCAGGTCCAGCGCGATCAGCAACAGCAGCAACCCGCCCGCGCCCTGCAGGGCGGGGATGCCGATGTGCATGTACGCCAGGATCGAGTTGCCGGCGACCGCGAACAGCGTGATCACCAGGAACGACACCAGCACGCCCTGCCGCGCCGCCCGTTTGCGCGCGTCGCGCGACTTGCGGCCGACCAGGCCGAGGAACACCGGCACGGTGCCCGGCGGGTCCATGATCACCAGCAGCGTGATCGTGGCTTCGATGAAGAGCCGCAGGTTGAACACGAGAAACCGCCCTATCCCACGAGGATCTTGCCGCCCGTCGCCCTCGAAGCCAGAGCATCCAGCATCTCCGGCGCCGTGGTCTCCGCGCCGAGCCGCACGGTCTTGTTCGTGCCGTGGTAGTCACTCGACCCGGTGACGATCAAGCCCAGTTCGTCGGCGAGCGAGCGCAACGACCGGCGCGTCGCGACATCGTGGTCGGGGTGGTCGACCTCGACCCCGGCCAGGCCGGCGGAGGCGAGCGAACGCACGACGTCCGGCGTCACGATCGGCCCGCGCGACACCGCGAACGGATGCGCCAGCACCGTCACGCCACCGGCCTCGGTGATCATCTCGATGGCGCGCTCGACGGGCGTGTCGGTCCGCCCCACGTAATAACGGCCGCCGGTCAGGTAGGTCGCGAAGGCCTCGTCGACCGAGGAGACCACGCCGCCGCGGATCAACGCCTGCGCGAGGTGCGGGCGACCGGCGGGCGCGTCGAACGGCAGCCGCTTCATCAGGTCGGCCGGGTCGATCGGGAAGCCGTCGGCCCGCATCATCTCGGCCATCTTCTGCAGCCGGTGCCGCCGCTCAAGACGCAGCCGGGACTGCTCCGCCATCAACGCCGCGTGCGTCGGGTCGTAGAGATACGCCAGCAGATGAACGGTGATCGTGCGGCCACGGCCGTCAGGGCACGCGCACGACAGCTCGGCACCGCGGACCAGCCGCAGGCCAGGAGGCAACGCGGCCGCCGCCTCGGCCCAACCGGCCGCGGTGTCGTGATCGGTGATCGCCACCGCGTCGAGTCCGGCCAGCGCGGCCGCCTTCACCAGTTCGGCAGGGCTGTCGGTGCCGTCGGACTCGGACGAATGGGTGTGCAGATCGATGACCACGTCGTCCAGTGTGGACGACGCCCCGCTCGGTCCGTGTTACGGGACCATCTTCTTCCCGCGCGCGGCGCGCTGAGCCTTGATCATCGAGAACCGCTCGGCCTGTGCCTTCTTGTCGCCGAAGGTCAGCTCCGAGATGGCGTCGTACACCTCTTCGGGGTCCGGCAGGAACTCCAGGCGGTTCAGCGCCTGGATCTGACCGGCCGACTCCACGATCAGCGTGCCGTAGCCGAGCATGCGCCCGCCCACGGTCCGCTCGTAGGTGAGGTCGGTGACCTTGCTGATGGGCATCATCGCGACCTTGGTCTCGAAGACGCCCGACGTCAGCATGAACCGCTTGTCGGTGACGACGATGCGCTCGACCCACCACTCGATGATGAAGTAGGCGAGCCGCAGCAGCACGAGCAGCCCGCCGTACCACAGCACGTTCTGGATCACGCCCGCGTTCGACGGCAGCAGGTACGAGATCATCATGAAGCCGGCGAGCAGCGCAGCCGCTTCGAGGACGTCCCAGATCAGGTAGGACCAGTGCCTGCGCACCCGGATGACCCGACGCTCGCTCGACAGCAGGTAGTCGTCCGGATCACGTGGTGCGAACATGCGCTACCAGCCCTTCCTGGTACCAGCCAGTGCCTGTCCCTGCTCTCCCGGAAAGTCCGGGCGAACTAGAACAATTGTCGCACGAAGGTGATCAGGGCCTCAGCCGCAGTTCGCAGCGAGTTGAGGATGTTCGTGACCAGCTGTGCGGCCTGCTGCGGCTCCGCGATCAGGAAGAACAGCAGCAAGGCGATTCCGGCGAAAGTGAGGATCTTCTTCAGGTTCACGGTGTCCACCCCGTCCGCGTTCCGCACCCGTTTGGCGCCGTTCGTGACCGTTGTACAGCACGATTCAGCGCCTTGGGAGATTTGTACCGCAGCCGGGGTAGCGCGTTGCACCGCCGTTGAGGGGTGACTACGCTTCGTGTTCGTGACGGTCAGCAGTGAGCGCACGATCCGTTGTGTCGGTGCGGTCGTGCATGACTCGAACGGGCGACTACTGCTCGTGCGACGCGCCAATCCTCCAGGTGAGGGCAGGTGGTCGATACCAGGGGGACGCGTGGAGCCGGGCGAGACGGACGAGGCTGCCGTGACGAGGGAAGTCGCCGAAGAAACGGGACTCTCCGTTACCGTTGGCCGCCTCGTCGGCAGCGTCGAGCGACCGGCCCCGAACGGGGTTTATTCGATCTTCGACTACGAATGCCAGGTCACGTCGGGTGTGCTCCGAGCGGGCGACGACGCATCGGATGTCGGGTGGACGGACAGTGCGACGTTGGCCACACTTCCGACGACGGAAGGCCTCCTGGAAACGCTTTCTGACTGGAACTGCCTGCCCAGGGCCTGATCAGGGTTCACGCGATCGGGGACGGCGCTCACCGCCAAACGAGACGTTGCCCGTGGGCCTCGGTGGTCGCCAGAGTGGTCGTCTCGACGCCCGCGTCACTCACACGGACAAGCCGCAGCTCGCCGTTCTCGTGCGCCGCCCACCACGCCGGTCTGCCCGAGGAAGAGGCCAAAGAGGACAAGGCGGGCAGGAGGTCGAGTCCGGAGCCGCTCGACATCACCACGACCGGGGCGTCGATCCCCTCGACGGCCTTGGCCAGGTCCGCCACGGGGTCACCGGTCACGAGCCGCGGCGGGTTCTTGCGCAGCACCCCGCACGCCACCCCGAACAGCCGCAACCGCTCCGGCTGGTCGGCCCACACGCACGCCTCGAGCCAGGCGTAGGCGTCCTCGTCGGTCAGATCGGCGGTCGCCACGCCGATGCCCGCCTTCGCGGCCACTTTGACCGTCTTGGGCAGCTTCGGCAGCACCGCGCCCGGCGCGAGCTCCAGCGCGCAGTGCAGGCCCAGCGCGGCCTTGGCGGGCCCGGCGACGAGCTGGCCGGCCTCCGCGGTCTGGTAGCGGTACGAGTACTGGTCGAGCCCGAGCAGCAGGCCCGCGGTCGTGGCGGCCTCGACGAGCCCGATCGGCCCGCCCGCCTGCTTCGCCGCGGCGGCCACCGCCGGGTACAGCAGCGCGGCCCTGCGCACCTCGTTGGTCTGGATCACCTGCGAGCTGACGAGCGCGCGCACGCGTTCGGCGCGCTCCAGCACGAAGTCGCGGAACAACGGCCACGTGCTCTCGTCCGCGCCATAGGTTCCGCCGAGCGACGGGTAGTAGTTCGAGAGCTGGTGGAACGGTTCGGCCTGCACGAGCCGATGCGCCGCCGCCAGCAGGAGCTCGCCCGTGGCGCTGTCCTCACCGGCGGCGGTCAGCAGATCGGCGACCTCCGGATCCTCCGCAGCACGCGACGCGAGGTGTTCGTAGAGGGGCGAAGTTCCTGCGGCCTCAACGGCGAACGCCCGCAAACGTTGCTGTGCCAGATCCAGAGAAGTCACTTCACTCCTTCGGTTCGGGGCGCCCCGGCTGCTCGCCGCCGCGAGCTTCACCGTAGGACTTCTTCGGCACCATGACCTTGCGGCGGAAGATGCACACGACCGTGCCGTCCTGCTTGTAGCCGCGAGTCTCCACGTAGACCACGCCCCTGTCGTCCTTCGACTTGGACGGCGTCTTGTCGAGCACCTCGGTCTCGCCGTAGATCGTGTCACCGTGGAACGTCGGCTTCACGTGCCGCAGCGACTCGATCTCCAGGTTGGCGATCGCCTTGCCGGAGACGTCGGGCACGGACATGCCCAGCAGCAACGAGTAGATGTAGTTGCCGACCACGACGTTCTTCTTGAAGTCGGTCGTGTTCTCCGCGTAGTTCACGTCCATGTGAAGCGGGTGGTGGTTCATGGTGAGCAGGCAGAACAGGTGGTCGTCGTACTCGGTGACCGTTTTGCCCGGCCAGTGCTTGTAGATCGCTCCGACCTCGAACTCCTCGTAGTACCGACCGAACTGCACCGCGCCTCCAACTACGTGTGATCGAGATCTGACTCAGGTGGGGAGACAGTCTTTACGCGGAGGGAGTACCCTCGGCAACCGGTGTGTGAGGATTTCCACCACCCGCGAACTTCGCCCCGAGGAGGTGAGGACCCCTAAATGAGCAAGGACCCCCACCCTGCCAGTACCAAGCGCGTCCTCACCGAGGTGGCCGGCTAGATCGTTCTAGTTAGCTGAGTTTTCCCCGGTCAGGACGCCCGTCGTGATTTTCACCTGCAACGACGTGTGGCCCTGGAGGAACTCACCATGCCCAGCTTGCCCTCGATTCGCGGACGCGGCGCCCAGCAGCGCCCTGCGCCGCACATCACCGTGCCGTTGTCGCACTACGTGGTCGACTGCGCGGTCTACATCGACGGCAAGCGCTTGCCAGGCCGCTGGACGCACACCGACGCCGTCAAAGAGGTGCGCAAGCGCAAGGACGGTTTCGTCTGGATCGGCCTGCACGAGCCCGACGCCGAGCAGATCGAGGGCATCGCGGAGACGTTCGGGCTGCACGAGCTCGCCGTCGAGGACGCGGTGCACGCGCACCAGCGCCCGAAGCTGGAGCGGTACGACAACACGCTCTTCATGGTCTTCAAGACCGTCCGCTACGTGACCAACGAGTCCCCCGACACCGCCAACGAGATCGTCGAGTCCGGCGAGATCATGGTGTTCCTGGGCAAGGACTTCGTCATCACCGTGCGGCACGGCAACCACTCCGGTCTGTCCAAGCTGCGCCACGAGATGGAGGACGACCCGGAGCGGCTGGAGATCGGCCCCTCGGCGGTGCTGCACGCCATCTCGGACCACGTCGTCGACAACTACCTCGATGTCACCGACCACATCGAGGACGACATCGACCGCATGGAGGAGCGGGTCTTCGCGCCGCGCACCGAGGTGAGCGCGGAGCAGATCTACATGTTCAAGCGCGAGGTGGTGGAGCTGCGCCGCGCGGTCATGCCGCTCGCGAACCCGTTGCGCCGCTTGGCCGAGGGCTACACGCCGCTCATCCCCGAGCAGGTGCGGGCGTTCTTCCGCGACGTCGACGACCACCTCACCGAGGTCTCCGAGCGCGTGACCGCGTTCGACGAGCTGCTGACCACGCTGGTCGACGCGACCCTCGCGAAGATCACGCTGCAGCAGAACACCGACATGCGCAAGATCACCGCGTGGGTCGCGATCATCTCCGTGCCCACGATGGTCGTCGGTGTCTACGGCATGAACTTCGACTACATGCCCGAGCTGAAGTGGAAGTTCGGCTATCCCCTGGTGATGAGCCTGGTCCTCGTCGCCTGCCTGACGCTCTACCGAATATTGCGCCGAAATCGCTGGCTGTGAGTCCCGGTTTCGCTCGCTTTTTGTTCTGTAGAAGGGCTTTGTCATGACCAGACTGCTGACCAACATCCGGTTCTGGATGCTCGCTTTCCTGCTCTGCTGGATCACCACCGTGTTCGTGCTGATCAGCGGAACGCCCTGACGTGCCGCGCCGGCTGAGCAGTCTGCGACCCTGGATCGTGGTCTTCGCCGTCGGCTGGCTCACGATGGTCGTCATCTGCATCGCGAGCTGGCCGGCCGCCGGCGCCCAGTCGCCGGACGAGCTGGCCGTCGAAGTGACGAACGCGTTGCGCACGCACGACTTCCACAAGTTGCAGCCGCTGCTGGCGGTCGGCGGCGAGGACGTCGCCAAGTCGACCACCGAGCACTTCGCGACCGCTCGGGTGCAGGACGGTTTCTACCGCGACGGCGACGTCGTCGTGCAGTACACGCGCGACGGCACCGGTTCGGAGTTCAAGCTGCCCGTCGAGGAACGGGACGGGCGCTACCTCGTGAACGCGGTGGTCACTCCCAAGGCGTGACGTTCCAGGTGAACGGCGCGCCGTGACCGCTGCCGTACCCGAGGTTCAGCGAGATCCCCGCCGGCCAGAGCTTGAGCAGCAGCTCGAACCGGTAGCCCTCCGGCGCGTCGTCCGAACGGCGCGACTCGAACACCAGCAGAGCCAACGGTGTCGTGGGCGTCGCCTTCGTGGCGGCGTCGGCCAGCACCGCTCGGCCCATCGCCCGGTCCGCGGGTGAGACGTACTGCCACACCACGGAATGCCACACCACGGTGAGCACGTCGCGTTCGGCGCGGGCGAGCTGTTTCGCGAGCCATTCCGGCCCTGGCGACTTCTCGACCTTCACCGGGTCCGTCGCGGCGAGGTCGAGCGCGTCCCTGAGCCGGTTCAACCGCTCGACCTGGTCCGCCCAGACGAACGAGCAGAGGTGCAGCCGTCCGTCCTCTGTGGACACGTCGACCGGGGTGAGGTCGCAGCCGGCCCTGCCGACGACGCGCAGGCGGTGGCTGAGGTCCGCGGGCGGCCTGCCGGTCCACTGGGGGTCGAAGACGAGGAGGCTGTCCGGGTCGCCGAGCACCGTGCCGTCGTCGAGCCGGTAGCCGACGTGGTGCGGCCGCAGGTTGAGCCCGCCGCTCGCGCCCACCTCCAGCAGCCGCACGCTGAACGGCACCGAGCGTCCGGCGGCGATCGCCGCCTCCTGCGCGGCGACCATCAGCCCGCCGTAGAGGGGAGCGCTGCGGGCGGGTTCGTTGGTCTGCACGGTCGTGGCGCTGATCCGCTGTCTCAGCAGGTCGGTGTGCTCGGTGAGGACGGGCAGCGCGTCCTCCCAGAGCTTCTCGAGGTCCGGCTGGCCGCCGACGGACGGGTAGTGCTTCGCCAGGCTCGGCGCGCGCCCTTCGAGCACGAGGCGGTGCACGGCGCCCGCGAACCGCAGCCCGGGCATCGTGCCGTCCCGGTCGCGCAGGGAGCCCGCCATGATCCTGGTGGTGACGCCGCCTCGTCTGAGGTCTTCCGCGGCGTCCTCGATGAGTCGTCTGGTCAGCGGACTGCGGTCGCGGGGCGCCCCGGCGTCCGCGGCGAACAGCTCGGCAAGCACGGTGTTGACGCTAGTGGGCGCGCTGTCCCGCGTCATCCCGACGACGGCTCATTACGCTGCTGGAATGGTTCGGGTGCTCGCGGTGGCGGACGAGGTCGTGGAGGGACTGTGGTCCTCGCAGGTGCACCAGCACGACGGTGTCGACCTGATCGTGGCGGCAGGTGACCTGCCCTTCGACTACCTGGAGTTCCTCGCGAACGCCCTGGACAAGCCGCTGGTGTTCGTCCCGGGCAACCACGACGTGGACCTCTCCGGTTACTCGAACGTGCGCGGTCTGTGGACCAAGGCGGGCGTCCCGGTCCGGTGGCCAGGTCCAACCGGTGCGGTGAACGCGGACGAACGCGTGGTCGACGTCGCCGGCCTGCGCATCGCGGGTCTCGGTGGTTCGATCCGGTACAACAAGGGCCCGAACCAGTGGACGGAACGGCAGCAGGCCCGCCGCGCCCGCCGGGTGTCCCGGCTGGCCGGGTGGCGCAGGCTGCGGGACGGACGTGGCGTGGACGTACTGCTGACCCACTCGCCTCCTCGCGACTGCGGCGACGAACCGGACGCGCCGCACCGCGGCTTCGACTGCCTGCGCGGGCTGGTCTCGCGACTGCAGCCGACGGTCCTGCTGCACGGCCACATCCATCCGCACGGCGTGCCACGCCCGGACCGCGTCCTGGGCACCACGCGCGTGATCAACGTCGTACCGCAGAAGGTCCTGGACATCTCGGGGGTTCGCGATGAGACGTGACACCGGCTTTCCCGTCGCCGACGCCGAGAACGACTTCCTGCGCGCCCGCCGCCGCCAGGTGATGTCGCGCCTCGCGGCCTGGCTGCGGCGCGAGCCCGACGACGTCAACATCATGCTGCCGTTCCACGAGGTCGTGGACGCGCTCGGCATGGTGTCCGAGAAGCGCCTCGGCCTGCAGTCCGTCCGGCTGGACTCGATCGTGGGCAGCGTCGACCGCACCCGCGACTTCGACCGCCGCTTCCGCCCGACCTCCGGCCGCGTCCGCGAGCGCTGGCAACGACTCGCGCTGGCCACCCGCCGAGGCGAGAACGTGCCGCCGATCGAGGTGTACCGGATCGGCGAGCTGCACTTCATCATCGACGGCCACCACCGGGTCTCCGTCGCCCACGCCCTCGGCTTGTCGGTGATCGACGCGTACGTGACGCAGGTGATCACGCGCGTGAACGCCGCCGGCATCCGCTACCGCGGCGACCTGATCGTGAAGGACTACCGGCGGCTGTTCCTGGAACGCGTGCCGCTGACCGGCGAGGCCCGCGCCGCCGTGGTCCTGTCCGACCCCTGGGACTACGCCCAGCTCGGCGAGCACGTCGAGGCGTGGGGCTTCCGGCTCATGCAGGACACGGGCCAGCTCCTGGACCGGCAGGAGGTGGCCCGCCGCTGGTACGCCGACGAGTACACGCCGGTCGTGGGCATGCTGCGGCAGGCCGACATGATCGGCGACCGGACCGAGACCGAGGCCTACATGTGGGTGGCGGCGGAGCGGTACCGGCTCATCCGCACGCACCGGTGGGACCCGGACGTGATCAACGCCGTGCGGGAGCGGACCCGCGGCTGAGCATCGGCACGAGCGCAGGTGGGCGCGCTGGAAGCCCGTGGCCGGGACCGGTCCGGCGCCACCTGCCGCCGAGCGCCACGCCATGTCCGACGCGAACACCTGCGACAGCCCGAGCCAGCCACCGCGAACGGCGCGACGTTCCGCGCGGAACCCGTCCCGACCGTCTGCTCAGCCGCCGGCGCCGCCGACCGGCCCGAACTCGCGCTCAAGCACCACGCGCCAGTCGCCGTGCTCCAGGCCGCTGCCCATGAGCACGTCACGCCAGTCCACGTGGCTGAGCCGGACCAGGCCCTGGAGCCGTCGCAGGTCGCCGTTCGCGGACAGCACCACGGCAGCCTGAACGCGTTCGGCGTCCTGGTTGCCGGTCTCGGTGGTGGCGAGCTCCTGCAACGCCTGCCTGACCAGCGGCGGGTGGAAGTCCGTGCGCACCCGCGCGGCGATCCGGTCCGAGACGGCGTTCACCGCGGCGCCACGCGCGGACCGTCCGGGGTGTCCGGCAGCGGCCGGGCCTGGTCGAGCACCTCGTCCGTGTACTTGTCGAGCAACCGGGTGCCGATCTGCTGCGCGTACCCGAAGATCACGGCCCACAGCAGCAAAGCCGCCGCCGACGGTATGCCGATCAGCCCGCTCGTGACACCGGCGCCCAGTGCGAGGATCCCGACCACCGCCAGCGCCGCACCGAGCATGATCTTGATCAGGGCCTGGTAGCCGATCATGACGTACGGCGAGAGCGATGGCCGGCGGCGTAAGAGCAGCACCACCGCGGCCAGCACCGCGCCGAACGAGCCGAGCACCTGCACCAGCCACACGTCCACGCCCGTGGCCTTGGTGGTGCCACCCGGGCACACCGTCGGCAACGCGGTCTCCTTGGGGTCGACGCAGAGCGGGATGATCCCGGGCTTCACGATGCCGACGACGCCCATCACGGTGTTGATCACGAACAGCACCAGCGACGCCGCGATCAGCTTGTTGCGCAAGGCTCGTGAGCCGGCATGCGCGAAGTCCGAGTTGTCGTAGGCCGCACGCAACGCGTCCACCACGATCGCGCGCTCGACCGCCGGCGTGAACTCCCCCGGCCGCAACGCCTCCAGGGCGCGGCGGCGCGGATCGTCGTCGTCCAGGTACTGCGCCACCCGCGCCTGCAGACCGGGCAGGCGGCCCATGAACCCGCGCTCCGCCGAGATCGTCGCCACCTCGGCCTCGTGCAGGGCTCGCCAGGCCCGTTCGATGTGCCAGCCCGACCACCACGACGGCACCATCCGCCACCACGGCTCCCGGTCGCTGAGCATGGCGTCCACCACCGCCGCCTGCTCCACGGCCGTGCGCCGCCACACGTCGCCCTCGGGATCGACCGGATCGGACGGTCCGAGCGCAGCCAGATCCGCGCGGACCCGGTCCAACCGGGACTGCACGACGAGTCGCCAGTCGGTGACTCTGGGTTTGCGCTCGGCCATGTCCCGATGGTGACACCAGGGTCTGACAATTTCCGCAGCCATCCGTGTGACGTGCGGAAACGCGATCAGCAGCCGATCACGCCGTCGCGGCCCGTTCACGAGCCAGGCGGAACCGCTCGTTGTGGTCGCCGAAGTAGCCCCACGGCCACGTCGCCGCACGCGGGCCGCTGCGCGCGATGTGCAGTGCGAGCCGGTCGTTCGCATTGGCCTCGTAGTAGTACATCGCGAAGATCTGGTGTGCGTATAACGAATGCGGGTGGCCGCCGGCGCCGGCGAGCAACCGGTCGGACGCGGCGTCCGTCTCCTTGCGCTGCTTCTTGAGGTAGGACGACGTCAGCAACTGCCACACCCGCGGGATGATGTTGCCGCTCGACAGCTTGTTGAGGTACCTCTCGATGTGCGCGATGGGGATCAACGCCAGCAACGGATGCCCGTCCGGCAGTCCCGCGATGCCGGCACGGGCGAACGCGAACATCTCTTCGTGGCTGCCGTACCACTTCGCGGCCACCGACTGCAGCCTCCGCAAGTTCGCGGTGACCAGGTCCGGCTTCCGCTTCACGACCTCTTCGTAGACCTCCGCCGCCTCGCCGCGATGCGTCGGCGCGCCCAGCGCCACCCCCAGCAGCGCGGCCCACGGCGCCACGTCGTCCGGGTCGAGCGATGCCGCGCGGCGCAAGGTCGCGCGGGCCCGCCGGGTGAAGTTCACCAGCCCGCGGAACTGGTCCTCGCTCGTGTCCTTCGCCCACGCCGCACCGCGTTCCTGCCAGCCCGCCGTCGACTGCGCGCTGCCGAGCAGCAGCAACAGGTTGACGTCGTCCGGCCGCTCCTCCTCCGCGTCGAGCAACGCGGGCAGCACGACGTTGCCCGCCGCACCCAGGACGTCGACCGCGAGCTCACGGCGGTACGGCTGGTCACGTGTCGCGGCGAGGAAGCCGAGAGCGGGGCCGAGATCGCCGGACACGAGCGCGAGCGCAGCCTGCATGAGCTCGTCGTCGTCGAACGAGGTGTCGACGTAGGAGGGCAGCGCAGATGACATGGTCCGAACCGTAACGGCAGGTCAGACCCACGGTAATCAATATATACTTGCGCTTATATACGCTTCTGGTTATGTTCGGTCGCGTGGACGTCTTCGAGGCCGTGGCCGAACCGAACCGCCGTCGCCTGCTGAGCCTGCTGTCCGAACGCGACCGCACCGCGGGCGAGCTCGTCGACAGCCTGCCGACGCTCACCCAGCCCGCCGTCTCCCGCCACCTGCGCGTGCTGCGCGAGGTGGGCCTGGTCGAGGTCCGCCCGGACGGCCAGCGCCGCATCTACGCACTGAAACCTGATGGCCTGCAACGCATCGACGACTGGATAACGCCGTACCGCCGCTACTGGCGCAACCACCTCGACGCACTGGAACAGCACCTGGAGAACCAATGACCGACTACGGCACCGTGACCGCGGACGGCGACCACGCGACGCTGACGTTCCACCGCAGGCTCAAGTTCCCGATCGACCGCGTCTGGGCGGCCATCACCAGCCCCGCCGAGCGCGCGCAGTGGTTCGGCACCACGCACATCGCGGACGGCCAGATCGTCATCGAGCCCGAGGACCCGCCCGCCCCACCGGAGGCCAAGCGCGTCACCGGCCGCGTCCTCACCTGGCAGCCGCCGCAGGACGGCCACGCGGTCTTCGAACACGAGTGGCGGCAACGAATCGTGGAGGACAGCGTGGTCCGCTACGAGCTCCACAGCGAGGGCGACGAGACGGTGCTGACGTTCACCCACCGCGGCCTGTCCGAGCGCAACGCGCGCGGGTTCGTCCCCGGCACGCACGCGCTCCTCGACCGGATGCGGGCACATCTGAACGGCGAGGTGCCGCCGAACTGGCAGCAGCGCTACGACGAGGTCGCGCCGGCGTACCCGGCCTGGAAGTGACCGCTCACGTCCACTTCCGAGCGTCCGGATCCCATGCTTCCCAGGGGCTTCGCTCGGTCAGCGGATCGACGAACTCGACCACGGCGGCGACGACGTCCCCGAACCTGTCAGGCAGATGCCCGCCGTCGGGGCCGAGACGTTTCTTGAACGCCGAATAGGCCTGCTGACGCAGCTCCGCCAGATCACCGATCACCTCGGACAGCACGTGTTGGAACGGTGGCTCGCTCGTCTGGCGGCTTCCTCTCGCGCCGGCGACTTCGTGTTGAAGGGAGGCGTGCTCCTCGCCGTCTTCGACGCACGGCGGCCGACCGCCGACGCGGACCTGCTCGCTCGGAACCTCGCCAACGACGTACAACGTCTGCAGTTCCTGGGTCGGGCGCCGCTCACGACGCGCCCGGTTCTGCAGGTCCAGGTAGGCACGGCCGCCGGGCGTGGCCTTGGTCGGTCGGCTCACTCGGCGATCACCGCATCCACGGCCGTGCGCACCGGCCCTAGAACACCCAGTTCCCGGGCGAACGCGATCACCTGACCCGGGCGTGCGCCTCGCCGCTGCAGATACCGGCGCAACGCGGAGAGAGCCAGCGGCTCACCGAGCCTGCCTCTCAACCTCATGAGATCGACGACTGTCCTTTCCGCGTCGTAGATGCGGACGTTCTCGCCTGGCGCTGCCTCCACCGCGGCGAGTCCGAGGTCGAAGGTCGGGGCGCTGAAGCGGAAGGCCTCGGTCGGCGGGTAGTCGATGCGAGGCGGCCGCCGTCCACGCGGCACCGCGATCTGGATCTCCCTGGGGATCTCGTCGGTGAGATCGTGGACCTCGGCGGCCGACACGCAGCACACGACCGCGAGCGGCGCCCGCACCGACACCGCGAGGAGGTCGGGCCACGTGGGAGCCGGCGCGTCCGCCTTGCGGAAGACACCCCTGGAGAGCTCGACCAGGTCGCCCTCGTCGCGGAGGCGATAAAGATCCCGAAAGTGCAGGCCTGCCCTGTTCGCCCCGCTCGTGGTGAACGTGTTGGGCAAGGCCCGGAGAGCTTCCATGGATAGAAGTGTTGCCAGGTTGGACCGATCTGGCAACACTTCTATCCACTGAGCTAGGCGGTCTGCGAGGGCTCCACCAGCGCACGAAGCCGGGGAGGCATCCTCTTCTCCAACCCGTACGGTTCGAGGTGGGCCTGCAGCACGCCCGTGAACGCCCGCTCCACCGAAGCGGTGTCCCAGTTGTCGCTCTCCAGGATCGGCTGCTTGAAGTACGGCTGCCCCACGATGTGGAGCTGACGCCCGTTGCAGCGGATGACCTGACCGGTGATGCCCTCGGCACGGTCCGAGAGCAGGAACAGCACGAGCGGCGCCACCTTGCCCGGCGTCCGGTCGGCGGGAATTGCGCGCAGAGAACGCTCCGACTTCCACACCATCCGCGTGTGCGCGACCGGGCACACGGCGTTCACGCGGATGCCTTCCGACTCCAGGTCGAGCGCCCACGAGTAGCTCAACGACGCCACGGCGCCCTTGGTCGCCGAATAGGTGGCGAGTTTGCGCTGGCCGAAGGAGGCACCGGAAGAAATGTTGATGATGGAGCCACCACCGGTGGTGCGCATCGCGCGCATCGCCGCGATTCCGACATAGATGACGCCGAGGACGTTCACCTCCACGACGTGCTTGATCGTCTCGGGATCGTCTTCCCACGGGGCGGTCTCGTAGTTCAGTCCCGCGTTGTTCACCAGACCGTCGACCCGGCCGAATTCGTCGACGCACAGCTCGACGATCTTGGCCGCCTCGCTCGGGTCGGCGACGGTGTGGGTGGAGGCCACGGCGCGGCCGCCGTAGCCCCTGATGTGCTCCGCGACCCGCTCTGCCAGGTCACCGTCGTTGTCGTTGACCACCACCGATGCACCCGCGAGGGCAGCATGCATCGCGTAGGCCTCGCCCAGGCCGCGACCCGCCCCCGTGATGACGACAGCTTTTCCGTCCAGGATCCCCATTGCACGCTCTCTTTCATCACTCGGCGGCGGTTCCCCGAACCCCCCTGCTGGTCCTGTTACCCGCCTTCGACAAGCGTGCGGACGATCCGAAGCGGCGAAGTACATGTTTCGATGAGAAGTCGCTGCCGAGCGCCCAATGGCGAACCGAGTTCGGCCCGGCAGATGGCCCCGACTAATCGGCCCCATCCGACCCGGGGCTTTGGCCCTAACCCGAACGAGTGACAAAAGAAGGCCGCCTTCCCACGAGGGGAAGGCGGCCGCAAAAACGAGAATTCACCGTTCCGCGTAAGTCAGGTTCCGGCCGGTGGACGGGTCGAAGAGCTGCACCTTGTCCGCGTCGAACCAGATGTCCGCCGAGGCTCCCTCCACCGCGGCCGACGCCGACGACAACCGCGTCACCAGCGAGATGCCGTCACCCGGCACGTCGTCCGATCCCGCGTCCGCCGCCAGCTCCTGCAGCTCGGCCGAGGCCGCCTGCTCTCCCGTGAGGGTGAAGTAGGCGTACTTGTCCGAGCCCATCGACTCCAGCACGTCCACCTGCGAGGTGAACTTGCCGCCGGACGACAGCGCCGCCGCGTCGACCAGTGCCGCGTCCTCGAAGTGCTCAGGACGGATGCCCATGATCACCTCGCGGGGCGCGTCGGCACCCTCCAGCAGCTGCCGCACGCGGTCCGTGAGGGTCACGTCGCCCAGCACCGACCGCAACGCGCCGTTCTCCAGCGACGCCGGCACGAAGTTCATCGACGGCGAGCCGATGAAGCCTGCCACGAAGAGGTTGGCCGGGTGGTCGTAGAGGAACTGCGGCGCGCCGATCTGCTGCACGACACCGCCGCGCATGACCACGACCCGGTCGCCGAGGGTCATCGCCTCGGTCTGGTCGTGCGTCACGTAGACGGTCGTCGTGCCGAGCTGCTTCTGCAGGCGCGACACCGAGGTGCGCATCTGCACGCGCAGCTTGGCGTCCAGATTGGACAGTGGTTCGTCCATGAGGAACGCCTTGGGGCTGCGCACGATCGCGCGGCCCATCGCCACGCGCTGCCGCTGGCCACCGGACAGGTTCGACGGCTTGCGCTCGAGATGTTGCGTCAGGTCCAGGATCTCGGCGGCCTCGCGCACCTTGCGCTCGACCGTCGCGTTGTCGACCTTGGCCAGCCGCAACGGGAAGGCCATGTTCTCCTTCACCGTCATGTGCGGGT
This sequence comes from Lentzea sp. NPDC004789, assembly GCF_053601075.1. Taxonomy (NCBI): domain Bacteria; kingdom Bacillati; phylum Actinomycetota; class Actinomycetes; order Pseudonocardiales; family Pseudonocardiaceae; genus Lentzea; species Lentzea sp. NPDC004789. The sequence continues at coordinate 210,310 of NZ_JBSGBE010000013.1, read as the reverse complement.
AGAGCGCGTAGGACTGGAACACCATCGCGATGTCGCGGTCCTTCGGCGCCTTCTCGTTGACGCGCTGCCCGCCGATGCGCAGCTCGCCCTCGGTGATGTCCTCCAGGCCCGCGATCATGTTGAGGGTGGTGGACTTCCCGCAGCCCGACGGCCCGACCAGGATGATGAACTCACCGTCGGCGATCTCGAGGTTGACCTCCTGCACGGCGAGCGCGCCGTCGGGATACCTCTTGCTCACCTTGTCCAGAACGATCTCTGCCATTTGTCAGCTCACCCCTTGACGGCGCCGGAGGTCAGGCCCGCGACGATGCGGCGCTGGAAGAACAACACGAAGAGGATGATCGGGATGGTGATCACGACGGCGGCCGCCGCGATCGACCCGGCCGGGTCCTCGAACTGCGAGCTGCCGGTGAAGAACGACAGCGCCACCGGCACGGTCCGCGACTGCTCGGTCGAGGTGAGCGAGATCGCGAACAGGAAGTCGTTCCAGCAGAAGATGAACACCAGGATCGCCGTCGTGAACACACCGGGCGCGGCCAGCGGCGCGATGACGCGACGGAACGCCTGCCCCGGCGTCGCACCGTCCATCTTCGCCGCCTTCTCGAGCTCCCAGGGGATCTCGCGGAAGAACGCCGACAGGGTGTAGATCGCGAGCGGCAGCGCGAACGTGATGTACGGCAGGATCAGGCCGGGCCACGTGTCGAACAGGCCGAGCGAGCGCTCGATCTCGAACAACGGCGACACCAGCGACACCTGCGGGAACATCGCGATCAGCAGCGAGACGCCGACCAGCAGGTTCTTGCCGGGGAAGTCGAGCCTGGCGATGGCGTAGGCGGCCATCGTGCCGAACACCACGGCGATCGCCGTGGCGATGATCGCGATGCCGATCGAGTTGATCAGCGCCCGCGTGAACTCGGAGGTGGAGAAGATGTTCTGGTAGTTCTCCAGACTCCACTCGCGCGGGATGAAGTTGCCGTCCGCCAGCGTCTTGGACGACTTGAACGACAGCGACACGATCCACAGCACCGGGAACAGCGCGTAGATCACGACGACCGCGTTGAGCAGACCCCAGCCGACCTTCTTGCCGGTGGTGTCGGCTCCACCGATGCCTGCCATCTCAGCGCCTCCCGCCGTTGTCGCTGCCGGGCGCGGCAGTGCCGAAGAGCTTGATGAAGATGAACGCGATCGCCGCCACCATCAGGAAGATGAGCACCGACATCGTGGATCCGATGCCGAGGTTCAGGCCCTTGATGAGGTTGTTGTAGGTCAGCATCGACACCGACGACGTGCCCTGCGAACCCGCGGTGAGCACGAAGAGGTTGTCGAAGATGCGGAACGCGTCCAGCGTGCGGAACAGCAGTGCCACCAGGATCGCCGGCTTCATGATCGGCACGGTGACCTTGATGAACCGCTGCCACGCGCCGGCACCGTCCATCGCGGCGGCCTTGAGCAGGTCGTCCGGCACGAGGGCGAGACCGGCCATCAGCAGCAGCGCCATGAACGGCGTGGTCTTCCAGATCTCCGCGAGGCTCACGACCATCAGCGCGGGAATCCGCTCGGTGAGCACCGGATCACCGCCGAGCGCCTCGGCCAGGTAGCCGGTGCCGGGCGTCCAGGCGAAGCGCCAGGAGAACGCGGCCACGACCGTGACGATGCCGTACGGGATCAGCGACGACGTCCGCACGATCCCGCGACCGACGAGCGTGCGGTGCATGATCAGCGCGAGCGACATGCCGAGCACCAGCTCCACCGCGACGGTCACCACGGTCAGGATCACCGTCACGAGCACGGCGTCCCACCAGTACTTGCTGCTCAGCACCGTGACGTAGTTGTCGAACCAGATCCACTCGGTGCGGTCGGGGAACTTCAGGTCGAACCGCTGCATCGACAGCAGGATCGAGTAGAGGATCGGCCAGCCGGTGACCGCGACCATGGTGATCGCGGCCGGCGCGCAGAGCAGCCAGCCGAGCCTGCGCTCGGCCTTCTTTCCCTCGCTCAGCGCCGCTTTCTTCTTGGGGGCGACAGGTTCGTCCGCTGTCGCCTCGGTCTTCTCGGCCGTCGCGTGGCTCACGGCAGCACCCCCTTGGAGTCGAGTGCGTTCTGGAGCTCCTGCCGCAGCTCGTCCGCGGTCTTCTGCGGGTCGATGTTCGCGGGCGGCGAGAGGATGGTGGAGATGACGGTGGAGACGTTCTGGTACGCGGGCGTGCGCGGCCGCACGCTGGCGTTCTCCAGGGTCTTGAGGATGTCGTCCTTCATCGGGTACGCGTCGACCATCTCGGGCTCGTCGTAGACGGACTTGATGGTCGGCGGCACGCCGTCCTTGAGGGCGGCGAGCTTCTGGCTTTCCGCGCCGCGCAGGCACAACACGGCGTCGAAGGACTCGTCCGGGTGGGTCGTGTAGTTGCTGACGGCGTAGTTGATGCCGCCGACGGTGACCTTCGCGGCGTCACCGCTCACGGTGGGGTACGGAGCCCACTTGAAGTTCTTCGCGAAGTCCGGCTTCTTCTGCGCGGCCGCGTAGACGTACGGCCAGTTGAGCTCGAACGCCGCCTTGCCGGACTCCATCAGGAGGCGTGCGGGGTCCTCGGTGGAGTTCGAGAACGACGGGTCGATCGCCTTCGAGGTGGCGAGCTTCTTCAACGCTGCCAACCCCTGCACGGCCTTGTCGTCGACGATCGCCTTGGTGCCGTTCTCGTCGAGGATCGTGCCGCCGCTGGAGTTGACGAGGGTGTTGAACAGCACGACGAGCCCCTCGTACTGCTTGCCCTGTCCCACGATCAGGCCGGGCTTTCCCTGTGCGACCAGGGATTCGGCCATCGAGATCATCTCGTCCCACGTCTTGGGCGGCGTGGGCACGAGGTCCGAGCGGTACCACAGGAGCTGAACGTTGGTGTTGTCCGGAGCGCCGTACAGCTTGCCCTCGTAGGTGGCCGTGTCGAGCGGCGTCTGCAGCGTGCCGGTCTCCACCTGCGACTTGACCGAGCCGGTGAACTCCTTGATCCAGCCCGCTTTCGCCAGCTCCGCCGTCCAGGTGACGTCGAGCGCGAGGACGTCCATGCTGTCGTCCTCGGCGGCGAGTCTGCGCACCATCTGCTCGCGCTGACCGTCCGCCTCACGCGGCAGCTTGTTGTAGACGATGTGATAGCGCCCGTTGGCCTTCGCGTTGCAGTTGTCGACGATCGCCTGGAAGTTCTCCTGGTTGTACTTGTAGACGTTCACGGTGATGCCCTGGCCGCCAGACCCGCACGCCGTGAGAGTTGATGCCGCGATCATCGCGGCCCCTGCCCCGACGGCGAGTCGATAGCGCCGTGTCGCACCCATCGGCCCTGCCTCCTTCCCGACTGCACGGAGGAGCCAGACCGGTGCGCCCGGCACCTCGTCGTGCCACCGGCCGCACCCGGCGGACCGGTCAACCGAACCTAGGCCCGGTGATCAGGAGCCGCAACCAGCAGTAGCAACGATTCAGAACCAATCAACGTCTTCGCGTCTCAATTGCCGGGACCCGCAGGCCGCATCGCGAGCTTCGCGAGCAGGTCACGCCCCTGCTCGGCCGACTTCGGCTGACACAGCACGTCATACCTGCCCGCAACCAGCTGACTGGCCGACTGGAAGTCCCGCTTGCCGCGCGCGGACCCGTACCCGACCGCCGCGAACACGAGCCCGAAGAACACACCGGTGACCAGACCGGTCAGCACCGGCCCGACCGTGACCCCCGGCTCAGGGCTGAACAGGGTGAGCAGCAGCCCCACGAACAGACCGAACCAGGCTCCTGACGCCGCCCCGGTCGCCAGGACGCGGCCCCAGGTCAGCTTGCCCGTGACCCGTTCGACCAGCATCAGGTCGACCCCGACCACGGTGATGTCCTGCACCGGGAAGTCCTCGACGGCGAGGAAGTCGACCGCGCGCTGGGCCTCCTCGTACGTGGCGTACGAGCCGATCGGCCACCCCGTGGGCGGGGTGGGCAGGCGGGGCGGGACGCCGGGCCGGTTCGGGTTGGCGAACGGACTCGTCACAGGGACCACCTCTGTCGCGACGCGCTGATCGTTCCATCCTGCCAAAGCCCGGTCCGGTGTGCTGAGACGCCTACGGGTGGTTTGCCGGGTTCACCGTTCGAGGTCAGCGTGTGAGTGCGATGACCAACGGTTCCGCGGACTCGTCCAGGTAGTCGTGCTCGGGGAAGCAGTCGACGTGCAGAACGAGCTGAGCAGAACCTCCCCGGATGTCCAGCCGATGCCCGGACGACATCGACACGCGACAGACATCGACCATGAGGCGAAGGTTCGCCGACATGATCGAGATCCACGGACCCGTGGCCGGAGATCAGCTGACCCGCCAGGTCAGTCAGTTCTTCGGCGGTCCCCGTCAATTCCATCTCTTGGGTCGTATCAAGTCGCCGAACCTGCATTTCAGCTCCTCCAGAACATCACGACCCACCATCGCCACGACCCTGCCGTCCCCCGGCGCAATGACCCGGTCATGGCTGCGAAGCGCCATCATCCCCGCTCGCCGGCGTAGAGCTGGAAGACCTCGTCCATGGTGAAGGCGGTGTCGTAGAAGCGGACCTCGTCGACCGAACCGGGGAAGAACGCGGTCGTGGCACCCGCCTTGCGCGCCGCGCCGATGGTGAAGCCGCCCGTGCCGCTCCACTGCGTGTTGGTCACGCCTCCGCCGACCAAGGTGCCCATGACGTACAGGTAGGTCCGGTGCTCCTCGGCGTTGTAGACACCCGCGAGGTACGTCCACTGGCCGACCTCGTCCATTTCCGGGCCGGCGGCCAGCACGGTGACCGGGGCGCGGTCCGTGTCGGACTCCGTCACCTCGAACGACCAGTCGCCGGGGAGGTCCCGGCTCTTCGTGTAACCGAGCGAGAAACGGCTGCTGCGGACACCGTCGCCGCTCACCGCGGTGTACTTGCAGGCTCGCTCGGGGCACTTCGCCGAGAGGTTGACCCACGCCGACACGGTGAAGCTGTTCGCCGTGTCGACCGGCAGCGGCCCGGTGACCGTGCCACCGGTCAACGCCACGCCGTTGCCCGACTTGCCGGGCCCGAACGCGACGTTGCCCGACAACGTGCCGGTCGCGCCCGTCACCGCGTCGGTGGTGGTCGTGCCGGATGCCTCGTCGAGCCGCCAGTGGCTCGCGAGCGGCGCGTCGGCGTGGACGGCGCTCGTCGTGAAGCAGAGCGACATGACGGCAGCCGTCATCGCAAGAATTGCACGCATCAGAATCCCCCAGGCAGAGCGGTCAGGAGCGCAACTCTAGGTCATCCCGGCGTGGAGAACACCAGAGAAAACCTGTGCGCGAAGGCCCGATAGGACCGCGCGTAGACGTCCGTGCTGTCCGCCACCCGCTCCCGCTCCTTCGTCAGCACCTCACCGGCCGCCCGCGCGTCACCGTTGAGCACGTGGATGATCGAGAGCTTGCGCGCCCGTTCGAAGTCGAGCAACGACTCGGGCTTCGCGACGAGCTCACGCGCCAGCGCGTCCCACTTCGCGTGCTTGTCGATGTACGGCACGCCGTGCTTCGAGAACGCGTCCACCAGCGACGCGGCGACGGGTGCGTGGTCGCCGCCCGGCTCGAACGTCCACCGCCAGACCGGCTTCTCCCCCATCAGGTGACCCAGCGGCGTCGACACGAGCGGGGTGCCGGGGATTCCCACGCCGAGGGCGCGGCAGACCTCGTCGTAGCGGCGGAAGCACACGCCTACCAGCGGGGTGAGGTCGAGGGCGGCGGTGATGCCGAAGCCGAGCCAGCCGGAGCAGCCGTCCTCCCGGTCCTGGAGCCAGACGTGGCCGCGCCGGACGAAACCCGTCCCGCGCAGGGCGGTGTCCACGGCTACCAGCACGTCGGTTTTGGGAGATGGCCTCACGGACGACAGAGTCCCACCGATGGCCGGTCAGTGCAGGACGGGCGTGAGGAACTCGGTCAGCTTCTGCACCGCGTCCGCGGGCACGTCGTCGAGGTGTTCGGTGAGCTGCAACAGGATTCGGCCGCCGCCGAGGTGTTCGACCCAGACGCAGGGTGCGGTGGCGCAAACCTCTTGCACACCACCCAAAGCGGCGACTTGACGTGGACCGAGCAGCGTTGCCCAGTGCGGGCCGCGGGCGAACTCCGCTGCGGTGAAAAGGGATTCGTCGAGGCCGACGCCGGCGGAGATCTCGTGTGCGGTTCGGACGCCGACGCGGTCGAGGGTGATCCAGCCGCCCGACGCGCGCACCAGTGACGCCCCTGAACGGAACATCGACAGCCAATCCTGTTGCGTGGCATGAGAAATCCAGCCGCGGAACAGGGAGCGGGACGCGGTGACCACGATCTGGTGCGGGAACGCCGGGTCGTCCTTCAGCAGGATCTCCGCGCACCAGCCGCCGTCGACCAGCGGCAGGCCCTGCGAGTCGAGCTGGACCAGTTGCACGCGCAGGAAGGACGGCAGGTCCGCCAGCGCCGATTCCCACGACGGAACGGTGAAGTCACCCGAAGAGAGCAGCAGACGGGCGTAACCGGGTGGGCCCCACGGAGTTGTATCGGATGGCCGGTAGTCGCGGGCGACGGCGACCAGCTCCGCCACCGAGGCGGGGCAGAGCGGCGCCAGCAGGTCGGCGAAGACGGTGCCGAACCACGTGGCCAGCGCCGGACGGTCGACACCGGAGAACGTGTCCAGCTCCAGGCGGATCACGTGCGGCGGCGACACAGGTCTCGGAAGCGTCAGATCTGTGCTCAAAGTGAGCGAACCCTATGGCTCCCAGGCAGAAATCGTTAGGGGCCACTCCCGTGAAAGAATGACCCCTAACGGACGAACCTCTAGCCGCGCGACTGGTAGTCGCGGAGCAGGCCGCGGGAGATGATCGTCTTCTGGATCTCCGAGGTGCCCTCGCCGATCAGCAGGAACGGGGCCTCGCGCATCAGGCGCTCGATCTCGTACTCCTTGGAGTAGCCGTAGCCGCCGTGGATGCGGAACGCCTCCTGCGTCACCTCGGCGCAGTACTCGGACGCGATGAGCTTGGCCATGCCGGCCTCGACGTCGTTGCGCTGACCCGAGTCCTTCAGGCGCGCGGCGTTGACCATCATCAGGTGCGCCGCCTCGACCTTGGTGGCCATCTCGGCGAGCTTGAAGGCGATGGCCTGGTGCTCGACGATGGCCTTGCCGAACGTCTTGCGCTGCTGGGAGTACTCGATGGCGAGCTCGAAGGCGCGGATCGCGATGCCGCACGCGCGGGCGGCCACGTTCACGCGGCCCACCTCGACGCCGTCCATCATGTGGCGGAAGCCCTGGCCGGAGACGCCGCCCAGGATCTGGTCGGCGGCGATCTCGAAGCCGTCGAACACCATCTCGGTGGTGTCGACGCCCTTGTAGCCCATCTTGTCGATCTTGCCGGGGATCGTGAGGCCCGGCAGGACCTCTCCGTAGCCCTCCGGCTTCTCGACCAGGAACGTCGTGAGGTTCTGGTGCGGCCTCTCGGCGCCCTCGTCGGTCTTCACCAGCACCGCGGTCAGGTTCGACGTGCCGCCGTTGGTCAGCCACATCTTCTGGCCGTTGATGGTGTAACCGGACTCGCCCTTGACCGCGCGGGTGCGGATCGCCGCGACGTCGGAGCCGAGTTCCGGCTCGGACATGGAGAACGAGCCGCGCACCTCGCCGGCGGCCATGCGCGGCAGGTACTTCTGCTTCTGCTCGGGCGTGCCGTGCTGCTTGAGCATGTGCGCCACGATGAAGTGCGTGTTGATGACGCCGGAGACGCTCATCCAGCCGCGCGCGATCTGCTCGACGACCAGCGCGTAGGTCAGCAGGGACTCGCCGAGACCGCCGTACTCCTCCGGGATCGTCAGGCCGAAGAGGCCCATTTCCTTCATGCCCTCGACGATGTCGGCGGGGTAGGTGTCGCCGTGCTCCAGCGTCTGGGCGTGCGGAATGATTTCCTTGTCCACGAACGTGCGAACGGTCGCGAGGATTTCTTCCTGGATGTCCGTGAGACCCGCGGTCTGGGCGAGGCGCGCCATCGCACTTCCCTTCCAAGGCTTGAGTTACCGGCGAGTATGGACCGGTTAACGCCCGTTTGCGACCGCGTTGTGCTCTCCGCAACACAGGCACGTCCGCTGTACCGAAACAGCATCCCTGACTGGTGGAATCGCGCACCCACGTACGACGAACTGCGCCGCAGGACCTTAAGATCCCGGCTCACCACTTCTAGGGGGAGCCGCAATGACGTACGACCCGTACAACCCGAAGCAGCCGAGTGACCCGTACGGCCAGGGACAGCCCTACGGCCAGCAGCCGGGCCAGCCCTACGGCCAGCCGATGTACGGCCAGCAGCCCAACTACGGCTACGGCTACCCGCCGCCCCAGCCGAAGCCGCAGCAGAACGCGATCCTCGCGCTGGTGCTGTCGTGCGTCGGGTTCGTCACCTGCGGTCTGACCGCCATCGGTGGCGTCATCTTCGGCCACATCGCGCTGAAGAAGACGGCGAGGGGCGAGGAGGACGGGCGTGGCATGGCCATCGCCGGCCTGATCATCGGCTACTTCGTCATCGTCGGCTGGCTGGTCTACTGGGCGGTCATCATCATCGCCGTGATCGCGGCGGCCAAGGGCGGCTCGATCCGCTGACGGGCCGCCGGAGGGCTCAGCCCGCGAGGGCGATCTCCAGAACGCCACCGCAGTGGCGGCAGACGTCGGCGAACACGTGGACGTCGGCATCGCATCCCGGGCAGCTGCGGAAGCTGCGCTCGAGCAGGTCGTCTTCGCGGCGCTTGAAGAGCCGCAGCCGTCTGCCCGCCTTACCGTTATTCGAACGTGACATGCCCATGAGCATGCACCCGCAACAGGGCAAGATCGCAAACCTCGGTGACGGATTGTGCGCCACTTCACCCGTTTTGAACGCAACCTGTGACGGTCGAACACGTCCAGTAACGATCGGGGTGAAATAGCGCACAATCCGTAACGAGATCAATCCTCCGGCGGAGTCCACACGTTCGACCGCGACATGCCCGCGGCACGGCCCTTGCCGGAGATCACCAACGCCATCTTCCGGGACGCCTCGTCGATCATCTCGTCGCCGAGCATCACCGCGCCGCGCTTACCGCCCGCCTCGGAGGTGTAGTACTCGTACGCGTCGAGGATGTTCTCGGCGTGGTCGTAGTCGTCCTGCTTCGGGCTGAAGACCTCGTTGGCCGCGTCGATCTGGCCGGGGTGCAGCACCCACTTGCCGTCGAAGCCCAGCGCCGCGGAACGACCGGCGACGCGCTTGTAGCCCTCGACGTCGCGAATCTGCAGGTAGGGACCGTCGATGGCCTGCTTGTCGTGGGCTCGCGCGGCCATCAGGATCCGCATCAGGATGTAGTGATAGGCGTCGCCGACGTCGTAGCCGGGCGGCTGCTCGCCGACGACCAGCGACTTCATGTTGATCGACGCCATGAAGTCCGCCGGGCCGAAGATGATCGTCTCGACGCGCGGGGACGCGGTGGCGATCGCGTTGACGTTGTTGAGGCCCAGGGCGTTCTCGATCTGCGCCTCGATGCCGATCCTGCCGACCTCGTAGCCCATGGTCTTCTCGATCTGCGTGATCAGGAAGTCGAGCGCGACGATCTGCTCGGGCGTCTGGACCTTCGGCAGCATGATGCAGTCGAGGTTCGCGCCGGCGCCCTCGACGACCTCGGTGACGTCGCGGTAGGTCCACTCCGTCGTCCAGTCGTTGACGCGCACGACACGGGCCTTCGAGCCCCAGCCGCCCTCGTTCAGGGAGGCGACGATCGTCTTGCGGGCGTCCGGCTTGGCCAGCGGGGCGCAGGCGTCCTCCAGGTCCAGGAACACCTGGTCCGCCGGCAGCGTGCGCGCCTTGTCGATCATCTTCTGGCTCGAACCTGGAACCGCCAGACACGAGCGACGGGGACGCTGCTGATCGACCACTGGAGTACCTCCTCGTACCGGCCGGTAACTATGTGCGCCACAGTGGCACGCATCATCTCCGAGCGCATATTCGCTGAGTCCCGTTTCACAAACGCGAGTTCGCGTCGGTCGTCCGGTCAACCGCTCACGCCGGATTCGGCGAAGCCCAATCCGGCGTGAGCGATTCGGCCGGACGGCCGACTTGCAGGCGAACTCGCCGCCGTCTGCGGAGCAGCGGCCATCCAACACTGGCAGGCTGAACCGGTGGAGATCACTCGAATCCTGGACGCGGCGTTGCGGAAAGCGGCGGCGGTGTGGATCACCTCACCCGGCCACGAACCGCGTCTCGTGCACGCGCATTGGCGTGACGACGCGTTGTGGGTCATCACCGGCGGCACCGAACAAACGGTGCCGGGTCTGACCGACGGAGCCCAGGTCACCGTCACCGTGCGCTCCCCCAGCACGCACTCGCACCTCGTCGACGCCGAGGCCGTCGCGCGGCTGACCGAACCCGACGAGGAGACGGCGCAGGCCCTGAAAACCGCGCGGCTCAACACGAAACCGGAGTGGGAAGCGGTGTACCGGCTGGAGTTCAGCGCATGATCACCGTCCCGGCGGGCTTCGGCGAGGGTCTCGGAGAAGGCGCCGAGCAGTGGGCGGCCACCCTGCCAAGACTGGCCACGAAGGCCTGTTCGCGATGGCGGCTGACCCCGGACGGCGCGTTGATGAGCGGGTTCTGCGCGGTGGTGCTGCCGGTGCGCCGGGCCGACGGGCATCCGGCGGTGCTCAAGCTGACCTGGGTCGACCAGGAGACCGAGCACGAACCGCTCGCCCTCAAGCTCTACGACGGCAACGGCGCCGTACAACTGCTCGATCACGACGAGGAGCTCGGCGCACTGCTCCTGGAACGCCTGGACCACACGCATTCGCTGCTCGACGAGCCGATCGAGAAGGCCGTCGAGGTGATCGGTTCGCTGCTGCGCCGCCATCGCGACCTCGAAGCGCCGGCGGAGATTCGCCGGTTCGCCGGCACGGTGCGCGAACATCCGGCGATACCGCGCAAAATGCTCGACGCCGCACGTGATGTTGCCGACACGAGGTCGATGGGCAGCACGCTGGTGAACGAGGACCTGCACTACGAGAACGTGCTGCGCGGCGACCGCGAACCGTGGCTGATGATCGACCCGAAACCGCTGTCGGGCGACCGCGAGTACAGCATGATTCCGTTGCTGTGGAACAGGTTCGACGAGCTGGACGGCCGCAGGGGGCTGAACGACCGGTTCCTCGCGCTGTGCGACGCGGGCGAGCTCGACGTGGCGAAGGCGCGGGACTGGACATTTTATCGAGCGGTTGTGAACTGGGCGTGGTGTCTGGAGGAGGACCTGCCGGACCTGGCGGTGATCTGCGCCGAGATCGCCGGGTGGTCGATCAGAACCTGATCTAGCCTGGTTCTCGTGGTGGCTGTGAACCGGGTCTACATCGCTCAGCTGGCCGGACTCCCCGTGTTCGGCCCCGACGGCGAACCCATCGGCAAGGCCCGCGACGTCGTGATCAGTCTTCGCATCGACCGGCAACCGCCGCGGGTGCTCGGCATGGTCGTCGAGCTGGCGACCCGCCGGCGGATCTTCGTGCCGATGCTGCGCCTCACCTCGATCGAGCCGAACGCCGTGACGCTCGCGACCGGGTCGGTGAGCCTGCGGCCGTTCCACCAGCGCGTCAACGAGGTGCTGGTGATCGGCGAGCTGCTCGACGCCAAGATCGGGCTGGAGGACGGCAGCACCGCGGTCGTGGTGGACGCCGCGATGGAGCTCACCCGCACCCGTGACTGGCGGATGGTCCGCGTCGCCGCCCGGCAGCGCACCGGCAGGTTCGGTCTCAAGGGACCGGTGCAGGTGTGGCGGTGGGAGGAGGTCGGCGGCCTGAGCGTGAACGAGATCGCGGGCCAGCCGCAGGGCGCACAGCAACTGGTCGCGGTGTTCGAGGGCATGCGCGCGGCGGACGTGGCGAACGCGTTGCACGAACTGCCGCCCAAGCGCCGCTACGAGGTCGCCGACGCGCTGGACGACGAACGGCTCGCGGACGTCATCGAGGAACTGTCCGAAGAGGACCAGAAGGACGTCCTGTCGCACCTGGACGAGGAACGCGCCGCGGACGTCCTGGAGGCGATGAACCCGGACGACGCGGCGGACCTGCTGGCCGAGCTGGCCGAGGGCACCAAGGACCGGCTGCTGGAGCTGATGGAACCGGAGGAGTCCGAACCCGTCCGGCGCCTGCTGGAGTACTCGTTCGACACCGCCGGCGGTCTGATGACCCCGGAACCGATCATCCTCACGCCGGACGCGACGATCGCGGAAGCGTTGGCACGAGTGCGAAATCCCGATCTGACGCCCGCGCTGGCCTCGATGGTGTTCGTGTGCCGCTCGCCGTCCGCGACCCCGACCGGCCGTTATCTCGGCTGCGTGCACATCCAGCGGCTGCTGCGCGAACCACCGTTCGACCTCGTCGCCGGCGTGGTCGACACGAGCATGGCGCGCCTGTCACCGAACGCGTCGCTGAGCGACGTCACCCGCTACTTCGCGACGTACAACCTGGTGTGCGCCCCGGTGCTCGACGAGACCGAGCACCTGCTCGGCGCCGTCACCGTGGACGACGTGCTGGACCACCTGCTGCCGGACAACTGGCGCGAGACGGGACTGAGCCATGCCTGAACTGCTGCCACGGCGGCGCCTCGACCAGCCGCGCGGGCCGCGGGGCTTCCGCCTGTCGATCGACCCGGACGCGTTCGGCCAGTTCTCCGAGCGGCTCGCCCGCTTCCTCGGCACGGGCAAGTTCCTGTTCTGGCAGACGCTGTTCGTCGCCGTCTGGATCGCGCTGAACCTGTTCGCGCTGTCGCTGCAGTGGGACCCGTACCCGTTCATCCTGCTGAACCTGGCGTTCTCCACCCAGGCCGCCTATGCGGCGCCGTTGATCCTGCTGGCGCAGAACCGGCAGGACGACCGGGACCGCGTGTCGCTGGAGGAGGACCGGGCGCGGGCGGCGCAGACCAAGGCGGACACGGAGTTCCTGGCCCGTGAGCTGGCGGCGCTGCGGCTCGCCGTCGGCGAGGTGGCGACGCGCGACTTCATCCGCGGTGAGCTGGAGAAGCTGGTGAAGGAGCAGAACAACGCCCGCAAGGTGCGGCCGTGAGCCCGATCACGCGCTGATCCGTCCACTGGCGACCAGGTCCGACAGGACCTCGTGGATCGCGGGCGCCGTCTCGGCGTGCGCGCGGTACTCGTCGCGGTTCACGTAGGTCAGCTCGGCGATCTCGCTCGTGGGCCGCGGCGTGCCCAGCAGCGAGGCCGTGAAACAGGTCATGTCGACCATCGCGCCCTCGCCCTCGCCGTACGCGGGGGCGACGTAGCGCTTGAGCACGACCGGGCTCTCCAACTCGACCCCGAGCTCCTCCCACACCTCCCGGCGCAGGGCGTCGGCGGGCGACTCGCCCGGCTCGATCTTGCCGCCGGGGAGGTAGAAGGCCTTCTTGTTGCGTGAGCGCACAACGAGGAGGCGGCCAGCCTCGACGTGCACAAGTCCCACTACCGTGATCACGGATACACGTCGTCCGCGGCCAGGCGGTCGCACGTGCGGCCGAAGGCCTCGAGCTCACCTGGCCCGAAGCTCTCCCCGAAGTGCTCGGCGACGCCGGCGAGGTGGGTGGTGGAGGCACTGCGCAGACGCTCGGCACCGAGCGGTGTGAGCACGGCCACGATGCCGCGTCCGTCACCGTCGGCGCGTTCGCGCCCTACCAGACCAGCCCGTTCCAAACGGTCCACGAGGCGGGTCACGCCAGAGCGGGACAGCAGGACGGCATCGGCCAGTTCTGTCATGCGCATGCGCATGGAAGGCGTCTCGGCCAGTTGAACCAGCACGTCGTACGCCGCGAGCGAAAGGCGCTGCTCAGCAATCAGTTCGGCCTCGAGGACCCTCGTGATCCGTGCATGCGCGCGGAGGAACGATCGCCACACCCCTAGCTCGACACGGGTGGGCAACCGGGAACTACCCGATTCCGGCACGGACGTCGATGTTACGGACAGCTCCCACCCAGCTACGACCTGGGCCTGTGCTCGAAAGTGACCAGCCGGTAGGACAGGCGCGAACCGGACGTAGCATGGCCGGGTGACCACCACGCAGCCCCTCCCCACCGTCGAGGACGTCCGCAAGGCGCTCGCCGGTGTGCAGGACCCCGAGATCCGCCGTCCGATCACCGAGATCGGCATGGTCAAGGACGTCGAGGTGGGCGCCGACGGCGTCGTCGTGGTCGGCGTGTACCTGACCGTCGCGGGCTGCCCGATGCGGGACAAGATCACCAAGGACGTCACCGCGGCGGTGTCCGCGCTGGACGGCGTGTCGTCCGTGCGCGTCGACCTCGACGTCATGAGCGACGCCCAGCGCACCGAGCTGCGCAAGACCCTGCGCGGCGGCACCGAGGAGCCGGTCATCCCGTTCGCCCAGCCGGGCTCGCTGACGCGCGTGTACTGCGTCGCGTCCGGCAAGGGCGGCGTCGGCAAGTCCTCGGTCACCGTGAACCTCGCCGTGGCGATGGCCGCGCGTGGGCTGTCGGTCGGCATCGTCGACGCGGACATCTACGGCCACTCGATCCCCCGCATGCTGGGCGCCGACGGCAAGCCCACCCAGGTCGAGAAGATGATCATGCCGCCGCAGGCGCACGGCGTGAAGGTCATCTCGATCGGCATGTTCACGCCGGGCAACACGCCGGTCGTGTGGCGCGGCCCGATGCTGCACCGCGCGTTGCAGCAGTTCCTCGCGGACGTGTTCTGGGGCGACCTGGACGTGCTGCTGCTCGACCTGCCGCCCGGCACCGGTGACGTGGCGATCTCGGTGGCGCAGCTGGTGCCGAACGCCGAGATCCTGGTCGTCACCACGCCGCAGCAGGCCGCCGCCGAGGTGGCCGAACGGGCCGGGTCGATCGCCCTGCAGACGCGCCAGCGGGTCGCGGGCGTCATCGAGAACATGTCGTGGCTGGAGATGCCCGACGGTTCGCGCATGGAGGTCTTCGGGTCCGGTGGCGGCGAGGCCGTCGCGGAGTCGCTGTCCAAGGCCATCGGTTCCGAGGTGCCGCTGCTCGGCCAGGTGCCGCTGGACCCGCGGTTGCGCGAGAACGGCGACTCGGGCACGCCGATCGTGCAGGCGGTGCCGGACTCGGCCGCGGCTCAGGTGCTCAGCGAGGTGGCGAAGAAGCTGACCGTGAAGTCGCGCGGCCTCGCGGGCCGGCTGCTGAACGTCTCCCCCGCCGGTCGCTAGCAGCACGGTGTTCGTGCTGGTCGGAGGCTGGCCGGGGGCGGGCAAGACCACGCTGGCGACGGCGCTCGGTCCGCTGCTCGGGCTGTCCGTGCTGGCCAAGGACGACGTCAAGGAGGCCCTGGCCGACGCGCTCGGCCGGCCCGGCACGGTGAGCGAGTCACAGCGGTTGGGCCGGGCGGCGGTCCTCGCGGTGCTGCGGATCGCGCAGCGGTGTCCGGGCGCGGTGGTGGACAGCACGTGGTTCGACTACACCCGGCCCCTGGTGGCGGCGTTGCCGGGCCCGGTGGTGGAGCTGCGCTGCGTCGTGCCGCTGGAGGTGGCCAGGTCGCGCTACTACGTCAGGGCCGCGGGCCGGCACGAAGGCCATCTGGACCTGGAACGCGCCGAGGCCGAGCTGTGGGGAGAACCGGTGCGCCCGTTGGGCGCCGGTCCACTGGTGGAGGTCGACACCACCGGCCCGGTGGACCTCTCCGCGATCGCCGCCGAGCTGCGCCGGGCGGCGGAAGCTCAGGTCGCGTCCGGGTCGTACGGCGGACGCTCGCCCGGCGCCAGCGGCCGCTGCTCGGGAGCGGACGGCGTCGACGGCGTCGGGTAGCCGTTCGTCTTGGTGACCGGCTCGGGGTCGTCGAAGAGGTGCTTGGCGACCGCGCGCTTCGGGTCGAAGTTGCGCAGCTCCCGCAGGTCCTCCAGCGGCTTGCGGAGCTGCTCGAACTCCGGCCCCATCTCCTGCTTGAGCTGCTCGCGCGCGCCCGTCGCGTACTCGCGGACCTGGCGCACGGTCTTGCCGAGCCACGCCGCGGCGGACGGCAGGCGTTCGGGTCCCAGGATGAAGAGACCCGCTACGACGATGATGAGGATCTCCACCCATCCGATGTTCTCGAACACGGGTCCCAGCCTACTTCGCTCAGTCGCTCTTCAGGGTGACGTCTAGCTTCAGTTCCCGGCCCTGACGGGCGAGTACGACCTGGACCGTCTGGCCGATCTCGTGCTCGCGAACCGCCACCACCAGCTCGGCGGCGTTGCGGACCATCCGGTTGCCGACCTTGGTGATCACGTCGCCCTCCTGGATGCCCGCGGCGGCCGCGGCACCTCCGGCGGGGACGTTCTGCACCTGCGCGCCTTCCGAGGTCTCCGCGGACACGGACTTGACGTTGACGTTCATGTCAGCGTGCTTGACCTGACCGCTGCGGATCAGCTCCTGGCTGATCTTGCGGGCCTGGTTGCCGGAGATCGCGAACCCGAGGCCGACCGAACCACCGGTCTCGGTGCGGATCGACGAGTTGATGCCGACCAGGGCACCGCGCGAGTCGACCAGCGCACCGCCGGAGTTGCCGGGGTTGATGGCCGCGTCGGTCTGGATGGCGTCGTAGGTGACCTGGGGGCCGCCGTTCTCGCCCGCCGCCGTCACGGGGCGGTGCAGCGCGGAGACGATGCCCTCGGTGACGGTGTTGGACAGCTGCAGCGGCGAACCGATCGCGATCACGCTGTCGCCGACCTGGAGCTCGTCGGAGTTGCCGAACTGCAGCACGGTCGGGTTCGTGACCTCGACCTTGACGACGGCGAGGTCGGTCTTCGGGTCGCGGCCGACGACGCGGGCCTGGGCGCGCGTGCCGTCGGTGAAGACCGCGCTGAGCTTGGCCGACGAGTCCTGGGCCGCGGGGGCGACGACGTGGTCGTTGGTGAGGATGTAGCCACCGGCCTCGATGACGACACCGGAGCCGACGCCCGCGACGTTCGCGCCCTTGAACTCGATCGACACGACGCTGGGCGTGACGCGCTTGGCGATGTCCGAGATCGACCCGGCCGGGCGCTCCTTGCCCTGCTCGACCTCGGCCAGCGTCACGGTCGAGTCGGTCAGCGGGTTGCCGGCGCGGCCGATCAGCCAGCCGACGAGGCCACCGGCGGCACCGACGAGCAGCGCGACCGCGGTCAGCAACGCGAGAGCGGTCGGCTTCACCCGGCGACCGAAGATCAGCTCGGGGACGCTGAGCTGCGGACCGGGCTCCTGCTCGCGCTCGGGTTCGCCCGGCGCGTCCTCGCCCACCGCGGGCGGACCGATCACGGCACCGGAGGCGGGGTCGCGCCACGGGTCACCGGCGGGCTTGTCGCCCCAGAACACCGGGTCGATGTCCGGGTCGGGCTCGCCGGTCGGCTGCGGTGGCCGCTGGAGGAGTTCGGAGGAGCCCTGGCGGCCGAACGCGGTCGCGAGCGACTCGGGTGGCGGCGGCGCGGACTGGACCTGGGGAACGGGCACGTCGCGCGTGGCGAACGCGCCGGACACCCCGTCCGGGCGGCCGAAAGCGGTGGCGTACGCGGGGTCGACCGGCGGCTGCACCAGGGGCCGTGGCCGGAGCCTGCGATGCGCTCCGTCGTCCACTCCGGAAACGGGTGTGGGCGTCTGGCCGTTGGGCGACTGCTGGCTCATCTCTCCCCGAATTTTCCGCTAGGAGTGCTGAGCTACAGCCTGCCCGAAGAGCGGTGAAATGACTGTCAGGGGGTGGTCGCGAAGACCGCGCGGGCGTTCTGCGGCGCGGAAGGCGTGGCTGGAGCGTCGCTGTCCGGCGTGGTGAACGCGAGCGCGCCGAGCAGCATGCCGCTCACCACGACCCCGGCACCCTGCCGGGCGCGACGGCCGCTGAACCAGCCGTTGCTGCCCAGAGGTCTGCTGGACCCGAGCACCGGCCCGGACCCGAACGCGGGCTTGTCGGTGCGCTGCACGGCGACGAACTGGCCGTCCTCGGTGATCGCGAGCCCGTCCGGTGCGGACGGCAGCTCGACCTCCTGCGGAATGGCCCCGAGCCGGTCGAGCAGCGACGCCGGCGCCGTGGGCGCCGCCGCGGTGCGCACTGCCGCGCGCGCCTGCTGCTGGGTGTAGGTCTCGAAGGCGCAGAAGCCGCAGCGCTGGATGTGCGCGGAGGCTCGCTCGTGAGCGACCGAGGACAGCTCGCCGTCCACGAACGCGACCACGGCATCCGGCAAGAGATGCTGCTCAGGCAGGCCCCAACCACGGAGGTCGGTCATGCAGAGTCCTCCAGCAACGATTCCTGACGACGACGTTCGAGCGCGACCTTGAGAGCCTGGCGGCCCCGGTGGATCCTGCTCCTCACGGTACCCATCTTCACCCCGAGCGTGGCGCCGATCTCCTCGTAGGAGAGGCCCTCCACGTCACACAGGACCACGGCGGCGCGGAACTCCGGGGGGAGCTCGTCCAACGCGGCCTGCAGGTCGGGGTCCAGGTGGTTCTCGTCGTAGATCTCTTCAGGGGACAGGTCGTCACCCTCAAGGCGGTCGTTGTCCTCCGGCAGCGCCTCCATGCGCACGCGGCTGCGGCGGCGAGCCATGTCGAGGAAGAGGTTGGTGGTGATGCGGTGCAGCCACCCCTCGAAGGTGCCCGGCTTGTAGGACGCGAGCGACCGGAAGACCCGGATGAACGTCTCCTGGGTCAGGTCCTCGGCGTCGTGCTGGTTGCCGGTCAGACGGTACGCGAGCCGGTAGACGCGGTCCGCGTGCTCGCGAACGATCTCGTCCCACGAGGGCGGCGTCCAGTCGGCCGTCTCGATGGGCGCGACGGCCTCCGGCGAACTCGACTGCGTGCGCATCAGGTGTTTCGGCACCTCCATGTGGGCCGCCCGGCGACCCTTATGCGGCTCAACGAGCGACGGGTCCGGCTTGTTCCCGACTAGAGCCTGGCTTCTTGCCTGCCTACCTTCTCCTGCTCCCTTAAAACGATCGTGAGAGCTGCCTGAGAGCACCCTGAGAATCTCGGTTCTTGCGGCGTTCACCCGTTTTGGGCACGCGGGGCACTAACCTGCGTATCCGTGACAGCGGAATCGGCCCTGCGGGAGTACGTCGAGCAGTACCTCCCCGAGGACGAGGTGCACCTGGCAGCACGCGCACGCGGCCAGGAACTGGGCTGCGTGCCCATCGGCGCCGGCGGAGGCGCCGCACTGCGGTTCCTGGCAACCGCACTGCAGGCCCGCGCGGTCGTCGAAATCGGCACCGGCGCCGGCACGAGCGGCCTCTACCTGCTCGCCGGCATGCCGGCCTCAGGCATCCTGACCTCGATCGACGTGGCCCCCGAACACCAACGCGCCGCCCGCGAGGCCTACGCGGCGGCAGGCATCTCGCCCTCCCGCACCCGCCTGATCATGGGCAAGGCGCTGGACGTGCTGCCCCGGCTGACCGACGCGGCCTACGACCTCGTCTTCGTGGACGCCTACAAACCCGAGTACCCGCAGTACCTCGAACACGGCGTGCGCATGCTGCGGCCGGGCGGCGTCATCGCGTTCGACAACGTCCTATGGCACGGCGCCGTCGTCGACCCTTCCAAACGGGACGAGTCGACCCAGGCGATGCGGGACATCGCCCGCCTGGTGAAGGAGGACGACCGCCTGGTCCCGGTGATCCTCCCGCTGGGCGACGGCCTGCTGGTGGCAGCCCGCCGCCCTTAGCCCAGCGACGGCGAAGCCGAGCCGCCTTTGATCGAGGACCGAAGGCCCGAGCCGTTCTTCCCGAACAACCCTCACAACCCGACGCAGGCCGACCACCCACTCGACCCGCGGCCGGCCGGCCAAGGCTCAGCCCAAGCTCAGGCTCAGTAGGCCCGAACGCCCTTGCCGAGGACCGTGACGCCGCCCGCGGAAACGGTGTAGCGCTCACGGTCCATCGGCGCGTCCACCCCGATCAACGCCCCATCCGGCACCACGACGTTCTTGTCCAGAATGGCCCGCCGAACCACGGCGCCCTTCCCGATCCGAACGCCGGGCAACAACACCGACCCCTGCACCACCGACCCGACCTCAACGGTCACATCGGACGAGATCACCGACCCGTGGATCTTCCCGGAGATGATCGACCCGGGCCCGACCATCGAGTCCTCAGCGGACCCTCCGGCGATGAACTTCGCGGGCGGCAACGGCGGAGTGGCCGTGCGAATGGGCCACAGCTGGTTGTAGAGGTTGAAAATCGGATGGACCGAAACCAGATCCATGTGGGCGTCGTAGTAGGCGTCGATCGTCCCCACGTCACGCCAGTACCCGCGGTCCCGATCAGTGGCGCCGGGAACCTCGTTGTCCTGGAAGTCGTAGACGTGCGCCTTACCGCGGTCGACCAGCATGGGGATGATGTCGCCGCCCATGTCGTGGTCGGAGTCGGGGTTCAACGCGTCGCCGCGCAACGCGTCGAGCAGCGCCTCGGTGGTGAAGACGTAGTTGCCCATTGAAGCGAAAGTGACGTCCGGGTCGTCCGGCACGTGTGGTGGCTCGGACGGCTTCTCCAGGAAGCGCGTGATCTTCCCGGACGCGTCGGAGTCGATGCAGCCGAAGGCCTTGGCCTCGGTGCGCGGCACGCGGATGCCGGCGACGGTCACGGCCGCGCCCGACTCGACGTGCTGCGAGATCATCTGCGACGGGTCCATCCGGTACACGTGGTCGGCGCCGAAGATGACCACGTGGTCGGGCTTCTCGTCGTGGACCAGGTTCAGCGACTGGAAGATCGCGTCGGCGGATCCGGTGTACCAGCGAGGGCCCAGGCGTTGCTGGGCCGGCACCGGTGTCACGTACTGACCGAGCACATTGGACAGGCGCCACGTCGTCGAGATGTGGCGGTCCAGGGAGTGCGACTTGTACTGCGTCAGCACGCAGAGCTTCGCGAGCCCCGCGTTGACCAGGTTCGACAGCACGAAGTCGACCAGCCGGTAGTTGCCCCCGAAGGGCACAGCCGGTTTCGCGCGGTCGGCCGTCAGTGGCCACAGGCGCTTGCCTTCACCACCGGCAAGCACAATTCCGAGAACGTGCGGCTGCCCCTTCACGGTATGTGACCCTATCTGTGCGATCGAGCTTCAACCAGACGCAAACTGGTTCGTCCCAACACCTACCGCCGTGATCTACGGTGGAGGCGTGCGAGTTGCGGTCATGACGCGGGAGTACCCACCTGAGGTCTACGGCGGCGCTGGTGTGCACGTGGGATTCCTCGTGCCCCATCTCCGCGAGCTCGTCGACGTCGACGTGCACTGCTTCGGTGCGCCCCGCGGCGACGCCATCGCGCACAACCCACCGCACAGCCTGGAGCAGGCGAACGCGGCGCTGACCACCCTCGCGGTGGATCTTGAGATGGCCGCGGCGGTGTCCACGGCGAACCTCGTGCACTCGCACACGTGGTACGCCAACATGGGCGGTCACCTGGCCAAACTCCTGCACGGGATACCCCACGTGGTGACGGCTCACTCGTTGGAGCCGCGCCGGCCGTGGAAGGCCGAGCAGCTCGGCGGCGGGTACCGGATCTCGTCGTGGGCCGAGCGGACCGCGTACGAACACGCCGACGCGATCATCGCCGTGAGCGACGGGATGCGGGCCGACGTGCTCGACGCCTACCCCGCGCTGGACCCGGCGAAGGTGCACGTCGTGCGCAACGGCATCGACTCCACGGCGTACCGGCCGGTGACGGAGACGGACGCGCTCGTCGCGTACGGCATCGATCCGGAGAAGCCGATCGTGGCGTTCGTGGGGCGGATCACCCGGCAGAAGGGTGTCGGACATCTCGTCGCCGCCGCGCACGAGATCGACCCGAGCGCGCAGATCGTGCTGTGCGCCGGTGCTCCGGACACGCCGGAGATCGCCGAGGAGACGCGGCTGGCGGTCGAGGAGCTCGCGCGGAAGCGGTCCGGGGTCTTCTGGATCCAGAAGATGCTGCAGCCCGCCGAGGTGCGGCAGATCCTCAGCCACGCGACGGTGTTCGTCTGCCCGTCGGTCTACGAACCGCTCGGCATCGTGAACCTGGAGGCCATGGCGTGCGGCACGGCGGTCGTCGCGAGCGACGTCGGCGGCATCCCCGAAGTGGTCGCGCACGGCGAGACCGGCCTGCTCGTGCACTATGACGAACGTGAATTGTCGACATATCGACACGGTCTCGCCGAGGCAATAAATGAGCTGATCTCAGATTCTGGACGGGCCCAGCGCTTCGGCGCTGCCGGTCGGCAGCGCGCTGAGCAGGAGTTCTCCTGGTCGACGATGGCCCAGCAGACAGTCGAGGTCTACCGCAGCGTGATTTGAGTCACACACGCTCAGGGCAACCCCAAAGTGTGAA
Source organism: Lentzea sp. NPDC004789 (assembly GCF_053601075.1). Classification (NCBI taxonomy): domain Bacteria; kingdom Bacillati; phylum Actinomycetota; class Actinomycetes; order Pseudonocardiales; family Pseudonocardiaceae; genus Lentzea; species Lentzea sp. NPDC004789. The sequence goes on along the minus strand of NZ_JBSGBE010000013.1, from coordinate 188,046 downwards.
CGCCGCCTTTAACCAGTAGTGACGTTGTCGTTTCAACCGGTGAGGGGCGCGAGGACTGTGCGTTGTGCGGTGCTGGGTCTGACGGTCCTCCTTGCAGTGACTGGATGCGCCACAGCCCCGAAGACACAGCCGACGGCCGTCCAGCTCAGGGTCGACGGACTGAAGCTCGCCGACGCCTCCGACCTGCAGGCGCAGGCCGAAGCCCAGCTCGCGTACACGCTGGAGTACGGCTACGTGGCACGGGCGGGCGCGGCGGCGGTCAGCTGCTGGTTCGCCAGAACGGGCGTCGAGGCCGAGGTGGAGAAGCGGCTCTGGTGCGGACCGGTCCAGGTGCCGGGCACCGGCGCCGGCACCGACTGGGTGCCCGTGCCGTTGAAGGAAGTCACCAAGACGGGTGACGAGGTCCGTTACGAGGTGCAGTCGCCGCAGGTGCCGGAGAAGGGCAACCGCAGCACGCCGCTCGGCAAGCTCGTGCGCACCGACGGCCGGGAGTTCGACCCGTCGAAGCAGCAGGACCTCACCGCCGGGCGCGACTTCCTCGCCGTGCTGCCCGACGACGGCAAGCGCTCCAACGCCGACCTCGGGCTCGGCAACATCGACCTCAAGCTGCGCGACGACCTGCTCAGCACCGCGATCTCCGGCTGGGCGAACCCGGACATCTGGTACACCTCGGAAGGCACCCTGAGCGCCGAACCGGGCTCACGGCTGCGCGTGATGCGGATGAAGGTCGAGAAGCTCTTCGAGACCGACAGCGGTTTCCGCCGCACGAACTGGCAGGGTTTCGCCCCGCAACCGTCCGAGCTCGCGCTGGAGGTGCCCGGCAAGCGCCAGCTGCTGCCCGCCGAACGGCTCCCGGCCAACGGTTCGGTGTTCGTCGTCTACACGGTGCCCGACCCGAAGGAGGGCACCGAGACGCTCACCCTCGGCTCGCTCGGCGCCAAGTCGCTGGAGCAGCGGGTCGAGATCCCGTCCGGCAAGCGCGCCGACAACCCGCCGCGGGTGCTGCAGCGCGCCGCCGCTCCCGCCCACTTCACCGAGTCGACCCAGAAGCTCCGCCTCGGCGGCAGCGCGATCGACATGAAGATCACCGGCGTGCGGCTCGGCCGGCAGCGCCCGATCAAGTTCGGTGAGAGCCAGTACGACCTCGCCACCATCTCCGCACCGGACAAGGCGCTGCTGGAGGTGCGGATGGAGGCCTCCGGCGACCTGCCGGACACCGCGGGCGGCGCCGTGACCAAGGACCTGATCACCGTGACGCTGCCGGACGGCTCGACCGCACCGCAGCTCGGCGCCCGCTACGACGGCGGTCCGCTGCCGTTCGCGGTCGTGGTCGAGGTCCCCGCGGACACCCGTTCGGTCTCGGTGGGCCTGGTCGAGGGCGTGGTCGAGCTGCCGAGGATCGGCCGCACGCTGATCTCGCCGGTCGACTCGCGCATCACCCTCGCGTTGGAGTTCTGAACCAGCATCGCGGCCAGCGCGAGCCAGCCGAGGACCACCAGCACCAGCCCGCCCCAGCCCCACTCGCCGTACGCGGTGCTGCCGGACGTGCCGCCGATGCTGCTGCCCACGTAGAACCCGCACAGGTACAGCCCGGACGCGTGGCCGCGCGCGTTGGACGGGGCGCGCGAGCCGACCCAGCTGCTCGCGACGGCGTGCGAGGCGAAGAATCCCGCCGTGACGATCGCCAGGCCCAGCGGCACCCACACCAGGCTCGCGACCGTGCCCAGCGCCACCACCCCGATGGCCATGAGCAGCGCGCGCCCGCGGCCGAGCCGGTCGGCCGTCCTGCCCGCGAACGCCGCCGCGGTGCTGCCGAACGCGTAGAACAGGAACACCAGCGACTCCAGCCACGACGGACCGGTGAGCTGGAAACCCGCGACGTTGTAGAACGACACGAACGCGCCGACCATCAGCACGGCGACCGCGTACAGCGCGAGCAGCACCGGATCCCTCAGGGCCGCCTTCATCCCGCGCGGCGCCCGCTTCGGCGCGGCCTGGGCGCGCGGCAGGAAGAAGACCACGACGAGCGCGGCCGCGAGCCCGGCCACGCCGGTGAGCAGGATCGACCCGCGCCAGCCCAGCCAGTCGGCCGTCGTGCCGGAGAGCAGGCGGCCGAGCATGCCGCCGACGCTGTTGCCCGCGATCATCGCGCCCATCGCGCCACCGAGCTTCCCGCGGGGCAGCTCGTCCGCGAGGTAGGCCATCGACGCCGCGGGCACCCCGGCCGCCGCGATGCCCTGCAGCACCCGCAGCACCAGGAAGACCTCGTAGCTCGGCGCGAAGGGCAGCACGACGCCGAGCAGACCCGCGAACAGCACGCTGGCCACGATCACCGGCCGGCGCCCCACCCGTTCGGACAGCATCGCCACCGGCACGACCACCACGGCCAGCGCCAGCGTCGCGGCGGACAGCGCGAGCGACGCACCGCCCGGCCCCAACCGGTAGTCCGCGGCTATCTGCGGCAACACCGGCTGCGGTGCGTAGAGCAACGCGAAACACGCGAGGCCCGATGCGGCGATGGACGCGGTCAACCTGTTCACGCATTCGACGCTAAGCCATACGTCCAATACGGAAATGGGTCAGAATCAATTCGTGGATGAATTGGACCTGGCCCCGAAGCTGGCCGTGCTGAAAGCGCTTGCCGCCGACGAGCACGTGACCCGTGTCGCAGAACGCGTCGGGCTGCCCCAGCCGACGGTCAGCCGCTGGCTCGCCGAGCTCGGCGAGCAGCTCGGCGCACCGGTCGTCGTGAAGACCGGACGCCGGGTCCGGCTCACCCGCGCCGGCCGCCTCCTCGCCGAGGCCGCGGCCCGGTCACTGGCCGCGCTGGAACCCGGCCTGCGCGAGGTCGAGGAGGAGCTGGACCCGGAGAAGGGCCGCGTGGTGCTGGGGTTCCTGCACATGCTCGGCCGGTCGCTGGTGCCAGAACTGGTCCGCGGGTTCCGCGCCGAGCACCCGCACGTGCGGTTCGGCCTGATCCAGAACGCCCGCGCCGCCGTCGTCGAGAAGCTGCGCCAGGGCGAGATCGACCTCGCCCTGGTCGCCCCACCGCCCGAGGGGCCGGAGTTCTCCTCGGCCGTCCTGTTCGAACAGGAGCTGATCGTCGTCGTGCCGTCCGCGCACCGGCTGGCCACCAGGAAGTCGGTGCGGCTCAAGGACTTGGAGCACGAGGACCTGATCCTGCTGGAACACGGCTACGGCCTGCGGCAGATCACCGACGACATGTTCGCCGCCGCCGGGATCACCCCGCGCACCGCCTTCGAGAGCCAGGAGATCGAGACCGTCCGCGGCCTGGTCGCGGCGGGTCTCGGCGTCGCACTGCTGACGCACGCCGAGACCACCCCGCCGGCCGGGCTGCGCGAACTACCGCTGACCCCGCGGGCGAGCCGCGTCTTCGGGCTGGCGTGGTTGAAGGACCAGCCCCTGCCGCCCGCGGTCCGCGCCTTCCGCGAGCACGCGCTCAGGACTCACGACGTCCAGCGCTGAGTCCCGGACCACGTCCGCAGGTACGACTCGGCGCCGCCGAGCATGTCCCGCACGAGCTGGTCACCGCCGGCCTGGTGGATCTGCTCGATCCAGTCGGGCAGCAGGCCGACGTGCGCACCGCCGTCGGTGTTGACGTCCCACACGCGGTCGCCGGTGCGCTGCCGGTCGACGAGCGGCCCCTCCGGGTAGGTGCGGAACGGGTAGGTCACGCCGGTGCGCGGTGCCGGGTGCGAGCCCACGCCGTTGAAGTCGCTGCCGAACCCGATGCCCACGTCGTACTTGCGGCGCAACGGTTCCGCCGCGGCCGCCTGGGCGACGTAGGTGGGGGCGTCGTTCTCGTAGCCCGCCACGAAGCCGCCGAGCTGGTAGACCTTCTCGGTCCACTGCGCGTCCATCCAGCTGTGGCTCGACAGGATGCCGGGGTAGTGCGCCTGGGCGGCCAGATCCAGCGTGCGTCCGGCGGCCTTCACGCTCATGTGGTCGATCTCGATCATCATGTGCCGCTTCATCATGCCCCGCACCGCGTACTCGCCGAGCGAGGTGAGGCCGCGGACGTTGCAGCGCTTCTCCTCGTCGTACTTCGGCGCGACGACGTTGGCGGGGATCAGCGCGTTCGGCCCGGCCACGCCGATCGGGTTGTCCTGCTGCGGTCCCGCGCACTTCTCGGTCTTCCACCACGTGCCGGTGCGCAGGAACTGGCCGGCGTTGAGCACGCCGCCCTGCACCCCGGAGTCGAACCTGACGCCGCACAGGGCGTTGTCGAACTTGTGGCACAGGAAGGCGCTGCGCACGCCGAGCGCGTAGACCTCGTCCAGGCCGCGGTCGATGTCGCCCTTGCCGCACAACGGGAGGTCGAGCAGCTGCCGGCAGCCGAACAGCTCAGAGGTCTCGATGCCCATGATCACCGCGAGCTTGCCCTGCTCGATCACGTCCCGCGCCTGCTCGGACGAGGTGACGATGCGGAACCAGCCCTTGCCGGGCCCGCCGAACTGCCGGTCCACGAAGTCCTGCAGCTCGTAGGTCCGCTTCGCCTGCAGCCGCACCGACGCCATCTCGTCGCACGGCTTGTCCTTGAACGGGTAGATCACGCACAGGGTGGCGTTGCTGGTCAGGTCGGTGACCAGGACGCGCTGCCCGCCGCGCCACGCCCGTTCCAGCCAGGCGTAGTAGTTCTGCTGGTGCGAGACCGTCTGGTAGGACGGCCAGTCCTTGAACGTCGGCCAGCCCACCGGGTCGTGGCCGTCGAAGTCGTTCGTGACGACCGCCTCGAACAACGCGCCGATGCCCGCCGGGTAGTGCTCGGGGCAGTCCTTGAGCGCAGCCTGGGCACCCTGCTCGTCGAACTCCTCGCCGCAGATCAACCGGCCGCCGAACGCCTGGTCGGTCATCAGGTGGTTGTGCGCGTCGACGAACCCGCGCACCCTGCCCTGGCCGTCGGTGCCCTTGAAGGGCTCGCCCGTGACGTTGATCTGCGAGTCCTGCGTGGGCCGGGCGACCGGTTCCCACCAGGGCGTGCTCGCGGTGGCGGGGGTCAGCGCCGCCAGTGTCAGCGAGACGGCGAGAACCAGGCGAAGCAACACGAGCGCTCCTCTACGACGGTGTGAAGGCGCTCACATCATGCCGTGGAACTTCGCCGTCTCGTATGGCCGATCGTAGGGACTAACGCGAATATTTTTCGGCCAGCTCGACGAGCGTGCGCGCGCTGAAGCCCGTGGCGCCCGCGACGACCTCCTCGTAGACCTTCTCCGAACGCGCGGGGCCCGCGATGTCGAGGTGCGCCCACGGCACGTCGCCCGCGAACTTCTGCAGGAACAGCGCCGCCGTGATGCCGCCCGGACCGGGCGGGCACTGCTTGTAGTCCGCGATCTCGCTGGTCACGGCCTCGACGTGCTCCTCCAGCAGCGGCATCCGCCACCACTGCTCGCCGACCCCGGCACCCGCCTCGATGACGGCTGCGGCGATCTCGGCGGACGGCGTGAACACCGCGCCCGTGCGCAGGCCGAGCGACACCTTCATCGCACCGGTCAGCGTCGCCACGTCCACGAGCAGGTCCGGCTTGAGGTTGCGCACCGCGTACGCCATCGCGTCGGCCAGCACCATGCGGCCCTCGGCGTCGGTGTTCTGCACCTCGGTGGTCGCGCCGCCGTAGTGCCGCACGACGTCGCCCGGCCGGTACGCCGAGCCGGAGATGTGGTTCTCCGCACACGGCACGAGACCGGTGATCCTGACCGGCAGCCGCCTGCGGGCCACGGCCATCAGCGCGGAGATCACCGCACCGCCGCCGGCCATGTCGGTGCGCATCAGGTGCATGCCGTCGGCGGGCTTCACCGAGATGCCGCCGGTGTCGAACGTGATGCCCTTGCCGACGAACACCAGGTGCGGGCCGGTCGTGCCGTACGTCAGCTCCAGCAACCGCGGTGGCCGGGCGCTTCCGCCGCCGACCGCCAGGACGCCGCCGAAGCCCTGCTGCCGCAGCCACTTCTCGTCCCGCACGGTCGCGGACAGACCGTCGATCTTCTCCGCGAGCTTGGCGGCGGTGGTCGCGAGCCAGCGCGGGTCCTTGACGTTGGAGGGCGTGTTGGCGAGGTCACGCGCCAGCGAGGTGGCGGTGGCCAGCGCGTGGGCCTTCAGCGCGGCCGAGGTCAGCACCTCTTCGAACCCGGTGTCCCCGGTGACCAGCCGCAGCGAGCCGACGCGCTTCGGGGCCTCCTCGCCGGTGACCTTGAAGCGGTAGCCGCCGAGCGCCGCGCCCAGCACGAACGCGCGCACCTTCTCGGCGTCGAGGTCCGGGGTCAGCAGCACGTCGGCGCTCTTCGGGGCGTCCTCGCCGCTCAGCGCGCGGACCAGGGCCGCACCCGCCGTGCGGTGGTCGCTCAGCGTGCCGGTGCCGACACCGAGCGTCCAGGCCTCGTCGTGGCGGACCACCTCACCGGCCTTGCCCGTGAGGTCGGAGACGTCGATGCCGTCGCCGCCCGGCCCGAGCACCGGTCCGGTGGCCGCGAGCACGACCGTCGCAACGCCGCGGCGCGCGGTGGTGGCCACCTCGACGTCCACGAGCTTGGTTGGCACTGACGGAACCGTCGAACCCACGCCGGACCCCTCCCCATGTATTTTCGACGGCTCCATTTTGACTCAGCGCCAAACGTTGCGATGCCCCGGCCTCCACTGTGGAACACAGCGGAAACCGGGGCTTGCGTGTTTCTGGTGCTTCTCGCCGGGATGCCTCAGCCGGCGGCGGCCTTCAGCGCGTCGCCCAAGGCGCTGGCCTCGTCCGCCGACATCTCGACGACAAGGCGCCCACCACCCTCGAGCGGCACGCGCATGACGATGCCGCGTCCCTCCTTGGTGACCTCGAGGGGACCGTCGCCGGTCCGGGGCTTCATGGCCGCCATCGCGTGCTCCCTCCGTCAACTCTTCCCCGTCCGGCCAGGCCGGATCTGCTCCATTCTCCCCTATCGCGACTCAGGGGCGAAACCGAACCGATCTTTTGGCGAGTTCGGGTGACATTTGTTGATCTTGATTTCACCCTGATCAGTACCCGTTTTCACGACAAGACAACACTTTCGGCGGTCGCGGGCGCGGCGTGACAGACTGTGCCGGGTGCGAGCCCGTTCCGCGCTCTTCGACGTCTACGGCGGCCACCTGCGCGAACGCGGTGGCGCCGCCACCATTGCCGCCCTCGTCCGGCTGCTGGAGCCCCTGGGATTCGCCGCACCGGCCGTGCGCACCGCCGTTTCCCGGACGGTGCGGCAGGGCTGGCTGCAGCCGACCAGGCTGCCCGACGGGCCGGGTTATGCGATGACACCTCGCGGGGAACGAAGGCTCGACGAGGCCGCGGCCCGCATCTACCGCACCCGGCCGTCCACCTGGGACGGTCGCTGGCACGTCGTGGTGCTGGAGGAGATGCCGGGCCGCGACTCGCGCGACCACCTGGCCTCGGAGCTGCAGCTGCTCGGCTACGGCGCGCTCGGCCCTGTGACGTGGATCGCGCCGCGGCCGTCACCGGAACTGGCCGACGTGCTCGCCGCCGAAGAAGTGTCCGCACGAACTTTTCACGGTTCACACGACGGTCCGGACGTCGAGCTGGCCGCGAAGGCCTGGGACCTGGCCGGGCTGGGACGCGACTACGCCGCCTTCGTCGCGCACTGGCGGCCACTGGTGTCCGTTGTGGACGAAACCGGCGACGCGGCGGCGTTCGCCGCGTCACAGCAGCTGCTGCACGCGTGGCGGAAGTTCCTGTTCCGCGATCCCGGTCTTCCTGCTGAACTGTTGCCACCGGACTGGCCGGGGCACGCGGCAGCGTCGTTCTTCGACGAACAGACACTGCGGCTGGCGCCGGGCACGACTCGGTTCGTCGACGAGTGCCTGCGGCCGGTTCGCAACGTTTCCACTGCTTGATGGAGGTTCAGTGTCCGAGCTCCTCGTCGACGACGCCGATGGTGTGCGCACGTTCACGTTCAACCGCCCCGAGTCGTTCAACGCCTTCACCATCGCGCTGAAGGAGTCGTTCCTCGCCGCACTGAAGGAGGCGGCGGCCGACGAGTCGGTGCGCGCGGTGGTGATCACGGGTGCGGGCCGGGCGTTCTGCGCGGGTCAGGACCTCAAGGAGCACATCGGGTTGCTGCAGGCCGGTGATCCCGCGCCGCTGCACACCGTGGAGCAGCACTACAACCCCATCGTGCGCGAGCTGATCGGCATGCCGAAGCCGGTGATCGCCGCGGTCAACGGCAGCGCGGCCGGTGCGGGCGCGTCCTTCGCCTACGCCTCGGACCTGCGCATCGCGGGCACGTCGGCGAAGTTCCTGATGGCCTTCGCGAACGTCGGTCTCACCGCGGACTCCGGCGCCTCGTGGACGTTGCCGCGGCTGATCGGGCACGGCCGCGCGATGGAGATGATGCTGCTCGCGCAGCCGGTGGGCGCCGAGGAGGCGTTGCGGATCGGCATGGTCAACCAGGTCGTGCCGGACGAGGAGCTGCAGGAGACCGCGCACCTGCTGGCCGCCAAGCTCGCCAAGGGCCCGACGACGGCGTACGCGAAGATCAAGGAAGCGCTGGCCGCGGCCGCCGACGGCACGTTGGAGGACGCCCTGGAGGCCGAACGCCGCACCCAGGCCGACTGCGGCGCGACCGAGGATCACCGGGAAGCCGTGGACGCCTTCGTGAACAAGCGCGCCCCGAAGTTCATCGGCCGGTAGCGCGGAAGCACGTCGCGATGTGGTCGTCGACCATGCCGGTGGCCTGCATCAGCGCGTAGCACGTGGTGGGGCCGAGGAACTTGAAGCCGCGGCGCTTCAGCTCCTTGGCCATCGCCTTGGACTCGGCGGTGATCGCGGGCACGTCCGCGATCGTCGCGGGCCGCACGTGGTCGGTGGGCGCGAACGACCACAGCAGCTCGTCGAGATCCACCTCCTGGTCGACGATCACCCGCGCGTTGTGGATCGCCGCGTCGATCTTCATCCGGTTGCGGACGATGCCCGCGTCGGCCATCAGCCTTTCCACGTCGGCGGGCCCGAACTTCGCGACCAGCTCGGGATCGAAGTCGCCGAAGGCCGCGCGGAACGCCGGTCGCTTGCGCAGGATCGTGATCCACGACAGTCCGGACTGGAACGCCTCCAACGACATCCGCTCGTACAGGGCCTCGGTGCCGTGCAGCTCCACGCCCCACTCGGTGTCGTGGTAGGCGATGTAGTCCGGCGTGGAATCACCCCACGGGCAGCGAACGATCACCGGTACTCCTCCGCGAACCTCGCGAACCGCTGCAGCGAGCGGCGCAGCATCAGCACGAAGAGCGGCTTCACCACCGGGAAGAAGAACGGCACGTCGAGTCGTTCCGTCCACACGAAACGACTGCCGCGCACGGCGAAAACACCGGTGCCGCGCACGACCCGGCCGAGGTGCTCGACCTCGACGGCGTGCGGCGGGTCCCAGCGCGTGATCCGCATGCGGTCCGAGACGCCGAACGTGACCGCGTCGATCTCGCTGCCGACCGACCGCCCGTCGCCCGCGACGACCGACACGCGGGTGCCGAACACCCACTCGGACTGGCGTTCCCAGTCGGTCATCGCGCGGAAGATCGTGTCGGGCGGAGCGGCCACCTGGACCGTCAGCTCAAGCTCGGTCACTGCTCTCCAGTTCCTCCACGCGCGCCCGCAGCGTCTCGACCTCGGTCGCGAGCCGTTGCAACGCCCAGTCGACCTCGCTCATCTTGTAGCCGCGGAACACCTGCTGGAACTTCAGCTCGCGGACGTCCTCCGCGGTGATGTCGTCCGACGGCAGCCGCGTGGGCGAGGCACCTGGCGGCAGCGGGGCGAGCTCCTCGCCGCGCCCGAACACCAACGCCGCGAGCAGGAACACCACTGCCGCGACGGCCACCATCACGATCAGGTAGATCAGGGCGTTGGTCACCCGACGATCGTGGCACAGCTCAGGCAGCGGCGAGCGAGCAGACCGAGCCGGACGATCACGGCCCACGTCGCGAAGCTCGCGATGCTCATCGGGAACGACTGCACGAGCCGTTGCGGATCCAGGCCCCAGGTCGCGCCGAGGATGGCTACGTTGCCCAGCACCACGACCAGCAGCGACAACAACGCGATCGACGCCGCGAGCCTGGCGAGCAGCTGCGTGGCGAACCGGCGGGCCAGCACGCGGCCCAGGACGAGCGCCACCAGGGCGATGCCCGCGGAGACGCCGCTGGTCATGTCGTTGGCCTTGGCGATCCACAGGTACCAGGTCGGCACCGGGCCGCCGAAGTCCTGCCACGGCCCGATGAAGTAGAGCCGGCCCATCTCCCACAACGCGTGCATCGTCGGCAGCACGACGGCGAGCCACGCCAGCGTGCGCGCGCCGTACGCGACGGCCAGCTCCGCCTGGTACTCCCCGGCGATCTCGCGGACCGGGCCGAACTCCTCGACGGCCTTGCGCTGCGCGGTCTCCTCGTCCAGGCCGCGGTCGAGGTGGGCCTCGACGGCGTCGCTGAGGCTGTCACGGGTCTCGGTGAGCAGGTCGCGGACCTGCCTGCGGGAACCCTGCAAGCGCGACCCGAGGTCCGTCACGTAGTCGTCGATCAGGCCTGTGCCCACTTGCCGCCCCCTCCCAGCACGCCGTCGATGACCGACGTGAACTCCTGCCACGCGCTGCGCTCGGCGCGCAGCGCCCGTTGACCGGCCGAGGTCAGCTTGTAGGTGCGGCGCTTGCGTCCGCCGACCGTGCTCCAGTCGCTGACCACGTGCCCGGCGCGCTCCAGCCGGCGCAACGCCGGGTAGACCGTGCCGGTCGGCAGGTCGAGCGCGCCGCCGCTGCCCAGCTGCAGCGCCTCGATGATCGCGTATCCGTGCAGCTCCCGGCCGTCGAGCGTGGCCAGCAGCAACGCGTCCAGGTGGCCACGCAGCGCATCGGGCTTCATGAGTAGCCACTCTACTCATGCCGCCGCATCAGGGGAGCCCTGAGATCTCCCCCATATCCCGCCGAAACGCTCGATGAGTAGCGCGCCTACATATAGCCTCCCTACTCATGAGCGCTGCCGACCTCGCCCGCGTCCAGTTCGCGACGACGACCTCGTTCCACTTCCTGTTCGTGCTGCTCACGCTCGGGCTGGTGACCCTGCTCGCGATCATGCAGACCCGGTTCACGCTGACCAGAGCACCCGTGCACGAACGGATGACCAGGTTCTGGGGCCGGATCTACGTGATCAACTACGCGCTGGGGATCGCCACCGGGATCGTGATGGAGTTCCAGTTCGGGCTGAACTGGTCGGGTCTCGCGACCTACGCCGGTGACGTGTTCGGGGCGCCGCTCGCGCTGGAGACGCTGGTCGCGTTCTTCCTGGAGTCCACGTTCCTGGGGCTGTGGATCTTCGGCTGGGGCCGGCTCAACCGCTGGCTGCACCTGGCGTTGCTGTACCTGACCGCGCTGACCGCCTACGCGTCCGCGTTCTGGATCATGGCGGCGAACGGGTTCCTGCAGCACCCCGTCGGCTACCGGGTCGACGGCAACGTGTTGCGGCTGGAGGACTTCTCGGCACTGCTGACCAACCCGACGTTCGGGACCGCGTTGGTGCACGTGGTGTTCGCGTCCCTCACGGTCGGCGGGGTGTTCCTGACCGGCGTGTCGGGGTACCACTTCATCAGGCGCACGGCCGAGACGGACTTCTTCCGGCGGTCGCTGCGGATGGGCGTGATCACGACCGCGCTGGCCACGCCCGTGCTGGTCGGGGCAGGCTTCGCGCAGTTCCCGATCCTCAGGGAGTTCCAGCCGGGCAAGCTCGCGGCCGGACCGGGCGTCGCACTCGGATTCATGATCATCATCGGGATGACGCTGACGACGGTCAGCTGGCTGACGCTGCCGTTGCTGGTCAAGGATCTGGTCATCCGGATGCGATTCCCGTTGTACCTCATGGTGATCGGGATTCCGCTGCCGTTCGTGGCCGCGATCCTCGGCTGGGTGTTCCGCGAGGTCGGCCGGCAGCCGTGGCTGGTCTACGGGTTGCTGCGCACCGAGGACGCGGTGTCCCACGTGGACTCCTCGCAGATCCTGTTGTCGCTCGTCGTGTTCTCGTCCCTGTTCGTGTTGCTGGCGTGCGTCGACTGGGCGTTGATCGCACGTGCGGTCCGCCGCGGTCCGGACGTCACGCCCGCGCCTGTCTCGCCGTTGGTGGTGACGCTCTGATGGAGATGCTCTGGCTGGTCGTGCTCGGTGTGCTCGTCGTCGGCTACTTCGCGTTGGCGGGCTTCGACTACGGCACGGGGTTGCTGCTGCCGTTCCGGCGCCGCGACGAGACGCTGGCCCGGATGACGCCGTTCTTCCTGGGCAACGAGGTGTGGCTGGTGGCCGCGATCGGGGTGCTGTTCGCGGCGTTCCCGCGGCTCGAAGGTGAGCTGCTGTCCGGGGCGCACTCGGTGTTCACGCTGGTGCTGGCCGGGTTGGTGCTGTTCATGGCGGCCGTGCAGCTGCGGTTGTGGTCGTGGCTCGTGTTCACCGGCGCGCTGACGGTCTCCGTCGGCTGGGGCCTGTTCCTGGCGCACCTGCTCGCCGCGCCGTGGCCGGTGGCGTTGGTGATGCCGGTGCTGTTCGCCTTGCACGGCTGGGCGTTCCAGACCCGGCGGTGGACGTTGTTCCCGCTCACCGGACTGCTCTGCGCGCTGCCCGTTCCGCTGGCGTTCAGCTCGATCGACGTCGGCGGGCTGATGGCGCACGCGAACACGCTCGGCCTGCTCGCGTGGGTCGCGATCCCGATCATCCCGCTGGTGGTGTTGGTGCAGTGGTCGATCGTCGCCATCTCCTCGCGCTGATCCCGATCCCGTTCCTGGTGCTGGCCCAGGCCGAGCTCCTGGCGTCGGTGCTGAGCGGCGGATCCGGTCTTCTCCCGCTGTGCCTGGTGGTCGGCCTGCGGGTGCTGGTGTGGTGGGCGCACCGGGCGATGGCGCATCGAGCTGCCGAACGAACCCGAGCACGTCTGCGCGAGGCCTTCCTGCGCTCCCCCGGCACGCGGGCGGGCGAGGTCGCGACGCTGGTGACCCGGGGCGTGCACGACGTGACGCCGTACGTCGTCGGGTATCTGCCGCAACAGGTTCTGGCCGTGGCCGTGCCACTCGCGGTGGTCATCAGGCTGGCGTTCGCCGACCTGACGGCGGCGCTGACGATCCTGCTGACGCTGCCGTTGATCCCGGTCTTCGGTGCTCTGGTCGGCGCGCACACCCGTGAGCGGACGGCTCGCCAGTGGGACGCGCTCGCCACGCTCGGCGGGCACTTCCTGGACGTCGTCAAGGGCATCGGGACGCTGCGGGCGTTCGGGCGGGCGCGGGCGCAGTCCACGACGGTCCGCGAACTCGCCGCGCGGCACATGGCCGAGACGATGTCGGCACTGCGGGTGGCGTTCCTGTCGGCGTTCGTGCTGGAGCTGGTGGCCACGATGTCGGTGGCGGTGGTCGCGGTGCCGGTCGGGCTGAGGCTGCTGACCGGCGGGGTGCCGCTGCACACCGCACTGCTCGTGCTCTTCCTCGCCCCGGAAGCGTTTCTCCCGCTGCGCGCGGCCGGGGCGCAGTACCACGCGAGCGCTCAGGGCCGTGAGGTGCTCGCGAAGGTGCCGCCGCACACCGAGACCACGGGGGTCGAGCCGCCGGACCTCGCGCACGCCGACATCGTGTTCGAGGACGTGAGCGTGCGCAGCCTCAGGAACTTCTCGCTGCACATCGAACCGGGTGAGCGCATCGCGCTGGTCGGGCCGAGCGGTGCGGGCAAGAGCACGGTTCTCGGGCTGCTCCTGGGGTTCGTGCAGCCGGACGCCGGCCGGGTGCTGGTCGGTGGCGTGGACCTGCGCGAGATCGACCGCGAGGCCTGGCTGAAGGCGCTCGCATGGGTGCCGCAACGACCGACGCTCGTGCCCGCGAACTTGTCGTCCGGTGAGCAGCAACGGGTCGCGCTGGCCAGGGCGCTGGACCGGCGCCACGCCGGGTTGTTCCTGCTGGACGAACCGACCGCGCACCTGGACGCGGAGTCGGAAGCGCTGGTGCTCCAGGCCACGCGCGACTTCACGAAGGGCCGGACCGCGGTGATCGTGGCGCACCGGCCGACGCTGCTGAACGAGGTGAACAGGGTGGTCCAGGTATGAGACTCGCGATCCTCGTCGGCGTCCTCGCCGAACTGGCCGGCGTCGGCCTCACCGCGACGGCGACCTGGCTGATCATGCGGGCCGCCGAGCACCCGCCGATGCAGGCGCTGACCGTGGCGATCGTCGCGGTCCGCACGCTCGCGCTGGCCAAGGGCGCGCTGCGCTACCTCGAACGCCTGACCAGCCACAAGGCCGTGCTCAGCGAGGCCGTCGAGCTGCGCGGCCGGGTCTACGACGACCTCGTGAACCGCAGGCACGTCCCGTCCGGCACGGCGCTGACCCGCATCGTCACGAACGTCGACCAGCACCTCGACACGAAGCTCCGCGCGACCCTGCCGTGGATCACCGCGGGTCTCGTGAGCGCGGTGGCGGCGGTCTTCTCCCTCCCGCTCGCGCTCGGCCTGCTGATCAACGTCGCGCTGCTGCCCTGGCTCGCCGTCCGCAAACCGGAGGACCTCACACCGTTGCGGGCCGAGCTGACCGAACGAACTGCGGAACTGGTGCACGGCAAAGAAGAACTGATCGCCTACGGCCTGTTCGACGAAAAGCTCTCCGCGGCCACCGCGACCGCGAAGGCGTTGTCCCGCAAGGAACGCACCCGCGACCTGACCCCGCTCGCGATCGCCGTCCAGTTCGGCACGGCACTCGTCCTGCTCGCCCAGCACGAACCGGCCTGGCTGATCATGGCCGCCATCGCGACGTTCGAGATCACCATCCCGCTCGCCGCCCTCACCAGGCCGGCCCCGGAACCGACCGGCGAACCCGAGCCGGTCCACGTGCCGGAAACCCCGGTGCTCCAAGGCAGGACGGCGATCGTCGGCCCGAGCGGCATCGGCAAGACCACCCTGCTCAACGCCATCGCCCACCGGCTGGAACCGAGCAAGGGCGCGCTCGCCGACGCACACGTCTTCCACACCACGGTCCGCACGAACGTCCTGCTGGCCAAACCCGACGCCACGCAGGAAGAACTCGACCGGGCGGCCGAGATCACCGAACTGGACCTCGACTGGGACCGGGTCGTCGGCGAACGCGGCGAGGAGATCTCCGGCGGCCAGCGGCAGCGCCTGATCCTCACCAGATCGGTGCTGGCCGATCCGGAGGTCCTGCTGCTGGACGAGCCGACGGAAGGGCTCGACCCCGAGCAGGCCGACCGCGTGCTGAAGAAGGTCCTGGACGCCTGCCGGGGCACCGCGCTCGTCGTGACGCACAGGGAGGAGCAGCTAGCGCTCTTCGACCACGTGCACCATCGGGGGCCGGTCCGCGACGAGCACGTCGGTCGAGTCGGGTAGCCACTCGCCGTCGACCTGCACGAACTGAGTCAACGGGCCGGGGTCGAAGTCCACCCGGCACCGGGCCAGCGCCGTGCCCATGATCTGCGACGACATCACGCCGAGCTGCAGCAGCGACCGATTGCGGTGCTTGCGCACGCCCAGGTTCACCTGGGCCAGCGCGGACAGCCCGTAGATCCGGTGCGCGTCCAGCAACAGCCCGATCTCCACGCCGTACCCGGCCGCGAACGGCACGGACTCCAAAAAGGACCGGGTGGCGGCGTACTCGCCGCCGAGCGGTTGCACCACACCGGAGAGCTCCGGCCGCAACGTGTTCAGCAACGGCCGTGCCACCAGTTCGGTGACCCGCCCGCCACCGGAGCTCTCCAGCCGCAACGGCCGCCGGTAGAAGCCCTTCACCAGGTGCACGTCCGCAACGTCGAGCAACGGCCCGAGCAACGCCGTGACGAACGCCGTCTCGGGATCCACCAGGTCGGAGTCGAGGAACACGATCAGGTCGCCGGAGGTCGCGGCGAGCGACCGCCAGAGCACCTCTCCCTTGCCGGGCAACGGTTCCAGCCACGGCACGACGTCCTCGCGCCGCACCACCCGCGCCCCGGCGGCCGCCGCGACGCCGGCGGTGCGGTCGGTGGAACCGGAGTCCATCACCACCAGCTCGTCGACGAGCGTGCCGAGCAACGGCCGGACGACACCGACGACGTCGCCGACGGTCTCCTCCTCGTTCAACGCGGGCAGCACGACGGAGACGGTCCGGCCGCGTTTCAGCGCCACGAGCTCGTCGACCGTCCACGAGGGCTGCTGCCAGGTGTGCGTGGCGAACCAGGCTTCGACGGAGGGCAGCATCAGGCGAGCGCCCGCACGGCTCGGGCCGGCGGACGGGTTCCCGTCACGCTCGCAACCATCTCCACGACCTTCCTCGCCTGCCGCACGTCGGACGCACGAATGGCGCGTACTCCGGACATCGCAGCCACTGTGGCAGTCGCCAGGGTGAAATCCTCATCCCCTGCGGGGATCGTCACCACATCCAACGTTTCGGTGAGCGATGGCAATTCCAGGTCACCGTCGAATTCCACGACGTCCGCGCCGTCATCAATGGTCTGGCCCAAAGCGTCCGCGCTGGTCAGATGCGCAACGACCAGCACGCGGTCTTTCGGCAGCTCAGTGATGCGGAATCGGTTCATGCCACTCAGCGTAAAACAGTGAGCTGGCTCACACGGCTTGCTACCGGCGAGTAGCAATCTGCTTTACTCCGCAGTAACAACCCTGTGTGATCTACGTCATGGTCAAGGAGGACCAGCGTGCGACGATCACTTGTTCCAGTCCTGGTACTCCTCACAACCCTGCTCGGTGCTCCGGCCGCCATCGCGGCACCCGGACACCAGATCTCCTACGAGTCGATCTCCGGCGTCGGTGGCACCACCCTGAAGGCCTTCGTCGTCGAACCGACCGGACGGGGCAACGGGCCGTTCCCGTTGCTGGTCATGCCGTCCAGCTGGGCGGTGCCGAACATCGAGTACGTCGGCGCGGCGGCCAAGCTCGCCAAGGAATCCGGTTACGTCGTGGTCAGCTACACCAGCCGCGGCTTCTGGGACTCCGGCGGCGAGATCGACATCGCCGGTCCGGACACCGTCGGTGACGTGAGCAAGGTCATCGACTGGGCCATCGCCAACGCCCACGCCGACGGCAGCGAGGTCGGCGTCGCCGGGATCTCCTACGGCGCCGGGCAGTCGTTGCTGGCGGCGGCCAACGACAAGCGGATCAAGGCGGCGGCCGCGTTGAGCACGTGGACCGACCTGGCCCGCTCGCTCTACCCCAACAACACCGTGAACAAGCAGGCCGTCGAAGTGCTGCTCGCCGCGGGACACGCGACCGGACGTCCCGGTCCCGTGCTGAACGAGGCCGAGGACGCCTACCACGACGGCAGGTTCTCCGAGGTCTTGCCGATCTCCGCGGGCCGCTCGGCCGCCTCGAAGATCGCGCAGATCAACGCCAACGGCACCGCGGTGCTGCTCGGCAACGCCTGGAACGACGGCATCTTCGCGCCGGGCCAGGTCGCGGACTTCTACTCGAAGCTCACCGGCCCCAAGCGGCTCATGCTCTCGCCGGGTGACCACGCCACCGCCGAGCTCTTCGGCGCGGCCGGGCTGCCCAACGAGATCTGGGAGTCGGTCGGCCGCTGGTTCGACCGCTACGTCAAGGGCACGGCCAACGGCATCGACGCGGAACAACCGGTGCAGCTCAAGCCCAACAACGGCGGCACGTGGCGGAAGTTCGCCTCGTGGCCGTCCGGTGCCGTGGACACGATGGAGCTCGACGGCAAACGCATCCACGCCGGCTGGAACACCGTGGCCGACAGCGGCACGATCCTGCTCTCCGGTGCGCTGCAAGGGTTCCTGAACATCCCGACCGGGGTCTCGCTGCCGTTCGTCGACCGCAACCTCGCGGGCGTGTGGAACGGACCGCAGTACCCGAACGGCGCAACGCTCGCGGGCACGCCGAAGCTCCGGCTGACCGTGACGCCGAGCGCCGAGACCACCACGCTGTTCGCCTACCTGTATGAGGTCGGGCCGCTCGGCCTGGGCTCGCTGATCACGCACAAGCCGGTCAAGGTGACCGGTGCGGGCCGCACGCAGACGCTCGACGTGGAACTGGAGCCGACCGTGTGGAACGTCGGCGCCGGCGACCGGATCGCACTGGTGATCGACACGGTCGACCCGCGCTATGTCACGGAATCGACACGTGGTGCCACCGTCACGTTCGGACCGTCGAGCTTGACGGTGCCCAAGGCGTAAGAATGTCCGGGTGGACTTCACCCGGCAGCAGGTGCTCTTCCACCGGATCCACCAGCACGAGCTGGACCGGCGGGTGGCAAGCGCGGCCGAGCTGGCGGTGTTCTCCCTGGGCGTCCAGGACAACACCTCCGGCTCGGCCCTGCTGAGCCTCGCCGCGCGGCTGCACGATCCCTCGGTGGACGAGTTCACCGTCACCTGGTCCGTACGAGGCGCTCCTCATCTGCACCGCGCGGGTGAGCTGAAGGCGTTCGCCCGCGCGCTGTGGCCGTGGAGCGACGCCGACGCACGAGCGCGTGCCGCGCGTCCCAAGGTCGACGACATGGTGGCGTCGTTGCGGCACATCGCCACGGCGATGCGGTCGATCGTCACCAAGCCGATGACCAAGGGCGACGTCAGCAAGGCGCTGACCCCGTTGGCGCCCAGGCAGACCGTCGAACCGTGCCGCGGCTGCGGGACCGAGCACGTCAGCGACCCGATCTTCCGCCTCGGCGCGCTCCCGGCCGGTCTCCGGATCCTCCCGGAGGAGAAGACCGTGACGTTCGAACGGATCCACGGCTGGCCGGTCGTGCCGCGCAAGACGGCCGGTTTCCACGAGCTGGTGCACCGGTACCTGAGCCTGCACGGACCGGCGGGACCGTCCGAAGTGGCCGGTTACTTCGGCACGACGACCCGTGAGGTCAAGAAGCAGTGGCCGACCGAGGGCCTGGTCGAGGTGTCCGTCGAGGGGCAGCGGGCATGGCTGCCGGAGGACGTGGAGATCGTCGACGCCGAACCGCCGGACGTGCGGCTGCTGCCGCCGACCGACCCGTACCTGCAGGCCCGCGACCGGGACCTGCTGCTGCCGGACAAGGCCGCGCAGAAGGACATCTTCCGCATCCTCGGCCGGCGCGGGGCGATCCTGGTGGACGGCGAGATCGCGGGCTCCTGGCAGGGCAGGGTGGTCTCCGGCAAGCGGTTCGAGGTGACGGCCACGCCGTACCGCCCGCTGCCGGATCTCCTGCCGGAGGCCCAGCTCCTGGCTCAGGCCAAGGGACTAGCCGACGCAAGCGTCAAGAGCGACTGACACGTCGTCGGTCACCACGAGCGACTTCAACGCGGCGTGCGAGACGAAACCCTTGTCCCGCAACTCGGTCAGCCACTCGACGAGCCCCTTGTAGTGGTTGTCGACGTCCAGCAGCACCACCGGCTTGGCGTGCATGCCGAGCACGTGCGACGTCCACACCTCGAAGAACTCCTCGGCGGTCCCGATGCCACCGGGCAGCGTGAGGAACGCGTCCGCCTTGTCGTCCATCATCTTCTTGCGCTCGCGCATGGTGTCGACCACGTGCAGCTCGGTCGACTCCCGGTCGGCGATCTCCCTGGTGGCGAGCCCCTTGGGGATCACCCCGTAGGTGTGCGCCCCACCGGCGCGGGCCTCCCGTGCCACCGCACCCATCATCGACGTCTGCCCACCGCCCCACACGAGGTGCCAGCCGCGTGCCGCGATCTGGCGCCCCACCTCGGCGGCGAGGTCGATGTAGCTCTGCGGAACGGTCGACAGGCTGCCGCAGTACACAGCTACGTACATCAGTGCGCGTCCGCCCATGCCTGGTGCGCTTCCTTGACCACGCGCACCGCGTCCTCGATGTCGTCGGTGAGGTGCAGCAGCGCGAGGTCCTTCTCGCCCACCTTGCCGCCCTCCAGCACCGAGTTCTTGATCCAGTCGTAGAGGCCCTGCCAGTAGTGCGTGCCGAACAGCACGACCGGGAACTTCGTGACCTTCTTCGTCTGCACCAGCGTCAGGGCCTCGAACAGCTCGTCGAGCGTGCCGAACCCGCCGGGCAGGCAGATGAAGGCCTGCGAGTACTTGATGAACATCGTCTTGCGCACGAAGAAGTAGCGGAAGTTCACGCCGAGGTCGACCCACGGGTTGAGCCCCTGCTCGAACGGCAGCTCGATGCCGAGCCCGATCGAGAACCCGCCGGCCTCGGAGCACCCGCGGTTGACGGCCTCCATGGCACCCGGTCCGCCACCGGTGATCGCCGCGAACCCGGCCTGGGCCAGCGCCGCGCCGAGGTCCCGGCCGATCTGGTACTCCGGGTGGTCCCTGCCGGTGCGCGCGGAACCGAACACCGTCACCGCGCTGGGCACCTCGGCGAGCGCCCCGAAGCCCTCGACGAACTCGGCCTGAATCCGCAGCACCCGCCACGGATCCGTGTGCACCCAGTCAGAAGGCCCGCGCGAGTCCAGCAGGCGTTGGTCGGTGGTGGTGAGCTCGTCCCGGCGTTCTCTGCGCAGCACGACCGGCCCGCGCATCTTCTCCAGTGGACGCTCGTCCACCACGCCGTTCTCGTCTTTCGTCATCACTGAGATACTAGTGATCAGGCAAGCAGAAATCGCTTAAGCACGTCGAAACAACCGGTGATCTGACGTACCGGCACGTTCTCCTCCTGCGTGTGCGCCAGCGTCGGATCGCCCGGTCCGAAGTTGACGGCGGGCATGCCGAGCGCCGCGAACCGCGCCACGTCCGTCCACCCGAGCTTGGCCACCGGGGTGCCTCCCGCGGCCCGCACGAGCTCCTGGGCGGCGGGCGCGTTCAGCCCGGGCAGCGCGCCGGCCGCGAAGTCCGTGACGGTGACGTCGAAGCCGTCGAAGACCTCGCGCAGGTGCTGTTCCGCCTGCGCCACCGTGCGATCCGGGGCGAACCGGTGGTTGACGGTCAGCACCGCCTCGTCCGGCACGACGTTGCCCGCGACGCCACCGCTGATCTTCACGGCCTGCAGGCCCTCGTGGTACCGGCAGCCGTCGATCTCGGGCTGCCGCGGCTCGTAGGCCTCCAGCCTGCGCAACGCCTCGCCCATGCCGTGAATGGCGTTGCGGCCCATCCACGCCCTGGCGGTGTGGGCGCGCTTTCCGGTGGTCCTGATCTCGATCCGCATCGTGCCCTGGCACCCGGCCTCGACCGTGCCGTTGGACGGTTCGCACACGATCGCGAGGTCGCCCAGCAGCCAGTCCTTCAGCTCGCGCTCGATCCGGGTGAGCCCGTTGCGCTCGGCCTCGATCTCCTCGCAGTCGTAGAAGACGAACGTCAGGTCGTGGCGCGCGTTCTGGCTGAGGGCCACGATCGCGAGCATGACCGCGTCGCCGCCCTTCATGTCGACGGTGCCGCAGCCGTGCAGGATCTCGCCCTCGCGACGGCTCGGGAAGTTCTGGTTGATCGGCACGGTGTCCAGGTGCCCGGCCAGCACCACCCGGCGATCCTTGCCGAGGTTCGTGCGCGCCAGCACCGCGTTGCCCGATCGGGTGATCTCCAGGTGGGGCGCGTGCAGCTGCAGCGACCGTTCCACGAGGTCCGCGATCTCCGCCTCCTCCCCGGACACGCTGCGCACATCCACCAGCGCGGTCGTCAGGTCGATCGGGTCGGCGAGCAGATCAAGGGTGTCGGACACGGCGTTCACCCTACTCAGCCCGCTTGGGCGCTGGGCCGTTCAGCCGATACCGTGCGCTGCGTGATCGAACGCACACTGCTCGTGATCACTCTGCTGCTGATGGCGACCGGTTGCGGCGAGGCACCGGCCGCGTGCGACCGGCAGTGCGGTGAGATCAGGACCCTCTTCGCGGCCCCGTGCGGCTCCCAGCACAGCGGCACCCCCGCCGACTGCGCGGGCTGGGTGAGCCGCGTCAGCACCATGACCCGCAAGCTCGACCGGGCGTTGCAGGGCAAGCGCGTCCAGGAGGACGTCAGCGCGGTGCTGCCCCGGCTGATGACCGCGGTGGGCGACTTCGAGGCGCACCGCTGCGGTGAGGTGAAGGTCGACAACATCGGCAGCACCGACGCCCGTCAGTCGAAGTGCAACGAGGCGCTGATCGCCACCAGGGGTGACCTGGGATCGCTCTACTTCTCCGCGGACGTCCCGGACTGATCCCACCCCGCGAGCGGACTAAGCTGGGTGCCCGTGAGCACCGCATACGGCATCGGCCTGGCCACTGTGACCCCGGACGGCACCGTCCTCGACACCTGGTACCCGTCCCCCGCCCTCGGTGAGACGACGGACCTGGGCACGTCCCGCGTGTCGTCCGCGGAGATCGCGGAGGCCCTGGGCGAGTCGGCCGCCAAGCTGCTCGGTGAGGACCTCGAACGCGGCGTCGAGGTCGTCGGTGTGCGCGTCGCGATCGACCTCACCGCGGCCCCCGCCGACACCTACGACATCTGGCTGCGGCTGCACCTGCTGAGCCACCGCCTGGTCAAGCCGCACGGCGCCAACCTGGACGGCCTCTTCGGCCTGCTCAACAACGTCGTGTGGACGAACCACGGCCCATGCGCGGTCGACGGGTTCGAACAGACCCGCACGCGCCTGCGCGTCCGCGGCCCGGTGACCGTCTACGGCATCGACAAGTTCCCGCGCATGGTCGACTACGTGGTCCCGTCCGGCGTCCGCATCGCCGACGCCGACCGCGTCCGCCTCGGCGCCCACCTCGCGGCGGGCACCACCGTCATGCACGAGGGCTTCGTCAACTTCAACGCCGGCACGCTCGGCAACTCCATGGTCGAGGGCCGCATCTCCGGTGGCGTCGTCGTGGGCGACGGCTCGGACGTCGGCGGCGGCGCCTCGATCATGGGCACCCTGTCCGGTGGCGGCAAGCAGGTCATCAGCGTCGGCGAGCGGTGCCTGCTGGGCGCCAACGCCGGTCTGGGCATCTCGCTCGGCGACGACTGCGTGGTCGAGGCGGGCCTGTACATCACCGCGGGCACGAAGGTGACGCTGCCGGACGGCGAGGTGGTCAAGGCCCTGTCGCTCAGCGGCCAGTCCAACCTGCTGTTCATCCGGGACTCGGTGAGCGGCACGGTCCTGGTGAAGCCGCGCAAGGGCACCGGCGTCGAACTGAACGCCGCGCTGCACGCGAACGACTGAGGCACAAGCCGCTTCTAGGAGGACAAATACAGTGCCTGGGGCCCGGACTGCTGCGGCAGGCTGGGCCCTTGCCGGCTCAGGGAGGTGCACGTGCTGAAACAGCGACTCGAGTTGAACGCTCGCGCCGCGATCGAGCGTGCCCTGCAGGGGGCTCAGTCGGAGGACTCCTTCGTGGAGTTCAAGACCCAGTGGCCGATCGACCACGGCAAGGCCGCACGCCAGATCGCCGCGCTCTGCAACGCCGCGCGCGGGTCGGAGGCGATGTGGATCGTCGGCGTCGACGAGAAGGGCCGTTACGTCAAGGGCGCGCCGGCGGAGGAGCTGTCGAGCTGGTGGCCCAAGGTGGAGAGCCACTTCGACGGTGTCGCGCCGGGGCTCACCACGGTCGCGTTCGACTGGGCGCCAAGGCGAACCGTCGTCGTGCTGTCGCTGCAGACGGACAACGCGCCGTACGTCTTCGTCACCAAGAAGGAGCCCTACAGCCGGGAAATCCCTTGGCGCTCAGGCGAACGCACGAGATCCGCTCGCCGAGGCGAGGTCCTGGAACTGCTGGTGCCCAAGCTGGACATGCCGGGCTGGGAGTTCGTCAGCGCCCGCGCCACGCTCAGCCAGCACTCGCCGACGCTGCGGTTCGAGGGTGACCTCTACCTGGAGACGAACCAGCCGCTGTCCCTGCCGCACCACCGTTGCCACTCGTACGCGACGTACGGGCTCGACAGCGAGACGGTCGACCTGGCGTTCAGCTTCCGCACGAACACGCGTGACGTGCGGGCGGTCGAGCGGGTCGTGCGGGTCGCGGAACCGGCCGTGCTCCACGTGAGCGCGGACGCCGACGTGGAGCTGGAGGCGTTCTCCGACCTCTGGGACCTGCACTGGCACCTGGTGCTCGGCCTCGGGCTGAGCGGGGACTCGATCAGCACGAGCGTCCGGCTCACGACGGACGCGGTGCCGCCGAACCAGTTCACCCGCCGGGTGTGGTCAGCCCTCAAGCCTTGAGGCGCACGACCGCGGTTCCCACGCCGAGCCGCTCAGCGGGTCGCCCAACCCTCAGGCCTTCAGCCGCTCAGCCCTCAGGCCTTGAGGCGTTCCGCGGCGGCCGCGATCCGCTCATCCGTCGCCGTGAGCGCGATCCGCACGTGCCGGGCACCCGCCGGTCCGTAGAACGTGCCGGGAGCCGCGAGAATCCCGCGGTCGGCCAGCCAGGAGATCGTCTCCCAGGCGTCCTCACCGCGCGACGACCACAGGTAGAGCCCCGCCTCGGAGTGCGACACCGTGAACCCGGCCGCCTCCAGCGCGGGCTTGAGCACCTCGCGCCGGGCGAGGTACCGGGCACGCTGCTCGGCGACGTGCTCGTCGTCCTCCAGCGCCGCCCGCATGGCCTCCTGCACCGGCCGCGGCACGATCATCCCGGAGTGCTTGCGCAGCTCCAGCAGCTCCGCGACCAGCTGCGGGTCGCCGGTGACGAACCCGGCCCGGTAGCCCGCGAGCGAGGACGACTTCGACAGCGAGTGCACGGCGAGGACACCGTCGAAGGAGTCCACAACGGACGGATGCAGCACCGACACCGGCGCGGCTTCCCACGGCAGCGCCAGGTAGCACTCGTCGGAGGCCACCACCGCGCCGACCGCGCGGGCCGCGGCGACGGCGTCGCGCAGCTGCTCGGCGGACAACACGCGTCCGGTGGGGTTCGACGGCGAGTTGAGCCACACGAGCTTCGTGCCGGCGGGCGGCAGTTCACCGTCGGCAAGACGCACCACGGAGGCACCCGCCAGCAGCGCGCCCACCTCGTAGGTCGGGTACGCCACGGACGGCACGGCCACGACGTCGCCCGGACCGACGCCGAGCAGGGTCGGCAGCCACGCCACCAGCTCCTTGGAGCCGATCGTGGGCAGCACGGCCTGCTCCGACAGCCCGACGACGCCGTACCGGCGCTCCACGGCCGCCACGAAGGCCGCACGCAGCTCGGGGGTGCCGTGGGTGGTCGGGTAACCGGGGATGTCGGCGACGGACGACAACGCGGACTGGATCACCGCGGGAACCGGGTCGACGGGCGTGCCGACGGACAGGTCGACCACGCCACCCGGGTGCTTGCGCGCCTTGGCGGCGTGGTCGGACAGCGAGTCCCACGGGAAGTCCGGCAGGGCCGGCCCCCTGCGCCGGCCCTTCGGGTCGATGATCAATGCCCCTCAGCCTGCGGTTCGAGCGCCTTCACGAACTCCGGGTCGGCGCTGACCTTGCCGACCTTCGACGCGCCACCGGGCGAGCCGAGCTCGTTGAAGAAGTCCGCGTTCGCCTTGGTGTAGTCCTTCCACTCGTCGGGGACGTCGTCCTCGTAGTAGATGGCTTCCACCGGGCACACGGGCTCGCACGCACCACAGTCCACGCACTCGTCGGGGTGGATGTAGAGCATCCGGTCGCCTTCGTAGATGCAGTCGACGGGGCACTCTTCGATGCACGCCTTGTCGAGCACGTCCACGCACGGCTGGGCGATCACATAGGTCACTGCGCTCTCCAACTTCCTCTGGTCCACACCGCGCAAGCCGGAGAGTACGCGGCACGTTCGAGTATCACCCGGTCAGGCTTGCCTTAGCTGCACGGTGTTCCACGTCACTCCATCTGCTGGGACGGGCTTGGGACAGGATGAACGCGTGCACACCGTGGATCACCTGGAATCGCTCTGCGCGCGAGCATGGCCCGCCCTGACCGAAGTTCCGCTAGGAGACTGGTCGATGCGCGCCGCCGACAGGTTCACCGGCCGCGCGAACAGCACGCTGACCTGCGGTGATCCCGGAATGCCTGTTCCGGACGCGTTGGCCCTCGCCGAAGGGTTCGCGCGGGAGCACGGCATCAAACCCACCGCGCACGTGGTGAACGGGTCGAGCTGCGAACGAGCGATCCGCGACGCCGGCTGGATCGTCGACCTCGATCACCCCGGTGGTGCGGAGTCGCTGGTGATGACCGGTCCGCTGGAGAAGTTCGCCGACGGCGCGACGGAAAGCCGTGACCTTCCCGGATGGTGGGAACTCACGGCCGGATCCGAGGTTTCCGCCGCACAACGACACGTGCTCGGTTCCAGCGAGGTCGTGTGCTTCGCGAGTCTCACCGAGGACGGCACCGAGAACGACACCGTGGTCGCGGCCGTGCGGGGTGCCGTCGTCGAGGACGTGCTGCACGTCGCCCGCCTCGCCGTGCGGCCGTCACACCGCCGCAAGGGCCTGGCGCGGCAGCTGATGGGCGAGCTGGCGGGCTGGGGGCTGCAGCAGGGCGCCACGACGTGCGTGCTGCAGGTGGCCGAGCACAACTCGGCGGCGATCGGGCTCTACACCGACCTCGGCTGCACCGAGCACCACCGCTACCGCTACTGGGTGCCCGCGGGCTCGTAGCGGCCGGGCCGGTTGGCCGCGTTGCGCGCCATCACGGCCCCCAACGCCACCGCACCGGTCAACGCGCCGCCCGCGAGCATCAGCAGGCCGCGCCAGTCCTGCAGCAGCACGACCGTCTCCCTGGTGCTGCCGGGTTCGGCGTAACCGAAGATCATGATCGTCAGGAACCAGGTGATCAGCGGCAGCGCGGCGGTGAAGACGTGCTCGGAGACCGAGGCCGCCCACTGCACCAGCAGCGGCGTGGTGAGGGCGGCCGCGGCGATCATGACGGGGAACGGGAAGTCGCCCAGCTTCGGCAGCAGCGTGCCGTCGAAGCGAAGCGGCAGGAACATGGTTTCCAGCACGGCGAGCGCTGCTGCCTCGACGCACAGAAGCAGCAGCAGGAACACTCGCACGCTACCGATCACCCAGTCCTCCGAACAGATCTGTGGCCGCGCCGTCCGCGGAGCCCTTGGCCAGCACGTAGAACTCGGCGCCGACCAGGGGCTGCGCGATGTTGTTCGACAACGCGTACCCGCCGTCCCACACACTGACCTGCGTCGAGTGTGCACGCAACGCACGGCGCTTGGCCGTCAGGTGCTCGGACACGTCCACAACCGTTGTGATCTCTTCATCCGGCGTCACCGGCAGCTCGCCCGGCTCGGGCAGCCGGAACGCCTCGGGAACGTTCTCCAGCGCGGCCACACCGGCGTTCGTGGCGTCGCGGGACGTCACCGCGTAGAAGACCCGCTCGACGTCCGAGACCTGGGCGCACGCGGCCACGGTGATCTCGTGCGCGCGGATGTGGTCCGGGTGGCCGTAGCCGCCGAACGCGTCGTAGCTCACCACGACCTGCGGCTTGACCTCGCGCAGGATCTCGACCAGCTGGGCGGTCTGGTCTTCCAGCGCGCCCTGGATGAACGCGCGCGGGTGGGCGTTGGACGGCACGTCGACCATGCCGGAGTCGCGCCACCTGCCGATGCCGCCGAGGAACCGGTGGTCCGTCACACCGAGCGCGGCGCACGCTGATCTCAGCTCGCCCACGCGGTACCCGCCCAGCTGGTCGGCGGCGTCGGCGGCCAGGTGCGCCAGCGCGGGCGGGATGATCTCGCCCTCTTCCCCCAGTGTGCAGGTGACGACGGTGACGTGCGCGCCCGCGGAGGCGTAGCGCGCGATGGTGCCGCCCGTCCAGAGACTCTCGTCGTCCGGGTGGGCGTGCACGAAGAGCAACCGTGGTGGGGCAGTCAGCGTCACCGGAAAAGAGTAAAGGCTGTGTGAGCAGCGCACGCCCCGGAGGTCGTTTTGTCGATGAAGGGTGCTTTCATCCACCTCGGATGGATGAAAGCACCCTTCACCGTGACCGCTAGACGAGTGAGCGTTCCTCGGCGAAGTGGCACGCGGACAGCGTTCCGTCCGGTCCACCCCGCAGTTCCAGCTTCGGTTCTTCGGTGGCGCAGATGTCCTGGGCCTTCCAGCACCGGGTCCGGAACCGGCAGCCCGACGGCGGGTTGACCGGCGACGGCACGTCACCGGTCAGCACGATCCGCTGACGCTTGCGCTCCTGCTTGGGATCCGGCATCGGCACCGCGGACAGCAGGGCCTGCGTGTACGGGTGCATCGGCCTGGTGTAGATGGCCTCGCGCTCGCCCATCTCGATGATCTTGCCGAGGTACATCACCGCGACGCGGTCCGAGATGTGCCGCACCACCGACAGGTCGTGCGCCACGAACAGGTACGCCAGCCCGAGCCGTTCCTGCAGCTCCTCCAACAGGTTCACGACACCGGCCTGCACCGAGACGTCCAAAGCGGACACCGGCTCGTCCAGCACCAGGAACCGCGGGTTCAGCGCCAAAGCGCGCGCGATGCCGATGCGCTGCCGTTGACCGCCGGAGAACTCGTGCGGGTAGCGGTTGCGGTGCTCGGGATTCAGGCCGACGAGCTCCATCAGCTCGTTGACCCTCCGCTGCACGCCACCTTCGACACCGTGGATCCGCAACGGTTCCGCGATGATGTCGTTGACCTGCCACTTGGGGTTCAGCGACGCGTACGGGTCCTGGAAGACGATCTGGATGTCCTTGCGCAACGGCCGCAGCTGCTTGTTGCTCATGGCCGTGAGCTCACGGCCCTCGAACTTCACCGAGCCCGAGGTCGGCTTGTGCAGCTGCAGGATCGCGCGCCCGGTCGTGGACTTGCCGCAACCGGACTCGCCGACCAGACCGAGCGTCTCACCGGCGTGCAGCGCGAACGACACACCCGACACGGCCTGCACCGTGCCGATGCTGCGCGGGATGATCCCCTTGCCCCGCACGGGGAATTCCTTGACGAGGTCGGTGACCTCCAGCAACGGCGTGGTCACTTCGCCTCCTCATCGGACAGTTCAGAAGCCAGATCTCCGTGCACAGCGGTCACTTCGAGCGAGTTGTCGGGCTCAGCCTCGGCGAACACCGCCGGGTTCTCGATCGAGCCGATCTCCTCGTGCAGGAACAACCGCTGCGGCGCCTCGATCGTCGCCAGGTGCTCCCAGCGGTGGCACCGCGTCGTGTGGTTCGCGGCGCCGGCCTCCTCCAGCAGCGGTTCCCACTCGTGGCACACGTCGGCGACGAGCGGGCAGCGCGGCGAGAACGAGCAGCCGGTCGGCAGGTTCACCAGCGACGGCGGTGCGCCCTTGATCGGGGTGAGCCGCTTGCCCAGCGTGGCCGGGTTCGGCACCGAGCCCAGAAGTCCCACCGTGTAAGGCATTCGCGGGCGTTCGAAGACGTCGTCGACCGGGCCGGACTCGACCACGGTGCCGCCGTACATCACCTGCACGCGGTTGACCATGCCCGCGACCACGCCGAGGTCGTGCGTGATCATGACGATCGCCGCGTCGGTCTCGGACTGGATGCGCAGCATGGTGTCGAGGATCTGCGCCTGCACCGTCACGTCGAGCGCGGTGGTCGGCTCGTCCGCGATGATCACGCTGGGGTCGTTGATGATCGCCATCGCGATGACCACGCGCTGCCGCATGCCACCGGAGAACTCGTGCGGGTACTGGGCCGCGCGCTTGTCCGGCTGCGGGATGCCGACCAGCTCCAGCGCTTCGACCGCCTTGGCCCACGCCGCCTTCTTGGAGACGTCGTGGTGCGCGCGATAGGTCTCAGCGAGCTGCCACCCCACGGTGTAGACGGGGTTCAGCGACGTCATCGGGTCCTGGAAGATCATCGAGATGTGCTTGCTGCGGAACGGCTGCATCTGCTTGTAGGTGCGGCCGTTCAGCTCCTCACCGCGGTAGCGGATCGAGCCTTCGATGATCGCGTTCTTGGGCAGCAGGCCCATGATCGCCATGGAGGACACGGACTTGCCGGAGCCCGACTCGCCGACGATCCCCAGCACGTCGCCGGAGTTGAGGTCGAACGAGACGTCGCGCACCGCCCGGACGTCGCCGTCGTCGGTCGGGAACGTGACCGACAGGTTCCTGACCGAGAGCAGCGGTGCGGTGGTGGCGCTGTCGTCGGAGGGCAGGAAGTCCTCCGACAGTTCGGAAACACTCGTCATCAAGCACGCACCTTCGTCTGCCTCGGGTCGAACGCGTCGCGCAGACCGTCACCGATGAAGTTGACGGCCAGGGAGAGCGACACGAGCACGATGAACGGACCCCAGAACAGCCACGGCCGGTTCAGGAACTGCCCGTAGTTCTCCAGCACGATCACGCCGAGCGAGGTGTCCGGGGGCTGAACTCCCAGTCCCAGGAACGAAAGCGCGGCCTCGGTGAGCACCGCGGTCGCGACCGCCAGCGTGGCGTTGACCGTGATGCTGCCGATCATGTTCGGCACCAGGTGCTTGAAGATGATCCGCGACGTGGTGGCGCCGCACGCCCGTGCCGCCTCGACGAACTCCCGCTGTGCCAAGGAAAGCGTCTCGCCGCGGGTGATGCGGGCGATCTGCATCCACGCGAACGCCGAGAGCACCAGAGCGACGACGTACCAGCTGCCGGAGAACCCCTTGACCACGATCGCGGCGACCGCGATCTGCGGGATGATCAGCAGCAGGTCGACCAGGCGCATCAGCGCCGCGTCCACGAACCCGCGCAGATATCCCGCCAGCGCACCGAAAACGACGCCGATCGCGGTCGCCAGCGCGGCCACGATCAACGCGATCTGCAGCGAGTAGCCGGTGCCGCGCATCAGCAGCGCCAGCATGTCCTTGCCGACCTGCGTGGTGCCGAGCGGATGCGCGCCGCTCATCGGCAGGTACGACTTGCTGGACACGTCCTCGAAGTCGTAGGTCCAGATCAGCGGGCCGAGGAACGCGAACAGGACGAGGAAGACGAACACGCCGAGGCTCACCATGGCGAGCCGGTGGCGCAGGAAGCGCCGCAGGACGAGCTGCCCCTGCGTGCGCGTCTTGGTGGCGTCGAACTCGTGCGAGTCGGACCGGGGAGCGCTGTTCACCACGCCGCCCTCGGACGCCAAGTTGATGTTAGCCAAGGCGAATCCTAGGGTCGAGGATGCCGTACACGATGTCGGCGACCAGGTTGAACAGCACGATCAGCGTCGCGGTTACCGCGAGCCAGCCCATCAGCATCGGCGGGTCGAACTGCCGCACCGAGCTCACCAGCAGCGTGCCCATGCCGGCCCAGCCGAACACCGTCTCGGTGATGATCGCGCCGGACAGCACGGCACCGAAGTTCAGCGAGAACAGCGTGGCGACCGGGATGAGCGCGTTGCGGAACGCGTGCTTGAAGATCACCCGGCTCTGCGAGATGCCCTTCGCCCGCGCGGTGCGCACGAAGTCCGAGTGCAGGATCTCCAGCATCGAGGCGCGTTCGAACCGGCTGTACGCGGCGAAGCTGATCAGCATCAGCGCGATCGTCGGCAGCAGGAACGTGCCGGTGTACTTGAAGATCACGTCACCGAAGCTGCCGCTGAAGCCTCCCGGCCGCGGCCCCGCGGTGGTGAGCCAGCGCTGCAGCCCCATCGACTCCAGCACGTTGTTGAACTGGATGCCGTAGTTCTTCACGATGACCGCGACGCAGAAGATCGGCATCGAGAACATCAGGAACGCCGTGCTGGTGGCGAGGTAGTCGAAGAGCGAGTACTGCCGCACGGCGGCGAGCACGCCGACCGCGACACCGAGGGTCAGCGCGAGCAGTTCCGCGCCGATGACGAGCCGCCCGGTCGTCCACAGCGCTTCGGTGACGGCCGGGAAGACCTCGGTCTTGGCCTGGCCGAGGGCGATGCTCTTCCCCCAGTCACCGGACACGAAGTCGGTGAGCCAGTTCCAGTAGCGGACCACGACCGGCTTGTCGAGGCCGAGGGAGATCTCGGCGGCCTTGATGTCGGCTTCGGTGACGTTGGGCCGGAATCGCATTTCCGCCAAGGGGTTGCCGGCGGTGGCGACGAGGACGTAACAGGCGAAACTGCCGATCAGCAGGATGGGTATGGAGATCAGCAGGCGCCGGATGATGTAGCGGATCACGACGAGCTCCTAGGGGAAACCCGGCCCGGGCGGGGCCGGACTCGTGGTCCGGCCCCGCCCGGTCAGGCGTTAGTGCACTTTCAGGGCGCACTTCAGGCACTTCAGACGAGCACGGTCACTTGGTCTGCCACTCGTTGGCGTCCCACAGCGCACCGAAGTAGCTCTGGAAGTACACGCGGTCGAGTCCCTTGAAGGCCCACATGTTCGGCATCTGGAACAGCGGCAGCGAGAGGTACTGCTCGGAGAGCGCCACGTCCGCGTCGGCGAAGTACTTCAGCGAGTCGGCGATCGACGTCTGCGAGACAGCGGTCTTCAGGGCCGCGTCGGCCTTCGGCACGCTCCAGTTGGACCAGTTCTGGCCACCACCGGTCTCGTAGATCGACTTCTTCGGGCTCTTGAACGGCGAGCCGGACCACGCGAACAGCGCGACGTCGTAGTCGCCCTTCGAGACGCGCTCGTCGAGGAAGTTCGCGTCGGTGTCGTCCTTGACCTCGATGCCGGCTTCCTTGCACTGGCCCTGGATCAGCTCGACGGTCTGCTTGCGGCGCGGGATGTCGGTGTGGCTGATCCGGAAGGAGGCACGCACACCGTCCTTCGCGAACACGCCGTCGGCACCCTGCGTCCAGCCCGCGTCGCCGAGGATCTTCTTCGCCGCGGCCGGGTCACCCTTGGCCTTGTCGGCGTAGTTGTCCTTGTAGCCCTCGTCCTTCGGGAAGAAGAGCAGGCTGCCCAGCGGCTTGGCGTCGGACTGGACCTCGGTGATGAGCTTGTCGATGATGTCCTGGCGCTTGACGCACATGAAGAACGCCTTGCGGATCTCTTCCTTGGCCAGCACCGGGTTCTTCATCTGCAGGTCGAGGTGCTCGAACGACAGACCGGGACCGGAGCCGAACGTGACGCCCTGGGCGTTGAGGCTCTTGAGCTTCGTCGCGGCGTTCGCGTCGGGCTGGGCCATGGAGTTGACGGCGACCTCACCGTTCTCCAGCGCCTGCGCCTGCGCGACGGGGTCCGGGATCGCCTTCAGGATGATCTTCTTGGGGCCACCGGGCTTGCCGGCCCACATCGGGTTGCGCTCCAGCGTCACCGACTGGTTCGGCTCGAAGCCGGTCAGGACGTAGGGGCCCGCACCCGGCATGAGGTCCTTGCTGAAACCGTTCCACTTCTCGTTCCAGAAGTCGGCGACCTTCTGGATGTCCGCGGCCGGGCTGTCCTTCGTGATCTTGGTGATGTCGGCGACACCGGTCGCCTTCTCGAGGATGTGCGCCGGGAGGATGTCCGTGTTGAACATGTCCTCGTAGTCCGGGTACGGCTCGGAGAACGTTCCGACCAACGTCTGGTCGTCCTTGCACTGACCGGTCATCAGGTCGTAGCCGGTGGTGCTGGCCGGCTTGAAGTACTTGCCGCCGTCAGCCTTCTTCGCCTGCTCGCTCTGCGTGAACCACGCCATGTAGAGGTCGTCGCAGTCCCAGGCCTCGCCGTCGGACCACTTGACGCCCTTCTTCAGCTTCCAGGTCACGACCTGCGGAGACTTCGAGGTGACCTCGACCGACTCCATGACGTCCTTGTTCAGGATGACCTTGTTGTTGCCGTTGATGATGTGCGCACCCGGCTGCACGAGAACCAGCGCGAACGTGTTGTAGGACTGGTTGGCGTCCTCGGTCGCGTTGTTGTACGAGGTGAACGGTTTGTCCGTCGACACCACGACCTGGTCGCTCTCCTTGGTGTCCGGCGCGGTGTAACCGTCCGCGGACTCACCGCGGGCCGTCGCCATCCCCGCGATGCTGTTGTCACCAGCGTCGGAGTTGTTGGTACCGCCACCGCCACCGCAGGCACCCAGCACGAGAGCCGCGCTCGAAATCAGCGCGATCGCCGGAATTGCTTTGGTTCTCCTCATCGACACGTGCCCTCCTAGCACTGGGCGGCCGTGGCCAGATCGGCATGCACGCCCATGACCGAGATGTGCCTTACGCGCCCCGAACCGGCACATCGTGGGCAGCACGGTAAGAACCCGTCGAGGCGGCGGTCACTACCTGGGAGGGCGATCGTGACCCAATGGAGACACCTTGTAGCGCGCCGCGATGGCCCGATTACCGGGCGAATGCGTTCGTTGACCGGGCACCGGGAATTCTGTCAACGAGGGCCGCCGAACGTAGCAACGACCGATCGGCGCGCGCAACGGGTTTTCCCACCCGCCGGCTACTTGTCGAGCCTCCGCCATTCGGGTGCCTCGCTCAGCACACCGGCCAGCGGCGCCCCGGTGTCCACCCCGGATACTGTTGGCAGCACACCAAGAAGGTCCACTACCTGGAACAACGGCAACGCGACCGCCTGCGCCTGGATCTGCGGCTCGATCCGCGCGAGCGCGTCGCTGAGGAGCACCTTGCCGTTGAGCGCGGCGTCGATGTCGGCCTGGATCGCCGGGTCGCAGAAGCCGGCCGGGTTCTGCGGGCTCGGCGTGCCCCCGTCCGGCGCGTCACCGGCACACCCGTAGGTGCTCGCGAGCCCGGCCGCCGAGTCGCCGGCGTCGACGCGCGGCACGACCGCGATGTCGACGTCCTTGCCGAGCAGCTGCTTGCTGAAGAGGTCCTCGGCGTTCGGGGTGACGACCTCGGCGGAGATGCCGCGGTCCTCCAGCTGCGCCTTGACCCGGTTGGCGATGCCGACGTACGGCTCGACCTTGTCCGGTGCCGCGATCCTCAGCTTGAGCGGTTTGCCGGCCTTCTCCCAGACGTTCTGCGCGTTGCGGGCGTACCCGGCCTCGGTCAGCTGCTGGTCACTGGCGGCGGCGTTGAGCGTGTTGCCCTGGATCGTCGGCTGGTACCCGGCGCGGCTCGGCGGCACCACGTACGAGTCGGCCCGGTACTGCGCACTCGGCCCGCTCTGCGTGCCGGACGCGATCAGCGCGTCCCGGTCCAGCGCGTTCAGAACCGCCTTGCGGGTCTTGATGTCCTTGAGCTGGTCGGTCTCCGGCCGGAGCAGCACCTGCGCGACCTCGTTGCGCGGCACGGGTTTCGTGGTCAGGCCCTGGACCGCCTTGAGCAGGTTCACGTCCGCCGCGTCGGCCCGCAGCAGTGCGGCCTGGTTGTCGCCTTTGGACAGTGACTCGGCCATGGCGCTGTGCGTGGCACGGCGGATCACCACCCGGTCCAGCGTGGTCGGCGCCTCCCAGTACCGGTCGCTGCGCTCCAGCACGACCTCCCCGCGCGGCTCGTCCAGGCTGCGCACCTGGAACGGCCCCGCGGTGGCGGGGAAGTTGGTGGCCAGCACGTTCGACCACGTCCCCGGCGCGTCCTTGAGCAGATGGGCCGGGAGGAGGTTCGCGAAGAGGCTCCGCCAGCCGGGGAACGGCTTGCCGAACGCCACCTCGACGACCTTGCCGCCCTCACGCGCGCTCACGTTGTTGATGAGCCGGTAACCCGCCGGATCCACAACACCGGGCTCCACGCGCATACGCTGCCACAGGTAGTAGAAGTCCTCGGCGGCGATCGGAGCGCTGTCCGACCAGCTCGCGTCCTTGCGGATGGTGTACGTGACCGTGAACGGTTCGGCCTTGGTGACCTTCGCACTCACCATGAGGTTGCGGTCGAGCTGCGGCGCGCCATCGGGTCCGGGGCGGAAGACGCTGGGCAGCAGGAGGGAGCTCAGCGCCGTGGTGATGGGACTCTGCGCCGCGAGCGAGTGCGGGTTGTAGCCGCCCGCCACGTCGTCCACGCCGACCACGATCTCGGTGACCTTGGGCCCCGTGGTGGTGATGACCGGCGCCTCGGACTTCGCGACCAACGGCGGAGGCGGCGCGTTCGTGCACGCCGCGGTGCCGCACAGCACGGCAGCGGCCAGCACTCCCCCGAGTCGCCTCATGGTCCTCACACTGCCAGAAGGGTGGTGGCGGCGTCCGGGCAACCCAGGTTTTGTCACCCGCGCCACTTGGTGGACGTGGCTGGGCAGGGCCGGGTTGCTCGACACCCTGGGTAGTACGGCTCACCTGGTCGGGTGGTTCGGGGTGGGGGTCGCCGATTCTCAGCAGCCGAAACGCCTCCGCCGCGCCAATCCCCCCGCCCACCCGCCTTCCACCCTGTTGGCGACCGCCACGCGGGGCCCTCCCGTACTCCAGGAGAGTACGAAAGCTCCCCGCGTGCACTCAGCGAGCCGCGTGCACCCGCCGCGGGGTCCGCACGCCGGACGCTCCCCCACCCCAGCACGCTCGCCACCGCGCCCATCCACCACGCCCGCTCACCGCACCCCTGGCGACCACCACGCGGGGACCCCCCGTACTCCAGGAGAGTACGAAAGCTCCCCGCGTGCACTCAGCGAGCCGCGTGCACGCGCCGCGGGGTCCGCGTGCCGGCTCTTTTGCCCCGGACACGACGAAGGGCGGCCAGGCCGCCAGGCCCAGCCGCCCCGTCAGGCGTTCAGCAGCGGAAACTCAGCCGCGCTGCTTCAGGCGCGAACGCTCGCGGCCGCGCAGGTTCGCGTCCAGCGTGACCTTGCGGACGCGGACGACCTCGGGCGCGACCTCCACGCACTCGTCGAAGGCGCAGAACTCCAGCGCCTCCTCCAGCGAGAGCTTGCGGGGGCGGGCCAGGGTCTCCATCACGTCGGCCGTGGAGGAGCGCATGTTGGTGAGCTTCTTCTCGCGGCACACGTTCACGTCGAGGTCCTCGGCGCGCGGGTTCTCGCCCACGACCATGCCCTCGTAGGTGTCGGCGCCGGGCTCCACGAAGAACGTGCCGCGGTCGGCCAGCTGGATCATGGCGTAGGCGGTGATGGAGCCCGCGCGGTCGGCGACCAGGGAGCCGTTGTGGCGGGTGCGGATCTCGCCCGCCCACGGGCCGTAGCCCTCGGAGACGGCGTTGGCGATGCCGGTGCCGCGGGTCTCGGTGAGGAACTCCGTGCGGAAGCCGATCAGGCCGCGCGACGGGACCACGTAGTCGAGCTTGATGCGGCCCGTGCCGTGGCCCGACATGTTCTCCATGCGGCCCTTGCGGTTGGCCAGCAGCTGCGTGACGGCGCCGAGGTGCTCCTCGGGGCAGTCGACGGAGAGGCGCTCGAACGGCTCGTGGACCTTGCCGTCGACCGTGCGGGTGACGACCTGGGGCTTGCCCACGGTCAGCTCGAAGCCCTCGCGGCGCATCTGTTCGACGAGGATGGCCAGCGCCAGCTCGCCGCGGCCCTGGACCTCCCAGGTGTCCGGGCGCTCGGTCGGGAGGACGCGCACGGACACGTTGCCGACCAGCTCGGAGTCCAGGCGGGACTTGAGCAGGCGGGCGGTGAGCTTGGTGCCGCCGTTGCGACCGGCCAGCGGCGAGGTGTTCACACCGACGGTCATCGAGATCGCGGGCTCGTCGACGGTGATCCGCGGCAGGGCCTCGGGCGCGTCGGCGTCGGCCAGCGTGTCGCCGATGGTGATGTCCGGGATGCCGGCGATGGCGACCAGGTCACCGGCGCGGGCGACCTCGGCCGGGATGCGCTCGAGGGCCTCGGTGATCAGCAGCTCGGTGATGCGGACCTTCTGCGGCTCGCCGTCGGCGCGGCACCACGCCACGGTCTCGCCCTTGCGCAGCGTGCCGCGGTGGATGCGGCACAGCGCGATGCGGCCGAGGAACGTCGAGGCGTCGAGGTTCGTGACCAGCGCCTGCAGCGGGCCGTCGACCTCCACCGTCGGGGCGGGGATGTGCTCGAGCAGCACCTTGAACAGGGTGTCGAGGTTCTCCTCGTCCGGCAGGCCGCCGTCCTCCGGCTGGGTCAGCGACGCACGGCCGGCGCGCGCCGAGGCGTAGACGACCGGCAGGTCCAGCACGGACTCGTCGGCACCCACCTCGGTGGCCAGGTCGAGCAGCAGGTCGTGGGCCTCCTCGACGACCTCGGAGATCCGGGCGTCGGGGCGGTCGACCTTGTTGACCAGCAGGATCACCGGCAGACCGGCGGCCAGCGTCTTGCGCAGCACGAACCGGGTCTGGGGCAGCGGGCCCTCGGAGGCGTCGACGAGCAGGACGACACCGTCCACCATCGACAGCGCGCGCTCGACCTCACCACCGAAGTCGGCGTGGCCGGGGGTGTCGACGACGTTGATGATCACGTCGCCGTCCGGCGTGTGCCTGCGCACAGCCGTGTTCTTGGCGAGGATCGTGATGCCCTTCTCACGCTCGAGCTCACCCGAGTCCATGACCCGGTCCACGAGCTCGGCACGCGCGGAGAAGGCGCCGGACTGGCGCAGCATGGCGTCGACCAGGGTGGTCTTGCCGTGGTCGACGTGCGCGACGATCGCAACATTTCGCAGGTCGGTGCGCGTCTGAAGGGCAGACGCGGTGGCCGTGGGCACGCAGAACTCCTAGAGCTTCGAAGGCGTTGGAGGGGCTCGCGCCGGACACGTCGATGCGCACAGCCGTACACCAGAGTACCGGCCGCGTCGGCATTACCACACAAGAGTGCCTAGTGAAGTGAGCCTCACCTACTCTAGTGACACGGTGTCGGAGTGGGGGAACCAGTGGGCAAGAAGCTCAAGAAGAAGTGCTGCCGGTCGAAACCCCAGTGCAAGCGCTGCCCGGTCCCCTTCCTGCTCAAGGAACGGGACAAAGCGCGCAAGAAGGCGGCGAAGAAGGCCGCGAAGAAGGCCCTCAAGGCAGCGTGATCCGGCACTCGCTGGAGAGAGCAGGGAGACCGACTGGCCGGCACTGCGTGCTCAAGCTCACAGCGACACGGCGGACGCCGAGCGACCCGTCGACACCTACCGCGCGATCAACGAGGCCATCGCGGCCCTCGGCAACCCGCACACCGTCCTGCTCGTCTCACCCGAGGGAGGCGCGCCGGAATCGATCCGCACCGCCCCCGACGGCCGGTTGCGCGACGGCCAACAGCAGCTTCGAACTGCCGGACGGGGCGCGGCTCGCGATCACCACCGCGTACCTGGCCGACCGCACCGGCAGGACGTACGGCAACACGCCGATCGCCCCGCTCACACACGCCGACAGGTACGACGCGCTCGACGCGGCGATCGAACGGCTCGGCTCCAGGCGCTAACCCTGCAGCACGGCCTCGTTCAGCTTCATGAGCTCCGGCGCCGTCCGCGTCGCCTCGAACTCGCAGATCTCGTACTTCACCAGCTTCTGCTCCGCCCACGGGTCCGTGGCGAGCAGCGCTTCGAGCTTGCCGCGGGGCATGGGCCGCGTGATGATCACGCCGCCGGTCCTCGGCACCTGACGCCCTGAGGCGAGGAACAGCCCTCGCTCGTACTGCTTCTCGACCCACTCGCGGTGGTCGGGGAGGGCGTAGTCGATCTGTTCCAGTGGCGCGACGTACTTCAGCAGC
Organism: Lentzea sp. NPDC004789; assembly: GCF_053601075.1. Classification (NCBI taxonomy): domain Bacteria; kingdom Bacillati; phylum Actinomycetota; class Actinomycetes; order Pseudonocardiales; family Pseudonocardiaceae; genus Lentzea; species Lentzea sp. NPDC004789. The sequence continues at coordinate 148,858 of NZ_JBSGBE010000013.1, read as the reverse complement.
ACGATGAACATCCTTCAAAGGTAGTCCTATACTGGTGATCGTGCGCACTCTGAACACCCTCTGGTGGGCCGCTTTCAGGCGGCCGGAGTAGCAGTGCGCTGACGCACCCACAGGCCGCCCGGGACGGGCGGCTTTTTTGTGCGTTTCGTCCGGGCGGTCCTTCACGAAAGGACCAACGACATGATCCGGCTCTCCGCCATCACGCCCTCCGGCCAGGTCCACTTGGGCAACTACCTGGGCGCGCTGCGGACGTGGGCACGCGAGGGCACGCCCGACGACGTGTACTTCATCAGCGACCTGCACGCGATGACGTCGTCGCACAACCCGCAACGTCTGCGATCCCTGACGCGCGAGCAGTTCGCCGTGCTGATCGCGAGCGGGATCGCCCCGGAGAGCACCTGCGTCCAGAGCGACCTGATCCGCGAACTGGGGGCGCTCAACTGGGTGCTGGAGTGCACCTGCACGTACGGGGAGGCCGCGCGCATGATCCAGTTCAAGGAGAAGTCGCTCGGCCGCGACTCCGTGCGCCTCAGCCTGCTCACCTACCCGGTGCTGATGGCCGCGGACATCCTGTTGCAGGGCACGGCGGAGGTCCCGGTCGGCGAGGACCAGCTCCAGCACGTGGAACTGGCCCGCGCGCTCGCCCGCCGCTTCAACCACGCGTACGGCGAGGCGTTCATCGTCCCGACGGCCGTGGTGCCGAAAGTGGGTGCACGCATCAAGGATCTCTCGGACCCGGCGCGCAAAATGGACAAGTCCGCACAGAACTCCGCGGGCGTCGTCTTCCTCCTCGACGAGCCGGACCTGGTGCGCCGCAAGGTCCGCCGCGCGGTGTCGTCGACCGAGGGCATCGCGAACCTGACCGAGATCCTCACCTCGTGCACCGGCAAGGAACCGGAGGACTACACGAGCAGGTTCGCCGACCTCAAGAACGTCGTGGCCGAAGCGGTGATCGAGGAGCTCCGCCCGGTCCGCGACCGCACGCTGGAGCTCCTCGCCGACCCGGCGGAGCTGGACCGCATCCGCAAGGCGGGCGCGGAAAGGGCCCGCGACCGCGCCCAGCACCGCCTGAACGCGGCTCTGCGTCTCTCAGGTCTCAGTTGAGGAGCCGCTGAAGGGCGGGCACCAGCACCCGGTCGGCGGGCAGCCAGTCCACGCCGGGCAGCTCGTCGGCGGTGAGCCACCGGACAGCGTTGTGCTCCAACGCTTCCGGCTCACCGCCGCCGAGCTGGGCCGCGTAGATCCGCAGGACCAGGTCCTTCTTCAACGGCACGTCCGGCCCGACCTGCTCACCGACCACGACGGACACACCGAGCTCCTCCACGCACTCGCGCACCAGCGCGTCCTCGGGCTTCTCGCCGGCCTCGACCCGCCCTCCGGGCAGTTCCCACTGCCCCGCATGGCTTTCCGGGTAGGACCGCTGCTGGGCCAGCAACCGTCCACTCCGGACGATCGCCGCTCCGACGACCACTCGTGCCGCGCTCAGCTCCTGGCACCGCCGCGCCAGCAACGCCGACCGCTTCTCCAGCACCCGCAACGCCATCCCGCGCCCGACCGTGACGTCCGCGAACCGCCCGACCACGCCGCCGACGGTCGTCCAGCTCACCCGGTCGATCACCATCGTCCCGGCCCCGGTGACCACGAGATCCGTGTGCAGCTCCAGGAAGTCACCGGCCGCCGACACCCCGGACAGATCAGCCCGCGTGACCGTCAGCTCGACCCCGAACGGCCCGGTGAGCACGTCCCCGAGGCACAGCAGGGGACCGGGCACCTTCACCCCGAACCCGGTGATCAACGCGGTGTCCAGCAGGGCACCGGCAACAACGGCAACAGGCGCGTCGACCAGCGCCGACGCTCGCAACTCTGGCACTGAGGTTGCCTACCAGGACGGCCAGCGGATCTCCAAACGCGCACCACCGGCAGGCGACTCCGCGGCCCGCACCGACCCGCCCCGCCGTTGCACGAGATGCGCCACCAGCGCGAGCCCGAGCCCGAACCCACCCGACGCCCGCCCGCGGTCCTCCTCGACGCGGTGGAACCGGTCGAACACCTTCGCCCGGTGCTCCACGGGAATCCCGTGCCCGTCGTCGTCCACGAGCAACCGCACGTCCCGCCCGACCGGCACCAACGTCAGCGTGATCGTCGAGTACGCGTACCGGGCCGCGTTGCGCATCAGGTTGTCCAGCACCAGCTCGACCTCGGACCTGGTCGCCGCCACCAGGCACGCCGACGGCGGCGCGTTCAACCGCACCAGCAGCTCCGTGTCGAGCCGGGCGATCGCCGCCTCGGCCTCCAGCACCAGGTCCACCGCCTCGGCCCGGGGCGGTGCCGCGGTGTCCGCGCGAGCCAGGATGAGCAACGAGTCCACCAGCGCGCTGAGCCTGATCGACTCCTCGACCACCGACTCCAGCACCTCGATCGAGAAGTCCGGATCGGGATGCGCCACCGCGACCTCGGCCTGCGCCCGCACCGACGCCACCGGTGACCTCAGCTCGTGCGCCGCGTCCCCGGTGAACCGCCGCAACCGGTCCGACGCCTCGTCCCGCCGCGCCAGCAACGCGTTGAGCGCCTCGGCCAGCGCCTGCAGCTCGTCCCGCGACGGCGGCACCGGCAACCGCTCCCCGTGCGGCAGCTCCCCGGCCGCCACCCGCATCCGTTCCACGGGCCGCAGCGACGACCGCACCGACAGCCAGGTGGCGATCCCCACGAACCCGGCCACGAGCACCGCCGCCACCGCGAGCCACCGGGTTCCCAGCGTGTTGGCCTTCTCGTACCCGAGCAACGTGCTGCCGTACACCTCGAGCCGCGGCGTGCCGTCCCCGGTGAACACCACGTGCCCCCGCCACCGCTGCGCGGAGGCCCCTTCCAGCCGCAGCACCGGTTCCCCGGCCTTCAACGTCCGGATGTCCTGCGCCGTCAACGGAAGCGGCGGTTTCCCGTCCACCGGCACCCCGGACACGTCCAGCACCCGCGGCGGCGCCTTGGCCAGCTCCTGGTCCACCGCGGTGATCTGGATGAGCCCGATCAACGCCGGCGCCAGCCCCGTGAAAGCCAGCAGGCACAACAACGCCACCCCGGTCGCCACCACGGTGATCCGGAAGCGCAAGGTGCGCCGGAACCACCAGCGGCGAGGACTCACTTGTTCCCCAACGCGTTGTCGAGGTCCGGAGTGGACGCGATGTACCCGTGCCCCCGCACGGTCCGCACGACCTCCCCCGCCCCGACCGCCTCCAGCTTGCGCCGGAGGTACCCGACGTAGACCTCGACCGCGTTCCGCGTGGCCGCCTGCTCGTCACCCCAGACGGTCCGCAACAGCTCGTCCTTGGTCACCACCGACCCGGCGCGCGACGCCAGCACGTCCAGCACCGCGTACTCCCGCGGGCTCAGCGACACGTCCTGCCCGGCCCAGCTGACCTCGCGCAACCCGCGGTCGATGACCAGGTCCCCCAACGTCAGCCTCCGCCGCGCCCCGCCCCCGCGCCGCAGCAACGCCCGGACCTGCGCCACCAGCACCACGAAGCTGAACGGCTTCACCAGGTACCCGTCGGCGCCGAGATCCAGCCCGTCCGCCTGGTCGATCTCCCCGTCCTTCGCCGACACCATCAACACCGGCGTCCGCACCCCGTCGGCCCGCATCCGCTGCAACACCCGGTACCCGGACAGCCCGGGCAGCATGATGTCCAGCAGCACCACGTCGAACGCCCCGGTCAACGCCACCCGCAACGCCGTGGGTCCGTCGGAGGCCGTGACGACCTCCATCCCCTCGGCCGCCAGCCCGCGCTCCAACGCCCGGCGCACGCCGACTTCGTCGTCCACGACCAGCACTCGAGGCTTCACACCGCACAGCATGCCGCGCTCTCGGCTCCGCCGCCCGCAAGATCTCAGCCGACTCTCAGCAACGCTTCGAAAACCGCCACCGGCAGGCACAAAACCGCTGGTGGAACTAGTCTCAGCACCATCTCAGCAACCCACCACCAAGCTGGACCCACAAGCCCTTGGAGGAGGGGACAGAAGAATGAACAAGCGAAAGGTGACCCTGGCCGCGGCAGCGGCCGGTGTGCTCACCGGAGCGGCAGGCCTCAGCCTGCTCGCCATGCCCGCAGGCGCTGGCCAGCCACCATCCCTGCCGACCGTCTCCCCGGAAACCCTGGTGGAGCAGGTCCTGACCGCGAAGCCGGGCGCGTTCGGCGGCACCGTGGAGGTCGACAACAAGCTCGGTCTCCCGGCCATCGCCGAGATCCCGCAGCTCGCCGACGGCAAGCACAGCGCGCGGATCTGGACGGACGGCAACGACAAGTTCAGGCTCGCGCTGCCCAACGGCCAGTCCGAGCAGACCGTCGTGAACGACGGCACCACCGTGTGGTCGTGGAACTCGGCGGACAACGAGGTGACGAAGTCCGAGGGCTTCGACCGGCTCGGTTCCGTCAAGCCGGAGGCCGCCGAGCAGAAGGCGGCCGACCCGGCCACCGCGGCCAAGGAGATCATCGGCAAGACCAAGGAGTTCAGCGACATCACGGTCGACGGCACGGCCCGCGTGGCCAACCGCGCGGCCTACGAGCTGGTGCTGACGCCGAAGGCCACCGAGAAGACCCTGGTCCGCGAGGTGCGGATCGCGGTCGACTCCGAGCTGAAGATGCCGCTGCGGGTCGCCGTCCTCACCAACGGCACCGCGGAACCGGCGGCCACCGTCGGCTTCAGCCAGATCGACGTGGGGCCGCAGGACGCGAAGCTGTTCGAGTTCACGCCGCCGGCCGGCGCCAAGGTCACCACGCCGGAGGCCAAGGAGAAGCAGCAGAAGCACCAGCGGCAGCCGGAGCTGGGGCTGGAGCAGGCGCTGCGGGGTGAGAACCCGCAGGTCTTCGGCAGCGGCTGGGACACGGTCGTCGGGGCGAGGATCCCGGCTGAGGCCATGACCAAGGTGCCGGCCGAGGCTCAGGGGCTGGTGGACCGGTTCACGAAGAAGGTCAGCGGCAGCTGGGGCAGCGGCAAGCTGTTCAACACCAAGGTCGCCACGATCCTGATCGCGGACGACGGCCGCGTGGCGGCGGGTGCCGTGCCCGAGCAGGTGCTGTTCGACACGATCGGACAGGTGAAGTGACCACCTCGACCAGCGCGCCGGTGACGACGGAGAAGCCGACCGCCGTCGCCGCGCGGACCAGGGGTCTGCGCAAGGAGTACGGGAGCACGGTCGCCGTCGACCGCGTCGACCTGGAGCTGCCGGAGGGGGCCGTGCTCGGCATGCTCGGCCCCAACGGGTCGGGCAAGACGACCACGATCCGCATGCTGCTCGGGTTGGTGCGGCCGACCCAGGGGGAGATCGAGCTGCTCGGCAAGCGTCTTCCCGACGGGGCCGAGCAGGCGCTGCCGCACGTGGGCGCGCTGGTCGAGGGTCCGGGGTTCCACCCGTTCCTCAGCGGGCGGGAGAACCTCGTCAGGTGTGCCGCGTTCGAACCGCTGCTGCGGAAGCGCGACATCAAGCAGGCGGTCGAGGACGCGCTCGAACGAGTCGGGCTCGCCCAGGCGGCCCACCGCAGGTACCGGGGCTACTCGCTCGGCATGAAGCAACGTCTCGGCCTGGCCGCGGCGTTGCTCGTGCCGCGCAAGCTGGTCGTGCTGGACGAGCCGACCAACGGCCTCGACCCGGCGGGCACGCGCGAGATCCGCAAGATCATCGCCGACCTGCACCGCCAGGGCACCACGGTGCTGGTCTCCAGCCACCTGCTCAGCGAGGTCGAGGCGACCTGCACGCACGTCGCCGTCCTGCACCGCGGAACCGTGGTGGCGCAAGGGGAACTGACCGAGCTGCTGCAGGCGGGCGGCTCGGCGCTCCAGGTGATCACCCCGGACGTGGAGACCGCGCTGAGCGCACTGCGCGGCGCCAAGATCTCCGCCCGCCCGCTCGGCGAGGGACTGCGGGTGGAGCTCGCCGGAACCAGCGCGCCGCAGGTGATCGAGACGCTGGTGAAGGCCGGTGTCGGGGTCTACGAGGCGACGAGGTGGAAGACCGGTCTGGAGGAGCTGTTCGCGCGGCTCACCGAGGCCGAGGAGGCCGAGCGCGGAATGTCCTCTGTGGACACGCTGGACGGGGGACCGCGATGATCGCGCGTCAGTTCGGTTCCGAGGTGCGGTGGATGCTGCGCCGGCCGCGGACCATCATCGGGTTGTTCGGGCTGGTCCTGGTGCCGATCATCATCAGCTTCGGCATCTGGGCCGCGGGCGACAGCGGCGGCGGACCCGGTCTCGCCGCGATCCTGCAGGGCAACGGCCTGGTGGTGCCGATCTTCACGCTGTTCCTGTCGCTCAACCTGCTGCTGCCGCTGGTGGCGTCGATCTGGGCGGCGGACGGCCTCGCGGGCGAGGCGCAGCACGGCACGTTGCGCGGCCTGCTGGTCGCGCCGGTGTCACGGGTGCGGCTGCTGTTCGTGAAACTGTTCGGGCTCACCGCGATGTCGCTCTTCGCCGTCACGCTGATGGCGGTCGTGGGCATCATCGCCGGCACGGCGTTCCTGGGCACCAACGGCATGGTGACGCTCACCGGGACGACGTTGACCACCGGCGAAGGCCTGCTGCGCATCGCGTTGTTCATCGTGCTCGTGACGTTCCAGATGGTGTCGATCGGCGCGGTCGCCCTCGCCGTCAGCGCGACCACCGAGCACCCGCTGGTGGTGCAGGCGGCGACGATGACGACGATCATCGTGTTCCAGGTGCTGGGGCAGTTCTCCTCGCTGGACTGGCTGCACCCGTTCCTGATCACGACCGGCTTCCCCGGCCTGGTCGACGTGATGCGCGACCCGATCCCGCCCGACCAGATCTGGAACAGCACGCTGCTCGCGGGCTGCTACCTGCTGATCGGCACGGGGCTGGCGGCGATCCGCCTGGTCACGAAGGACAGCTGAGCGCCGCGCGCAGCTTGTCGGCGTAGGCCCAACGCTGCTCGCCGGTGGCGAACCCCGGTAGCGGCTTCGACCCGTACAGGTCGTCGCCGTCGTACCGCGGGAACACGTGGACGTGGTAGTGCCACGCGTCCTGGCCACCGGCGGGCTCGTTGTGCTGACGGGTCGAGATGCCGTCGCAGCCGTACGAAGCACGCATCGCGATGGCGATCTCGCGGACCACGTCGTGCACCGCGTGTCCGTACTCGGCGGGAAGCTCGTAAATGTTCTCGTGGTGCGCGTTGGGGATCACGAGCACATGGCCGTGGTTGTTCGGCCACCAGCCAGATGCCACGAACGCCGTCGCCCGGTCGGTCTGCAGCACGATGTCGCGCGGACTGTCGATCTCGGTCTCCCCACCGGCCAGCAGGAAGCAGAACGGGCACTCGTACCCGGCCGGTTCGTGGGACGTCGTCACCGGAAGCCGCCCTCGCTGTTGATCACCTGACCGGTGATCCACTCGGCGTCGTCGGTGCACAGCCAGGAGACCAGCCGGGCGGCGTCGTCCGGCTCGCCCCAGCGCCCCAGCGGCATCCGCTCCCGCACCCACTCCCTCGTCTCCTCGTTCGCGTAACCGGTGTCGGTCGGGCCGGGGTTCACGGCGTTGATCGTGATCCCCCGCCTGATCAGGTGGTGCGACAGCGTCGACATGATGCCCACCAGCGCGCCCTTCGACGCCGCGTACGCGACCTCGTTCGGCATCGGTCCCAGGTTCTGCCCGGAGGTCATGAACACGACCCGCCCGCCGCGCGCGCCGTCGTGCTGACGCGCAAACGCTTGCGTCAGCAGGATCGACGACCGCGTGTTCACCGCGTAATGCTGGTCGAGCATGGCCGCGTCCAGCTCGCCCAACGGCCCGTCCGACCCGCTGAGCGCGTGGTTGCACACGAGCACGTCGACGCGCCCGTACGCCTCGACCGCGGCGGCCACGAGCCGGTCCGGCGCGTCCGGCTCGGTCAGATCGAGGCCGAGGTGCCGCACGCGACCGCCGATGCCCGCGATGACGTCTTCGATCGAGTCGGCGCCCCACGGCTGCGAAGCGTCGTGCGACACGTGGTGCTGCACGAACAGATCCGCGCCCAACGACGCCAGCCGCCGTGCGATCGCGTACCCGATGCCCTGCCGCCTGCTCACGCCCGTGACGAGCGCGACTCGTCCATCAAGAGATCCCATAGGACCCCCAGCTAACCGATTCGGGCAACGCCGTCCAAGTCAATTTGGAGCCGCACGCGGTCGCCCACCGACACCGGTCCGACGGCCTCGTACTCGTCGCCGTCGATCTCCACGAGCAACCGCACGTGATCACGCCGATGCACCCGCTCCAGCACCGTGCCCTCCAACGGCCCGGAGTCGTCCACCCGCAGCGCCGTGGCCCGCAACCCGACCCGCGCGACGTCCAGCCCGACGAACGAGCCGGGCACGAACTTGTTGCACCCCAGGAACTTCGCGGTCTCCACGTCGACCGGCGACGACCACACCTCTGCCGGCGGTCCGACCTGGACGATCCGGCCGCGCGACATGATCGCCACCCGGTCGGCCAGCGTGAACGCCTCGTCGTGGTCGTGCGTCACGACCAGCGCGGTCGTCGCGGCCTCGCGCAACAACCGCGCCAGGTCGACCGCGAGCTGCTCCCGCAACGCCCGGTCCAGCGCCGACAGCGGTTCGTCCAGCAGCAACAACCGAGGTGAGGGAGCCAGCGCCCGCGCCAGCGCCACCCGTTGCTGCTCACCACCGGACAGCTGCGTCACGCGCCGGTCCGCGTAGCCCTCCAGCCCGACGAGCTCCAGCAACGACAGCACCCGCTTCTCGCGTTCCTCGCGGTCCACCCCGTGCATCCGCAGGCCGAAACCCACGTTCCCCGCCACCGACCGGTGCGGGAACAGCTGCCCGTCCTGGAAGACGAGCCCGAACTCGCGCCGGTGCACCGGAACGCCGGCCAAATCCGAGGAATCCCATCGCACCGAACCGGAAGACGGCTTCTCCAGCCCGGCGATCGTGCGCAGCAACGTCGACTTCCCGCAGCCCGACGGCCCCAGCAGAGCCACGACCTCGCCGTCCGCCACCGACAGCGACACGTCCGACACCGCGGTCGTCTGTCCATAACGGACGGTGATCGAGCCGAGCTCCAGCGCCATCAGAACTCCCCGCTGCTCGGCACGCGCAACCGTTCGATCAGCAGCACGCACCCGACCGTGACGACCATCAGCAGCGCGCACGCCGCGTAGGCCATCTGACTGTTCAACTCCCCCGGCCGCGCCATCAACCGCGCGATCACCACCGGCAACGTCGGCGCGTCCGGCCGCGCCAGGAAGCTCGTCGCCCCGAACTCCCCCAGCGCCACGACGTACCCGAACCCGGCCGCCGCCACGAGCGACCGCCCGACCAGCGGCAGGTCCACCTCGCGCCACACCCGCACCGGCGAGGCGCCCAGCGTCGCCGCCGCCTGCCGCAGCCGTTCGTCCACGGCCCGCAACACCGGCAACACCATCCGCACGATCAACGGCGTCACCACCAGGGCCTGCGCCAACGGCACCAGCAGCGGCGAGGTCCGGAAGTCGCCCGGCAACGCGTCCATCGTCACCAGGTACCCGAAACCGACCGTCACCGCCGACACGCCCAACGGCAGCATCAACGCCGTGTCGAGCACCTCGGCACCGCGCGAACCCGACCGCCGCAACCCGACCAGCACCACCGCCGAGAACACCCCGACCACCAGCGCCACCAGCGTCGCGTCGAACGCGGTCCGCACCGAGTTCACCGCCGCGTCGAGACCGGTCACCGCCAGCGTTCCGCGATCGCCGCGCGACGCCAGCGCCGCGTACCCGGCGAAGCTCCAACCGTCCCGGGTGGACAGTGACCGCGCCACCAGCCCGACGACCGGCGTCAGCAGCGCCACCACGACCACGACCGCCGCGGCGACCACGTACCACTCACCACCGGACGGCCGTCGCGCCAGCTCTTCCCTGCCGCGCAACGCCAACGCGGTCTCCCGCCGACGCCGGGCCAACGCCCCCAGCACGAGCACCGCCAGCACCGCGGCGAACTGCAGCAACGACAACGCCGCCGCCCCGGACAGGTCGAACAGCTCGACCGTCCGCAGGTAGATCTCGGTCTCCAAGGTCCGGTACCGCGACCCGCCCAGCACCAGCACAACTCCGAAACTCGTGGCGCAGAACAGGAACACGACCGCCGCCGCGGACCCGATCGCAGGCGCCAACGCCGGCAGCACGACCGACGCGAACGCCCGCGGCCGAGAAGCCCCGAGCGCCCGAGCCGCGTCCTCGGCCCGCCGATCCGTGTGCGCCCACAGCCCGCCCACGGTCCGCGCGACCACGGCGACGTTGAAGAACGCGTTGGCCAGCACGATCGGAAGCACCCCGCCGTCCGGCCAGAACGTCCGGAACGCCAGACCCACCACCACGGTCGGCAGCACGAACGGCACCATCACGGCCGCGCGCACGATCCCGAGGCCGCGCAACCGGCACCGGGCCAGCACGAACGCCACGGGCAACCCGGCGACCACCGCGACGAGGGTCGACGCGGCGGCCTGGCCGAGGGTGAAGCCGACGAGCTGCCAGGTCTCGGCGGAGAACAGCGCCTCGGCGACACCGCCCTTGCGGAAGCCGAGCGAGACGATCGCGAGGACCGGCCAGGCGAAGAAGAGCGCGAGGAAGGCCAGCGGCAGCAAGGAGGCCGCCGACCAGCCAGAACGCGCCGAGATCAGGCCTCCCGCCGCCGGCGCCCGGCCAGACCGCGCCACCATCAGGCCTCCCCGACCTCGCGCCGCCCCCACTCGAACAGCCAGACCCCGCCCAGGTCAGGCTCGCTCAGCCCTGCACGAGCTTGCGCCACTGCTCGACCCAGGCTTCGCGGTTGTCCTTGACCTTGTCCGCGGGCAGGGTCTGCGGGTTCGGCGGCAGCGGGGCGTCCTTGGCCCACGACTCGGGCAGCGCGACCCCCTCGCGCGACGGGTAGACGTACATCTGCTCGGCCACCTGGGCCTGGAACTTCTCGCCCAGCAGGAAGTCCAGCACCTTCTGCGCGTCAGCGGGGTTCTTGGCCCCGGCCAGCACACCCGCGTACTCGACCTGCCGGTAGCAGGTGTCCAGCACGGCCTTCGTCTTCCCACCCTCCGCCGACGGCGACGAGGCGTAGGACACCACGATCGGCCGCGTGCCCTTGGTGGCGGAGAACTCCTGGTTGTAGGCCTCTTCCCAGCCGCTCACGACCTTGACGCCGTTGGCCTTGAGCTTGGTCCAGTACTCCTGCCAGCCGTTCTCGCCGAACTTCGCGATCGTGCCCAGCAGGAACGCGAGCCCCGGCGAGGACGTGGCGGGGTTCTCCACGACCAACTCGTCCTTGAACTTCGGGTCGACGAGGTCCTCGTACGAGGCAGGCTCGGCGCCGCCGAGCTTCGCGGGGTCGATGTTCAGACACACGTCACCGACGTCCACGGCGTGCAGGCGCCCGGTGTCGTCGACCTTGTACCGCTGCGCGCCCTTCGAGGCCTCCGGCGAGGCGTAGGCGGCGAACACGCCCTCGGACAGCGCCCGCGAGGCGAACGTCGAGTCGACGCCGAACGCCAGGTCGCCGATCGGGTTGGCCTTGGTGAGCACCAGCTTGTTCGTCAGCTCGCCCGCGTCACCGTTCGCGATCTGCTTGACCGTGATCCCCGAGGACTTCTGGAACTCGTCCAGCACCTCCGGCTTCACGACGAACGAGTCGTGGGTCACCAACGTGACCTCGTGCTTCTGCGGCGCGGTCGACGTACCGGCCGAACAACCGGTCAGCGCCAAAGCGGCGACGACAGCGAAAATCCTTCTCACGTCAAATCTCTCCCTACGCCGGTATGACCCGGATCAGGTGGACGGTCGAGGGCTTGCGAGCCCTCCTCTCAGCCCGGCGCTTCACCGGACTCCCGTGGCAAACGCGCAGCTTACGTGACGTGGTGGGACGATCAGGACATGGCCGAGCTGTTGAGCGACGATCAGTTGAACGACGTGCTGCCCAAGCTGCCCGACTGGACCGCCCAGGACGCGGCGCTGGTCAGGACGGTGGAGCTGGAGAGCTTCGCGCAGGCGATCATGGTCGTGAACCGGGTCGCGGAGATCGCGGAGAACGACAACCACCACCCGGACGTCGACATCCGCTACAAGACCCTCACCTTCCGCCTGAGCACCCACTACAAGGGAGGAATCACCGCGCTCGACGTATCTCTCGCCGAGGAAATCGACGGGGTCCTGGACGCGCTGGCCTGATTCGGTCAAGATGTGCGCTGCCGCCGCCCGCGGACAGGAGAGGGAACACCCTCATGCGGTTGCTGCGCAAAAAATCAAACACAGCTCTGTTCGTCGTGGCGCTGGCAGGCAGCCTCTTGATCGCGCCGGCGGCGGCTCAGGCCGTGCCGTGCGCCCTGACGGACACGATGATCAAGGCCAGTTTCGCCTGGCTCGACAAGGGCACCGACCTCAAGGCGAACAACTGGTCCAACGCGAACTTCCACGTCGGCAACCTCGCCCAGGTGCGGACGACCGGCATCAGCAACCACAAGACGTGGCCGTGGGTGCAGGCGAACAAGTACCTGCTGCCGCTCGACCCGGCGAACCCGTACGCGCCGGACGCGCAGTCCAGCGGCGAGGCCTACCTCGACGTGTCCTACTTCCACCCGCAGCCCGAGGTGCTCCAGCCGCTGCGGGACAACCTGTACGCCCAGGCCAAGACCGGGAAGTACGACTACTGGAAGTCACCGGACGCGCTGAACATGGCCCTGCCCTCGTTCACCCGCATCGCCGTGGCCGACCTGAACCAGGACCTGCTCGACTACTCCTACAAGTCCTACCGCTCGCTCAAGCACCGCACGTTCAACGAGGTCACGGGCCTGTGGAGCCTGAACGTGCAGACCAACGGCTGGGCCGTGCAGGGCCTCGCCAAGGCGATCCTGGCGCTGCCGAAGGACAACCCGTACCGCGCCGACTACGCGAGGACGCTGCGCAAGTCCGCGCACACCCTGCGGTACCTGCAGCACCACGACGGCTTCTGGGGCGCCACCGGCAAGGACTCCGCGGCCACCGCGATGCTCACCTACGCGTTCGCGGCGGGCATCAACGCGGGCGTGCTCGACAAGGACACCTACCTGCCGTACGTGCAGAAGGGCTGGCAGGCGCTCCTCACCGCGCTGGACACCGACGGCATGCTCGGCTGGGTCGCGGCCCGCAACTCGTGGCGGCCCGCCTCAGCCGGCGACACCGCTGGGTTCGCTGTGGGCAGCTTCCTCATCGCCGGGCAGCAGCTCGTCCCGCTGACGCCGGGTTGCTAGGCCGATCGCCACGAGCGTGAGCATCCCGGCCGCCGGGTAGCCCCAGCCGAGCACCACGAAGTACCAGGGGCGCGCGAAGTCCCAGATGTTCGGCTGGGCCAGCAGCAGGAACGAGATCAGGTAGCCGCCGGTCAGCAGCACCCACAGGCCGGCGGTGATCTTGCACAGGAGGTGTCCGCCCTCGTAGATCAGCCACAGCAGGGCGGGCACCATCCACACCCAGTGGTGGCTCCACGAGATCGGCGAGACCAGCAGCCCGAGCAGCTGCACGCTGACGATCAACGCCAGCACGTCCTTGGTCCTGCTGACCGCGAACCAGGTCAGCGCGGCCACGACGAGCACGGCGACCAGGTAGATCGGCCCGGTCTTGACGTCGTGACCGACCGTGCGGCTCAACGCCCCGCGCAGCGACTGGTTGATCGCGCTGCCGACCGGCCCGACCCGGCTCGCGTCGCCGAGCAGCTGGAACCAGAACTTGTCCGACTGCGACGGCGAAATCGCCCAGCCGATGCCGTACACCGCCACGAACGCGACGAACGACCACACGGCGGCCATCCACCGGCGTTGGACCAGGAAGTACAAACCGGAGATAGCGGGCGTCAGCTTGATGCCCGCCGTGAAACCCACGCCGGCGCCACCGACCCAGTTGCGCGCACTCGCGAGCGTGCCGACCAGGATCGCGCACAGCACCAGGTTGATCTGCCCGTAGTTGAGCGTGGTGCGCACCGGCTCGATCCACAGCACCAGCGCGGTCCAGAACATCGCGCGCCGCGGGTCGTCCAGCTTCAGCAGCTTCAGGCTCGTGCGCACGATGAAGTACAGGCAGGCCAGGCAGATCAGCTGCCAGACCCAGCGCGACGCCTCCCACGGGATCCAGCTCATCGGCGTGAAGATCGCGGCCGCGAACGGCGGGTACGTGAACGGCAGCGGGAACACGTCCGCGTACTGGTCGAGCCGCCACTCGTACAGGTCGCCGGAGAACAGGTGCGGCGACCCGTTGCGGTACACCAGCAGGTCGATCATGGTCATCTTCGTCTGGAACGCGACCATCAACAGGTGCCCGGCGACCGACAACGCGAGCAGCCACGGTGCTACGGAGAGCACACGCGCTTCCACAGCACGGAGTTTCACCCCGAAAACGTTACCCGAGGCAACTTCCGGGGGTACCCCGGCGTCATAAGGACGGGAGAGATCGCAAGAGGGAGTTTCATCAGTCATGTCTGTTGATGTTGTCGTCGCCGCTGTCGCCGCTCTGGCCATGCTGGGGGTCGCGTTCGGCGTGTTCTTCGTGGCCGCCCGGACCAAGGGCAACGTGTAAGCCGTTGCAGCGCAAGCAAAAGGGGTGAGCCTCCCTTGTGGAGGCTCACCCCTTCACTTGCATCTCACGTGCTTCTGCGGCGATTAGAAATAGTGCGCACGACCGCCGACCGGCTTGCCCACTGCGCCGAGGACGGCGAGGATCGCGCCGATCACCAGAAGCACCACTCCGATGGTCGTCAGAATGCTGATACCGGCCAGCCATCCGACGACGAGCAGGATCAGACCGAGAACGATCATGACACCTCCAGGTGGGGAATCCTTCACCTGGTTACCCCACAGAGGTCGGTACAAACCTAATCGAGTGAAGCGAGCAGTTCCCGGGCTTCCCCGGTTCTCGCGGACCTCAGCTCCTCGTAGATCTGCACCGCTTCTACCAGCGCTGTCCGAGCAGCTCCGCGGTCTCCCGCGGCGAGGTGGGCCTTCGCCAGCCCCGCCAGTGCATCGGCCAGATCAGCGACGCCGTGGATGGCCCTCAACATCGACACCGCCCTCTGGTACTGGACCGCGGCCTCGCCGTGTCTCCCCATGGCCAGGTAGATGTCCCCGAGGGTCTCGTAGACCGTGGTCACGGCGGTGGTGCCCACCGATTGATCGAGCTCCGTGTACAGCGCGTCCGACTCTAGGCACAGCTCAAGGCCACGTGCGCTGTCACCCATCAGGTGATGAACACGGCCGAGCGCACCCAGGAACACAGCTGTTTGGTACTTGCTCACGAGCCCAGCCACAACGATGTGATGCACACGCTGCAACATCGCCAACGCGTCCGGCAACCGGTCCTGCATTTCGAAGACGTATGCCAGACCGCGGGAAACGTCCACACGCCCGGTGTCGTTGCCCCGTTCCTCCTCGCATCGCAGCGCGGAGCGCAGGTGGTGTTCCGCCTGGGAGTAGTCGGTCTTGGCGATGTACACGCCTCCGAGCGCACGGTGCAGCCGGGCTTGCCCGAAAACATCGTCCCGCCGTTGTGCCGCGGCCAGGGCGAGCAGTTCGGCAGCCTCGACCTCGGCCAACCGCCTCGGTCGCAGCAACGGGAGGTGCAGGGTGTAGCCCAGTCGCCACACCAGATCGTCCGCGCCGGCCGCCACCATCTCCGTCAACACCCTCAGCAGCACCCTCCATTCGACGCGGAACCACTCGTCCGCGGCCTGCCAGTCCGGGATCGCGGCCAGGACGACGGCAGGCGAGGGTGGCGCCAGCGGCGGCCAGCTGACCGTGAGCTCCGTCCGCTGGTTCGCCTCCAGCGAGGTGTGCAGGTAGTGGTCGAACATGCGGTGCGACGCATCGGCCCGCTGGTCCGGCGGCAACTCGGCAGCACGCTCTGCGACGTAGTCCCGCACGAGGTCATGCAGGGTGAAACGGCTGCCCTGAGCCATGACCAGGCTGCCGTTGGCGAGTTCGGTGAGCATCCGCCGGGCTTGCACGCGTGGGACCGCGGCGAGGCTCGCCGCGGCCTCGACGGAGAAGTCCGGACCAGGATGCACACCCAGCAGCACGAACAGTCCGGCGGCAGCCTCGCTGACCGCCCGCAACGACCACGAGAAGACCCTGCGGACACCAGAGGTGTCGTCGAGGTCGAGTGCGTCGAGCCGCTCCTGCTCCAGCTCGTCCGCGAGTGACGCGAGCGGGTCACCGAACGCCGCACGGGCGGCCACGACGCCGAGCGCGAGCGGCAGGCCCGCACAGCGTTCGACCAGCCGTGACGCCGCATCAGGCTCGGCCGCCACCCGTTGTTCGCCGATCCGTTCGGTCAGCAGATCGATCGCCGCCCGGTCGTCGAGCACGTCCAACGCGACCGGCTGGGCGCCCTCCCTCGCCACCAGCCCGCTGAGCCGGTTGCGGCTGGTGACCAGCACCAGGTTCGCCGCGCCGCCGGGCAGCAGCGGGCGGACCTGCGCCACGTCACGGGCGTTGTCGAGCAGCAGGAGCACCCGCCGTTCGGCCAGCGCCGACCGGTAGGCGGCGAGCACCGCGTCCTCGGAGGCGGGGACGTCCTTCGCCGGCACGCCGAGCGCCAGCAGGAAGTCGCGGGCCACGGTGAGCGGGTCCAGCGGCTCGGCCCGCGTGTCGAAGCCGCGCAGGTTCACGTACAGCTGGCCGTCCGGGAACCGGTCGGCCACCTGGTGCGCCCACTCGAGCGCGAGCGCGGTCTTGCCGACCCCGCCGATGCCGTTGATGGCCGAGATGAGCACGGGTTCGCCGGGGCGCGCGGCCAGCATCCGGGTCAGCCGGGCCAGTTCCTCCTCGCGGCCGACGAAGTGCGGGACCCGGGCCGGGAGCTGGCGGGGCACGGAAACGGTCGGCACCTCGCCGCTCAGCACCTGCTCGTGCGCCTCGCGCAGCCGTGGGCCGGGATCGACGCCGAGCTCGTCGACGAGGCGGTCGCGCACCTCCTGGTAGACCGCGAGCGCCTCGGCCTGCTGGTTGGAGCGGTGCAGCGCGAGCATCAGCTGCGCCGAGAACGTCTCGCGCAACGGGTAGCGGCCCACCAGCGCCCGCAGCTCCGGCACCAGCACGTCGGTGTCGCGGGCCAGGTCCTGGTCGATGCGGCGTTCCAGCGCCACGACCTGCTCTTCCACCAGCCGGGGCACGTCGTCGCGGTGCAGCGACTCCGAGGCGACGTTCGCCAGCACCGGGCCGCGCCAGAACTCCAGCGCGGCACGGTGTTCACCCTGGGCCGTGAGCGCGCGGAAGCGGGTGAGGTCGAGCTGGTCGGGCCGGACGAGGGCCGAGTAGCCGCGCGACGACGTCTGCACGCAGTTCGCGTCCCCCAGCGCCTGCCGCAGCCTGCTCACCGTCATCTGCAACGTCTTGTGCGCGCGGTCCACCGCGGGCGGCTCACCGTCCCACACGCGGTCGACCAACTCGTCGACGGTCACCAACTCGTTGGCGCGCAACAACAGCGTGGCCAGCAGGACACGGCCGCGACCAGCGGGAACGGGGACCGGTACGCCATCGGCCAGCACCTCCAGCGGCCCCAGCACCCGGTACTCGACGATCACACCGGGTGAGTCTAGGTGTGCGGTCGACTACGAGCCCGCTTCCTGCCAGCCTCTTCTCATGCGGGGAGTGAGCAGAACAGCGCTGTGGGTCGCGTCGATGCGGGCGACCGAGGCCGCGCGCCCGGACCGGTGGCACGACGACCCCTTCGCGGCGGCCGTCGCGGCAGGCGCCGACATCCCGCCGGCTCCACCGGGCGCGGCCGAGTTCATGGCCGTCCGCACCCGCTTCTACGACGACTTCCTGCGGTCCTGCGACGCCACCCAGGTCGTCGCGCTCGCCGCCGGCCTCGACGCCCGCGCGTTCCGCCTGCCCTGGGCCGCCGACGTCCGGTTCTTCGAACTCGACCTGCCGGAGCTGCTCGCGTTCAAGGACGGCCTGGTGGCCGACACGGGCGTGGTGGCGGGCTGCACGCGCATCGTGGTGCCGGTCGACCTGCGCACGGACTGGGCCTCCGCGCTGACCGCCGCCGGCTTCTCCGCCGCCCGGCCCACCGCGTGGATCGCGGAGGGCCTGCTCCAGTACCTCACCGAGCCGGACGAGAAGCGCCTGCTCGACACGGTCTCCGAGCTGTCCGCTCCCGGCAGCCGCTTCGCCTTCGACCACATGGACACCTCGGCCGACGACCGCGCGCCGGTGGTGGACGCGCTGGACCGGATCCGCAGCATGGGCGCGGACTTCGTGGCGACCGTCGAGGACCCGGCCGGGTGGCTCGCCGCGCACGGCTGGTCCGTGTCGACGGACCGCATTCCGGCGCTCGCGGAGGCGTACGGGCGGCCGTTGCCGGAGTTCATGGACGTGGCGGCGTCGAACGCGACCGCGCTGTGCACCGCGCAACTCGGCCCGGCACGCTGACCAGCCGCTAGCGTAGAGGTATGACCGCTCTGCCCAACTGGATGCGCCCTCCGCGCGGATGGCTGGTCCGCGGAGGACCGCCTCCTGGGGGCGCTTCGCCACACCGAGCTGATCGACGGAGCTCTCGTCTTCATGTTGGCACCGCAGCGGTCGTGGCACGGTCGCGTCGTTACCGCACTCACGTTCGAACTCATGAGTCGGGCTCCAAAAGGCATTGAAGCCCAGCGGGAGATGACCATCCGGTTTGATCAGCACAATCGATCAGAGCCGACCTCCTTGCCACCACCACGTCAGTTGATCCCGACCGCACCTGGTTCGCCTCCTAAGACGTCTGTTGGCCGTCGAGGTGACCTCGCCAGGGTCCGAGCATCGCGACAGCACGGTCAAGCTGAATTATGCAGAAGCGGGCATCCGTCACTACTGACTGATTAGGGAGGATGCCAACCGGCCTCCAGCCCACGTCTACGAATTGAACCCCAACCGGGATGTATTCCAAACAGGCATCCTCTGCGGCAACCTTGAACTGTCTGCGCCATTCCCGGCCGGGATCGATCTCGACAGCTTCTTCCGATCCAAGTCCTGAAACACCGAAGGCCCCCACGCAGAGGGACCTTCATACAGTGGCACGTCAGACTTGAAGCGGCACTCCATGACATCACCGTGGGTCAGCGAATTACCCACAGCGCGCGTCACGCCATCCCAATTTCCACCCTTAATTGCCCCCAAGCAGCGGCAGGCGGCGCATGAGCGACTCCATGTACTCCCAGTCTGGCGAACCGTCCTGATTCGCCGGGAGGCGAACTTTTGTCTGCTTCATCCGCGCCATGTTCCACTTGTAGCCATAAGTGAAACGGTAACGCTCAAATCTGATCACCGACGCAACGAAGAGCAGGGCCTGGCGCGACACCTGCTCCTTGGGAAACAAAACCTGCACGTCATCGGAAGCAAAGAACGGGCGATCTTGATAGAAGGCCACACCGACCGAATTTCCGTTGTACGGAACCGTGAGGCAGTGTGGCTCGAAAATCGGTTCGAGATCACACATGTCCGTGATCCCGTTGTTGTACTCGGAGGCACCGATGAACCGTGTCCCGCCAGGAGAACGCTCGGCAGCGGTAACACGCTTCCCTTTGCGGATGTCGAAGATCGATCCGAGCTCGACCTCGACCCACGTGGCAGGGTCACGCAGTTGAATGTCGGCGACATCTGAAGACGACATGCTCTTCAGAGCCAGCATGGCGTCGTCCAGCATCACCTCTTCCATTATTAGCGGAGAAAACGCGTCGTAGTCCGTGCTTATGTACGCTTCCGCAACCCATTCGTCGTCGGCGTCGACTTTCCGCATAACGGACTCACCCGAGTGGACCTCGCGATTGCGAAACATCTCCACCCAGCGGTCGCGGATCTTCACCCAGCTTCCATAGCGATCGACGCGACCGTAGTTCTTGACCTTTTCGAAGCCGTCGTTGCGCCAGAACCCGAACCAGGTCTTCCGGTCAGAGGTCGCGTGGGGAACACCGGCGGTGAAGACCATGATGCAGGTGATTACGCCGACCGGGTGAAACAACTCCGGCGGCATCGACATCACGGCTTCAAGCGTGTGCTTCTTCAGCAGGTTCCGCTTGTGCTCACCGGATGCCGTCGCACAGGAGATCGGCACGATCGCGATCCCGGTTCCACCCAGCGCCAGATTGTCGAGCATATGCTCCACGAAGCGGAGCTCGTGAAGGTCTTCCTTCGACTTGGCGTACGGAGGGTTGATCATGCCGACTGTGGCTCGATGCGCACGCACTCCCCGCGTGATGGCGGGATCGAAGCACGAACCTTGGTACAGATTCGTCTTCCCGTCACCCCTCAGGATCATGTTGGATGCCGCGAGCGCGTACATCGTCGGGTTCTGCTCGATGCCGATCAGTTGATCCCTCTTGATCGACTCGATCTCGGCCTCGGTTGTGGCGGATTTCATCATCTGCACCATCGCGGAGATGAGGAATCCACCTGTGCCGCCACAGATATCCAGAACCTTGTCCGCTTTGGTCACATTGGCCAGCAGGCTGAACAGCTCGGTGACGTGCTTGGGAGTCAGCACGATGCCGAGCCCGCGACCATCACCACCCGTGTACTTCAGGAATTCCCCGTAGAAGGCACCGACCACGTCGAAGTCGTGATACACCGTGATAAACGGCATCACCTTCTCGGCGAGCATGGTGACAATCTCACTGAGCAGGCCTTTCGGATAGCCCTTGGTCGGCTTCCTCAGCTCAGGATGCACCTGGATGTTCGTGAAGGGCTGGGTGATGTTCTCCAACTTTGAAACCGGAAGCCTCGCTTCCCTGATCACCTTCTTTATCGATTGGATCCAGAATTCCGGGAGATCAGTTGCAGGGTATTCCCCGTAGGTCTTCGCGAACACTGCATCTTTGAGAGCGATGAGCGTGCCGGCTACCGCCAGCGGCTTTTCCTTCTCCTCAAGTTCAGCTTCGTCGCGCATGAACTCGTGCATTTCCATCGAGAACGAGATGAGATCGCGCTCACGTTGCTGCTGAACCTTGGGATCGAAGGACGCTGCAGCGATCAGGTCGTCCATGCCGATCAGCTCGGTAATCAGTGCCCCGGTAGGCGACATCAGCGGCTTCACGTCCTCGGTGCCCTTGGGCACCACGAAGAAGGACCATCGGCTGTTCCTCGGAGTTCCCGAGACTGCGACCGCGATGACCGTGTAATTGGGTGAGAGATAGCGTGCGTAGTGCAGAACGCCGTCGACAGCGAAGTCCTTAGGCTGGTCACCCGTGCTGGACTCGTGGTTCTTCGTCTCAGCCTTGCACTCGACGACCACCACCATGTCAGGAGTTGCTGGCGCGGTGATGATGAATTCGGGGTAGCCAGCCCCACCCTTGCCCGACTTGGACGCCTTCGAAAGCGCGGTGCGAATGGACTGAACCACCGATTGCTGCTTCTCGACCACCACCGCTTCTTCGTCGTCGTAGAAGCCGAGCCTTCGGAGGGTGGCCTCGACCATGTCTTCGGTAATTCGCTCATTCGCCATGTCAGGCCCCCTGTTGTCACTGCCGTCCAATGAGCAAGTGGTGCACCGGCTTCTGGCCACCTTCAGTCATATCCTCGGTGCGCACCCTTACGAACCCTACCCGTCGGCACCGAAATGGATCGTTCATTTCGAGAGCGGGCGAATGAGTGAGCCGCCGTGCCACTCAGACGTTGAAGCGGAACTCCACCACGTCGCCGTCGGCCATCACGTAGTCCTTGCCCTCCATGCGGACCTTGCCCGCCGCCTTCGCGTCGGCCTTCGACCCCGCCGCGACCAGGTCCTCGAACGACACGACCTCGGCCTTGATGAAGCCCTTCTCGAAGTCCGTGTGGATGACGCCCGCGGCCTGCGGGGCCGTCGCGCCCTGCGGGATGGTCCAGGCGCGCGCCTCCTTCGGGCCCGCGGTCAGGTAGGTCTGCAGGCCAAGGGTGTGGAAGCCGGCGCGGGCCAGGGAGTGCAGGCCCGGCTCGTGCTGGCCGATCGACTCCAGCAGCTCCAGGGCCGACTCCTCGTCGAGTTCGAGCAGCTCGGACTCGACCTTGGCGTCGAGGAACACCGCGTCGGCCGGGGCGACCAGCTCGCGCAGTTCCTTCTGGCGGGCCTCGTCGCCCAGGACGCCCTCGTCGGCGTTGAAGACGTAGAGGAACGGCTTCGTCGTCAGGAGCGAGAGCTCGCGGATCAGCGAGTTGTCCACTTCGGACTGTGCGGAGAAGAGGGTGCGGCCGGAGTCGAGGATCTCCTTGGCCTTCTGCGCGGCCTCGAGGGCGGCGCGGCGGTCCTTCTGCATCCGCGCCTCCTTCTCCAGGCGCGGGATGGCCTTCTCCAGGGTCTGGAGGTCGGCGAGGATCAGCTCGGTGTTGATCGTCTCCATGTCGGAGGCCGGGTCCACGCGGCCGTCGACGTGCACGACGTCCGGGTCGTCGAAGACGCGGATGACCTGGCAGATCGCGTTGGCCTCGCGGATGTTCGCGAGGAACTTGTTGCCGAGGCCCTCGCCTTCCGACGCACCCTTCACGATGCCCGCGATGTCGACGAACGACACGACGGCCGGCACCTCGCGCTCGGAGCCGAAGATCTCGGCGAGCTTGGTGAGGCGCGCGTCCGGCAACGGCACCACGCCGACGTTCGGCTCGATGGTCGCGAACGGGTAGTTCGCGGCGAGCACGTCGTTGCGCGTGAGCGCGTTGAAGAGGGTGGACTTGCCGACGTTGGGCAGGCCGACGATACCGAGGGTCAAACTCACGGGTGACGAGTCTACGGCAGGCCACGGTCATGTCCGATTCCCGCGAGCCATTGCCCGTTCCCGCTGGCAGGATCGTTGGCATGGTCATTGACGAAGAGCACGCGTATCGGGTGTGCGCCGCACGTGACGCCCGTTTCGACGGGTGCTTCATCCACGCGGTCCGCACGACCGGCATCTACTGCCGGCCGTCGTGCCCCGCGGTGACCCCGAAGCGCCGCAACAGCCAGTTCTTCCTGACGGCCGCGGCCGCGCAGTCGGCCGGGTTCCGCGCCTGCCGCCGGTGCCTGCCGGACGCGGTGCCCGGCTCGCCCGAGTGGAACCTGCGCGCCGACCTGGCCGCTCGCGCGATGCGGCTGATCAGCGACGGCGTCGTCGAACGGGACGGCGTCACCGGCCTGGCCACGCGCCTGGGCTACTCGGAACGCCACCTCACCCGCGTCCTGACCGCCGAGCTCGGCGCCGGGCCGCTGGCGCTGGCCCGCGCCCACCGCGCGCACGCCGCCCGGTTGCTCATCGAGACGACCGAGCTGCCGTTCGCGGACATCGCGTTCGCGGCGGGGTTCGCGTCGGTCCGCCAGTTCAACGACACCATCCGCATGGTCTTCGCCTCGACACCGTCCGACATGCGCGGCCGCGGCAAGGCTCCCGTCGGCACGCCGGGCCGGATCGTGCTGCGGCTGCCGTACCGGCCGCCGTTCGACGCGGAAGGGCTCCTCGCGCACTTCCGGGCGCACGCACTGCCGGGCGTCGAAGAGGTGACCGATCACGAGTACGCCCGGACGCTCTCGCTGCCGCACGGCGAGGCGACGGTCCGGCTGACGTTCCCCGCCGACCACGTCCTGTGCTCGCTGCGCCTGGCCGACATGCGCGACCTGGGCGCGGCGGTCTCCCGGATCCGCCGGCTGCTCGACCTCGACGCCGACCCGGTCGCCGTGGACTCGTTCCTCGGCGCGGACCCGGTGATCGGCCCGCTGGTCCGCAGGACGCCCGGCATCCGGGTGGCGGGCAGCGTCGACGGGGCCGAGACCCTGCTGCGGCTGGTCGCGCCGTACGCCGGCGTGCCGCTGCAGGTCCCGGACGGCGCGTTGACCCACCTCTACTCGGCGGGCGACCACCCGATCACCGAGGCGCTGGCCACCGGCAGACTCGCGGTGGACGTGGGGCGCTCGATCGAGGACCTGACCGCGGAACTCGCACCACTGGTCGGCCCCCGAGTGGCCGACGAGGTGGCCATGCGGGTGCTGGGAGCACCGGACGTGCTGGTGCTCCCCGAGAGCATGCGATCCCTGGCTTCCCACGGCCCCGACTGGCGGCCGTGGCGCTCCTACGCGGGAGCACACCTGACGAGGAAGGCAGCAACATCATGAGCGTCGCGCACACGTCCACTGTGGACACCCCGGCGGGGCCGTTCACCGCGATCGTCGCGCCGGACGGAGCGGTGCTGGCCAGCGGCTGGACCGCGGACATCGCCCTGCTGACGCCCCAGATCCACGCGTCCCTGATGCCGTCGGAGATCACCTCGAAGAAGGACCTCGGCGACGTCACCAAGACCGTCATCGCCTACCACGAGGGTGACCTGACCTCGATCGACACCGTGGAGGTCCGGCAGAAGTCCGGCCCGTTCCTCCAGCACGCGTGGGACGTTCTCCGCACGGTCCGCGCCGGCGAGCCCGTGACGTACAGCGAGTACGCGGAACTCGCCGGGCGTCCGGCCGCGATCCGTGCCGCGGCCTCGGCCTGCGCGCGCAACTCCGCGGCGCTGTTCGTGCCGTGCCACCGGGTGATCCGGATCGGCGGCAACCTGGGCGGGTTCCGCTGGGGCCTGGACGTCAAGCGCTGGCTGCTCGCCCACGAGGCCTAACCGACGAGGGTGATCTCCGGCGCCGACCCGGTCACCAGCTCCGTCCCGCACCGCGGGCACGGGGTCGTGACCGGGCCGGTGCCGGAGGTCAGGTGGCCTTCGAGGCCCAACCAGTCGTCGATCCCGTTGTCACGGCACGTGTGACAGCCGACGCGGTAGTGCAGCCGCACCCGTGGTTCCGCGGCCAGTTCGGAGGCCTGCGCCTCCGGCTGCGTCAGGTCGTCGAACGGCGCCCACCACGACGTGATCCGGCACCGCAGTGCGCGCTCGGCACCGTGGTCGGTCGTGTCGAACGCGCTCACCCGGATCGGCGTGGGGTGCTCGTCGGTCGCGCACAGGCCGTACGACATGCCGTGCTGCAACTGCACGACGCGTCCCACTCGGCGGCACACGAAGCAGTCGTGCGAGTACTCCAGCCGGTTGGACCACACGAAGTGGGCGGCCGGGGTGACCGTGACGCGCGCGGTGATCTCCACGTGGGACAGCACGAGCTGAGGCTAACCCAGGGACACCTCCAGCGTGGATCCCGTGCGCGCCTTGCGAACCCTCAACCGGGTGGGAATCCGCTGCCGCAGTTCCTCCACATGCGACACCAGCCCGACCACCCGGCCACCGGCGCGCAGCTCGTCGAGCGTGTTCATCACGATGTCGAGCGTGTCCGAGTCGAGCGTGCCGAAGCCCTCGTCGACGAACAGCGTGTCCAGCAACGCGCCGCCGGTCTCGTTGGCCACAACGTCGGCCAGCCCGAGCGCGAGCGACAGCGAGGCCAGGAAGGACTCGCCGCCGGACAACGTCTTCGCGGGACGCGACCGGCCCGAGTAGTCGTCCAGCACGTCGAGGCTCAGGCCGCCGCGGGTGCCGCGGGCGCCGGCCGAGTCGGAGTGCACGAAGCTGTAGCGGCCCTGGCTCATCCGGTGCAGGCGGGCGGACGCGGCGACCGCGACCTCCTCCAGCCGGGCGGCCAGCACGTACGAGCGCAGCGTCATCTTCTTCGAGTTCTGGCCGCGGCCGTTGATCACGTCGGTGAGCGCGTCCAGCTCCGCGTACGAGGCCTCCAGGGGCTCCAGCGACTTCCACTCGGCACGCAGCCGGGCCGCCAGCTGACCGACCCGGTCCAGCGCCGCGCGGGCACGGGCCAGGCGCGTCGCGGCCTCCGACGCGGCGGCACGGGCCGAGGACGCCGCGGCGGTCACCTCGTTCAGCTCGACGGCCGTGGCCGGGTCGACCTCGGCCAGCTCCTCCAGCGTGGCCATGGCGGTGGCGCGGGCACGTTCCCAGGCGGCGATGCGGTCGTCCAGCGCCTGCAGCTTGATCGCCGGACGGGCCGCGGCCAGCGCGGTGTCCACGTCCGGGAAGCCCGCTTCGGCGGCCAGCGCGGCCACGGACGCCTGCTGCTCCTCGACGCGGGCGAGGGCGTTGGCACGGGCGGTGCGGCGCTCGTCCAGCTCCACCAGCGCCTTGGCCAGGCGCAGCAGGTGATCGCGGCGGGTCAGTACGTCCTCGTGCTCGCCGCGCGCCTTGTCCAGGCGGGCACCGCGTTCCTCCACGACCGCGACCAGCGACGCGTGCTCGGTGCGCAGGCCCACCAGGTCCTGCTCGACCTTGCCCTTCTCGCTGCCCAGATCCCGGGTCTTGGCCTCCAGGCCGACGAACTCGTTCTGCCGCTGCGACCGGGTGCGGGCGAGCTCCACGGCCGCGCGGTACTCGGCCAGCGCCGCCGCGGGCTCCTCGGACCCCAACGCCTCCCAGCAGGCCTGGATGCGCAGCTCGGCGGCGTGGGCGGCGCGTTCGGCCTCGTTGCGGCGGTCCAGCGCGGCCTGTTCGTCGCGCGCGGCCTCTTCCTCGTCCCGCGCGTCGACGCCACCCAGCATCGGTTGCGCGGGCGCCGGGTGCGACGGAGAACCGCAGACCGCGCACGGCTTGCCGCGCTGCAGTGCCGCCGCCAGCTCGATCGCCATGTTCTCCAGGCGCTGGTGGCGGACCTGCTGCAGCACGTCCTTGGCCTTCTGGTGGACGTCGATCGCCTGGTGCAGCTCGTTCTTGGTGCGCTCCAACGCCCGCGTGGCACCGGGCAGGGCCTCGGCCGCGTCGGCACGGGTCTTCAACGACTCCAGCCTGGCGGAGGCCTCGACGGCGGCGTCCAGCTGGGCACGGCACTGCGCCAGGCGTTCCGGCAGCACCTCCAGCTCGGCGTTCAACGCCAGCAGGCGGCGTTCCACCTGGTACGAGGCGTGCTTGAGCTCCGAGAGCCTGCGCTCGTCGGACTTCTGGCGTTCCGCCTCGGCCGCCAGCTCGGCCAGCCCACCCGCTTCCTCGCGGTGGCGCTCGGCGTCCTCCCGCAACGAGGAACCGGTGTAACCCAAGCGCGCCAGCGCTTCCGCGGCACGGGCCTCGTCACGGACCGCGAACTCATAGGACTGCTGGAGCTTCGCGATCTCCCCGAACGCCGGAACGACCGGGATCGCGCGGCGGGCCGCGTCCCGTTCGGCGAACCAGGAGGCCGAGTCGGCGGCCTCCACGCGGTCGAGCATCTCGCGCGCCTCGCGGACGCGGCGGATCTGGTCGGCCTGCACCCGAGCCTGGGCCAGCAGCGCGTCCGCGCCGTCGGCCAGCCCCGCCGTCTCCTCCGACAGCGCCTCGGCCTCGCGAACGGCCGTGGAAAGCCGGTCCAGCACCGATTCCAGCCAACCCGGCTCGAACGACGGTTCCTCACCCGCGGCCTCGGCCACCCGGTGCATCAGCTCGGTGGCGGCCTGCCGGCGCTCCTCCAGCACCCGCCCCGCCACGACCCTCTTGTCGCGGAACCACTTCTCGACGTCGAGGAACCGCTCGGTGCCGAAGAGCTTCTCCAGCAGCACCTCGCGTTCCGCGGTGTCCGAGCGCAGGAACCGGGCGAACTCGCCCTGCGGCAGCAGGACCACCTGGAAGAACTGCTCGTACGACATGCCCAGCAGGTCTTCCACCGCGCGGGCCACGTCGTCGATGCGGGTGATGCCCTCGCCGTCCCAGCCTTCGAGCCACGTCAACGAGCACTTCGCCGGCTGCGTGGTGAACCCGCCGCCGCGCTTCTTCGGCCGGTCGAACTCGGGCGAGCGCACGATCCGGAACCGCCGCGACTGCACGGTGAGCTCCAGCGACACCGACGTCGGCACCTCCGGATCGGCGTACTCGCACCGCAGCTTCTTCACGTCACCACGGGCACCCGGCACGCGGCCGAACAGCGCGAACGCCACCGCGTCCAGCAACGTCGTCTTGCCCGCGCCCGTGTCGCCGTGCAGCAGGAACAACCCGTCGGCACCCAGTTCGTCGAAGTCGACGACCTCCGGCCGCGGGTACGGGCCGAAGGCGGTGAGCTCCAGGCGGTGCAGCCTCATTGCTCCTGCTCCCTCGCGACCGCGGAGAAAGCCTCGCGCAGCAACGACATCTCGGCCTCGGTGGGCTCGGAACCGCGAGCGTCGGACACGAAGCAGCAAGCCACTTCCTCGTCGGTGCGGCCGCGCACCCGATCGGCGTACGTCATGGCGTGCCGCAGCCCCTGTTCCGGCCGCCACTCCACGTGCACCGCGTGCTCGAACCGCGTCTGCAGCTGCCGCAACGCGTCCATCGGCCGCACCTGGTCGGTCAGCACGACCGACAGGAAGTGGTCCTCCAGCGGGGCGTGCGCCGGATCGGCCAGCACGTCGGCCAGCGTGCCGGTCACCGTCGCGAGCTTGCGCGGCACCGGCAGATCACGCCGTTCGACCCCGACGAGACCGCCCGCGTCCAGCTCCACCAGCCAGACCGACTTGCGCTGCCGCGCCTCGGAGAACGAGTACGCCAGCGGACTGCCCGAGTAGCGCAGGTTCTCCGCCAGCGTCTGCGGGCCGTGCAGGTGCCCCAGTGCCACGTAGTCGACGCCGGAGAACACCTGCATCGACACGTCCTGCACACCGCCCACGGCGATGGTGCGCTCGGACTCCGACGGCGCCCCGCCCGTCACGAACGCGTGCGCCAGCACCACCGAACGCGCCTCGCGCGATGCCAGGTCGGCGCGAATCCGCCGCATCGCCTCGGTCAGCACGGGCGCGTGGCCCTTGTCCGCGATCCCGAGGACGTGCCGCGCCGGTTCCGGTTCCAGGAACGGAATCCCGTACACCGCGACGGGCCCGTGCTCGTCCTCCAGCTCGACGGGCTTGTCCAGCAACGAGATCTGCGTGCGCAGGTGCAGCCCGCCCGCCGCGGCGAACTCGCCGAACACCCCGATCCGCGCCGCCGAGTCGTGGTTGCCCGGCGTGATCACGATCCGCGCCCCGGCCGCGCGGATCCGCATGAGCACCCGCTCGCACAACGACACCGCGTCGGCGGATGGCACCGCGCGGTCGTAGAGGTCGCCGGAGATGACCACGACGTCGACCTTCTCGTCGGACACCAGGTCAGCGAGGCCGCTCAGCACCGACTCCTGCTCCACGAGCAGGTCGCGGCCGTGGAACGTCCGGCCCACGTGCCAGTCGGAGGTGTGCAGGATCCGCATGGCACCAACCGTAGAGACGGGGTCCGACAAAACTCCGGGAGGGTTCCCGGCGTGTCACCCGATCGAGTTCAACATCTCTGAGGGAGCATCATCGGTGCCGTGACCGCAGTGATCATCACCGCCTCGCTCGTCCTGGCGCTCGTCTGCGCCGGGGCGCTGGTGTTCGTCCACCGCCTCTACCAGGACAGCGTCCGGCGCACCGACGAGGCGCTCCAGGCCATCACCGCCGAACGCGCGCGCTACGACGCCCAGCAGCAGGCCCTGCAGCGGTACGAGGTGGCGTTCTCCAGCGTCAGCGGCCGCGGTGAGCTCGGCGAGCAGGTCCTCGTTGAAACAGCGCGCGCACTCGGCCTGAGGGAGAACCTCCACTACACGCTCCAGACGGACGTGGCGGGCGGCGGAGCGGTGCGCCCGGACATGGTCCTCAACGTCGGCGGCGGCCGCATGGTCCCGGTCGACTCGAAGATGTCCATGGCCTGCTGGGCGGAAGCGGTCGAAACGGACGATCCCCAGGAACGCCAGGACGCGCTGCGGGTGCACGTCCGCAACATCCGCTCCCGCGCCGCCGAACTGGCCGGCAAGGGCTACCAGCGCTGGGCCGACGCGATCTACGGCACGATCATGTTCGTGCCCAACGACGGTGCCGTCGTCGCCGCCCTCGACACCGACCCCGAACTGCTGCGCTGGCTGCTCGACCGCCGCGTCTTCCTGTGCGGGCCGACCGGGTTCGCCGTGATCGCCTCCAGCGCGATGTTCGCCGTCACGGAACGAGCGCTGGCCGACGACGTGGAGCAGGTCAGGCTGCAGGCAGGCCGCGCCAACCGGGCCGCCGACACCGCCATCGAGGCCGTCAACCTCTCCACCACCCACCTGCAGCGCTTCCTGTCCGCACGGCGGCGCGAGCTGGACGCGCTGGAGGGCTTCCGGGCGAGCGTGGAACCGCTGACCGAGGCCTCCGCCACCCCGACGCCGCTCCCGCTCGTCCGAAGGGCGGACGAGCAGTCCGCGTAAAACGCACGGAGCGTGCCGTCAGGTTGCTTCTGGGTGAGAAAGCAGCGGACCCACGAACACCTAATGGCGGAACGGCTACCGTGTGCGGCGTGAGTGACGTGCGCGACCGTTCGGCGGCCTTCGATGACGACATCGAGGACTACGACGCCGTTCCGTGGAACTACCGGGCCATCTTCGGGTCGTTCAAGGGCGTCCCGTGGTGGGCCGCGATCCTGTCGGCGCTGGTCCCGGCCTTCATCGGCGCGTTCATCGACATCAACTCCAGCAAGACCGTCGGCTGGACGTTCAACGCCGTGTTCTTCCTCGGCGCCCTCGCCGGCATCCTGCTGGTCCAGCGCCGCAGCCTGTTCGCGCCGATGGTGCAGCCGCCGCTGATCCTCGCCGCCACGGTGCCCACGCTCGTGCTGCTCACCGGCGGTGTGCAGAAGGGCGGCCTGTCCTCCATGGCGCTCGGCCTGGCCAAGCCGCTGATCGACAGCTTCCCGGTCATGGCCATCACGACCGGCGTCACCGTCGCGCTGGGCATCATCCGGATCTTCATCCAGAAGGACCCGAACCGGCCGTCCAAGGACGAGGTCCGCGAGGCCAAGGCCGAGCTGAAGACGCGCAGCAAGCCCGCCCCGCGCAAGCCCGCGCGCGAGGAGGCCGCGGAGGAGGAGCGTCCGCGCCGCCCCCGTCCCGAGGGCGCACCGGCCCGTCGTCCTCGCCCCGAAGGCGCACCGGCACGCCGCCCGCGCCCGGAAGGTGCCACCCGCGGTGAGCGTCCGGCAGGCCAGCGCAGGCCGCGGCCACCGCGCGAGGACCGCTAGCGGGTTGTTCGCCATCGTCCGGCGAACCACGTACAACGGATCACGGACAACAAGCCCCTGACCTGCGCGCACTCTGCCAGCATGAGTGCGATGCCAAGGGGAGAACGTCCGCTGGACGCAGGCGACAGCCCACTGCTGCTGTTCGCCGCGGACTTGCGACAACTGCGCACCAACGCGGGGAAGCCGAGCTACCGGGAGCTGTCCCGGCGCGCGCACTTCTCGGCGAGCACGCTGTCCGACGCGGCCGGCGGCCGGAAGCTGCCGGGACTCGACGTCACGCTCGCCTACGTCCGGGCGTGTCAGGGCGACGAGGCCGCGTGGGAGCGGCGCTGGCACGACCTCGCCGTCGCGATGGCGCGCAGCAGGGCCGGCGACGGGCCGTCCCCGTACGTGGGCCTGAACCCGTTCACGATCGAGGACGCCGACCGGTTCTTCGGGCGTGAGGCGCTGACGCACGCGTTGCTCGACCGGCTCGGCCGCCAGCGGTTCCTCGCGGTGTTCGGCGCGTCGGGCGAAGGCAAGTCGTCGCTGCTCAGAGCGGGTATCGCGGCCAAGTTCCCGCACGCGGAGATCTGCACGCCCGGCCCGGACCCCGACGCCGCCATCGCCGGCGCTCTCGCGCGGAACCCGGATCTGCTGGTCGTCGACCAGTTCGAGGAGCTCTTCACGCTGTGCGAGGACGAGGTCCAGCGCACGGCGTTCCTGAACGCGCTGCTGTCCGCCGACTGCCGGCGCGTGATCGCCGTCAGGTCGGACTTCTACCCGCACTGCGCCCAGTACCCGAAGCTCGCCGAAGCGCTCACGGACGCACAGGTGCTCCTCGGCACGATGACCCCCGACGAACTGCGGCGCGCCATCACCCAGCCCGCGGCGACCGTCGGCTGCACCGTCGAAACCTCGCTCCTGACCACGCTCGTGGCCGAGGCGGCAGGTCGCAGCGGTGTCCTCCCCCTCGTCTCGCACGCGCTGCTCGAAACGTGGCACCGCAGACGCGGCAACACGCTCACGCTGGCCGGCTACCAGGCCGCGGGAGGCATCCAGGGCGCACTCGCGCAGAGCGCGGAGGCCGCGTTCGCCTCGCTCGACGAACCGGAGCAGCACCTCGCCAAGCAGCTCCTGCTCCGGCTGAGCTCCGACGGCACCAAGCGCCCGGTCCCGCGCCCGGAGGTCGTCGGCGAGGAGGTGCTGAACGTCCTCGCGGACACCAGGTTGATCGCCGTCGGCGAGCACACCGTCGAGGTGACCCACGAGGCGTTGTTCCAGGCGTGGCCGCGGCTGCGGGCCTGGCTCGACGAGGACCGCGAAGGCCTCCGGACGCACCGCAGGCTCACCGACGCCGCCAGGACGTGGGCGGAGCTGGGGCACGACGCCGGCTCGCTCTACCGGTCGACCAGGCTCGCCGAGACGACCGAGTGGATCACCCGCACCAGGCCGGAGCTGACCGCCACCGAACGCGAGTTCGTCGACGCCTCCAAGGCCCTGCGACGCCGCCGCTCCCGCCGTGTCCGCTGGATCGCGGCCGGTCTGTCGGCCCTGCTGGTCGCCACCACGGCGACGGCGGTGGTCGCCGTGCAGCAGCGGCGCGAGGTCGAGCGGCTCAGCCTCATCACGCAGTCGCAGCAGCTCGCGTCGGTCTCGGACGCGCTGTCCGTCAGCGACCCGCTGCAGTCCGCCCGCAAGGCGATCGAGGCCTACCGGACCTACCCCACCACCGAGGCGCGCAGCCGTGTGCTGAGCGCGGCGGCGGCCGCACGCGGACGCAAGATCGACCACAACGGCGCGTGGAGCGTCAGGATGGGCAAGGACACCGTCAACCTGATGGGGCCTGACGGGCTGATGCAGTACGACGCGGCCACCCTGTCACCGAAGGCGAAGTGGTGGCTCGGCCCGGACGACTACGTGTTCTCCTGGGACGTCGCACCGGACGGCCGCACGATCGCGGTGGTCACGCAGAACGGCCGGATCGTCCTCTGGACAGGCCGCCCTGGGACCGAAGCGGTCGTGCTCCAGGAGCGCGGCGTGGCCGGCGGTCTCGCCTTCACGCCGGACGGCCGCTCTCTCGTCGTCGGTGGCGACGTCTGGGACGTGTCCACCCGCAAGCTCCAGTTCGCGTTGCCGGTGGGCCGGGCCACCCGCTCGTTCGCGCTGACCGACCACCTCCTGGCGTTGCCGTACGGCGACACCGCCACGTTGTGGGACCTGCGGACGCACGCGCGGGCCGGCACCCTGCAGGTGTGGACCGGCGAGATCGACAGGATCCGCCTGCTGCCCGGCGACAAGCTCGCCGTGATCGCCACCAACGAGGGCCAGGTGCAGGTGCGCGACCTGTCGACCGGTGCGGTGGTCGCCACCCCGCCCGCGCACACCGGCCTCGTCCAGAGCCTCTCGCTCAACGCCGACGGCACTGTGCTCATCTCCGCAGGTGAGGACGGCCGTGTGCACCTGTGGGACCTGACGCGCAACGCGGTCATCACGACGCTCACGATCAACGAACCCGCCCGCGGCGCCGAGCTCACCCCGGACGGCACGCTGGCCGTGCTCACCCCGCGCGCCCTGCGGTTCTGGCCGCCGGGCAGCCTGCCGGCCCGAGTCGGCTACACGGTCCAGGCGCTCGCGGTGGACCGCGACGGCTCGGTGGTCACCCTCGACGAGCTGGGTGTGATCGAACGCCGCGACGCCACCCTGCGCACGCGGCAGCGCGTCGAGACCGGAGCCGAGCAGCCCGGCCCCGGCCGCTTCAGCCCGGACGGCGGGCTGGTCGCGACGAGCCGGCCGTTCGCGGTGCGCGACGTGACGACGGGGAAGCCGGTCGTCGAACCGGAAAGGACGTCGTTGACGTCGCATTCGGCGGTCGCGTTCGGCGAGCAGAACATCGCCGTGGTGAACGCGGGCACACCCGACGCCGTCTGGCCGCTCAAGGGCGCGGCCGAGCCGACGTACCTCGGTGGCGACCCGAGCGGCCCGCGCACCGCGGTCTCGTTCGGCCGGCGCGACCAGGAGCTCGTGTTCGCGCGCGGCGACGGCGAGGTGCAGGTGTGCGAAGTCGGCCTGAACACGCGCACGTTGCCGCGCACTCATTCCGCGGCCGTGCGGGTGCTCGCGCTCTCGCCCGGCCGCAAGTTCCTCGCGACCGGCGGCGACGACGGCCTGATCGCCCTCTGGGACACCACGACGTGGCAGAAGGTCGGCGAGCTGCGCGGGCACGCGGAAGCGGTCACCGCGCTGCAGTTCAGCGCGGACGGCAACCGGCTCCTGAGCGGCAGCAACGACCGCACGGTGATCGTGTGGGACGTGCGCGAGCGCACGGAGTGGGCGACGTTGCGCGGACACAGCCGAGGCGTCACGCACGTGGCGTGGGGCAAGGACGGCGGCACGGTGGTGTCCGCCGGCCCCGACGGCATGGTGGTGTGGGGCCTGGACGTGGACCAGGCCCTGCGCACACTCGGTTAGCGGACCAGGTCCTTGCGAAGCTCGCGCGGCAACGCGAAGGCGATCTTCTCGTTGGCCGTGGTGATCTCCTCGACCTCGCCGTAGCCGTGCGACTCGAGGAACTTCAGCAGCTCCATCACCAGGATGTCCGGCACCGACGCGCCCGACGTGACGCCGACGGTCTCGACGCCGTGCAGCCACGCCAGGTCGACCTCCTTGGCGTAGTCGATCAGGTACGCGGCCTTGGCGCCGTGCTGCAGCGCGACCTCGACCAGCCGGACCGAGTTGGAGGAGTTCTTGGAGCCCACGACGAGCACCAGGTCGCACGACGGCGCCATCGTCTTCACCGCGGTCTGGCGGTTCGAGGTGGCGTAGCAGATGTCGTCGGACGGCGGGTCCTGCATCTCGGGGAAGCGGTCCTTGAGCTGCCGGACCCGCACCATGGTCTCGTCGACCGAGAGCGTGGTCTGCGACAGCCAGATCACCTTCGAGGGGTCGCGCACCTCGACCTTCGCGGCGTCCTCCGCGGTGTCGACGAGCTGCACGTGGTCGGGAGCCTCACCGGCGGTGCCCTCGACCTCCTCGTGGCCCTCGTGGCCGATCAGGAGGATGTCGTAGTCCTCCTTGGCGAACCGCACGGCTTCCTTGTGCACCTTGGTCACCAACGGGCACGTGGCGTCGATGGTGCGCAACGAGCGCTGCGCGGCCTCCTCGTGCACCGCGGGCGACACGCCGTGCGCTGAGAACACCACGAGTGCGCCCTCAGGAACCTCGTCGGTCTCGTTGACGAAGACGGCACCGCGGTCGGACAGGGTCTCCACGACGTACTTGTTGTGGACGATCTCCTTGCGCACGTAGACGGGTGCGCCGTACTGCTCGAGGGCGCGCTCGACCGTCTCCACGGCACGATCAACGCCCGCGCAGTAACCACGCGGCTTCGCCAACAGGACTCGCTTGGGCATGCCTCAAGGGTACCCAGGCGCAGTTCCTAGGCATTCCAGACGCGGTTGCGGCAGGCTAGTGGTCATGAAGCCACTGCCATTGGGTGTCCGCGTCGCCGCTGGACTCGCGGTGACCGCCCTCGAACAGGCGCGCAGGCTGCCGCAGCAGCTCGCCGGACTTCCCCTCACGGTGGTCAGCGAGGCGATGCAGTTGTCCATGCGCGTGCAGCAGCATGTGACCGAACTCGCCATCAAAGGAGACGACGTCCTCTCCGGACTGAGGCCCGCGGAGGAGGAGCCGGAGTGGGCGACCTTCGACGAGGACGAGACGCCGGTCACCACGGCCGCCGAGGTACCGGCCGACGACCCGTGGGAAGAGGAGGAGCGGGCGATCGCCGAGGTGCCCGAGTTCCTGCCGTCCTACGACGAGCTGTCGATCGCCCAGCTGCGCGCGCGGCTGCGCAACCTGAGCGTCGAGCAGCTGGAAGAGCTGCTGCGCTACGAGAAGGCGCACGAGTCGCGGCCTGAGTTCGTCGGGATGCTCAACCGCCGGATCGCGACGGTCAAAGCTCAATCGTGACTGACGCAAAATCCACGCCGGAGAACCCGTGGCCGGTGCGGACGGTCGCCCGCAAGCTGCTCGACTGGATCAACCGGCTCGGCGAGGTCTGGGTCGAGGGCCAGGTCACGCAGCTCAACGCGCGCAGCTCCACGGCGTTCCTGACGCTGCGCGACCCGAGCGTCGACATGTCGATGTCGATCACCTGCAACGCCGGGATGATCCGCGAGCTGCAGCTCACCGAGGGCAGCCGCGTGATCGTGCACGGCAAGATCAGCTTCTACCCGAACCGGGGCACGCTGTCGTTGCGCGCGGACGAGATCCGCGCGGTCGGCATCGGTGAGCTGCTCGCGCGCATCGAGCGGCTGCGCAAGCTGCTGCACGCCGAGGGCCTGTTCGACCCGCGCCGCAAGCGCCGTCCGCCGTTCCTGCCGAACAAGATCGGTCTCATCACCGGTCGCGCCTCCGCGGCGGAACGGGACGTGCTCACGAACGCGCGGAACCGTTGGCCCGCAGCGCACTTCCGCGTCATCAACGTCGCCGTGCAGGGCCCGATGGCGGTCACCCAGGTGATGACCGCGCTGTCCACTTTGGAACGCGATCCCGAGTGCGACGTGATCATCATCGCCCGCGGCGGCGGCAGCGTGGAGGACCTGCTGCCGTTCTCCGACGAGGCGCTGTGCCGCGCGGTCTCCCAGTGCCGCACGCCGGTGCTGTCCGCGATCGGGCACGAACCGGACACCCCGCTGCTCGACCACGTCGCTGACGTGCGTTGTTCGACGCCGACCGATGCAGGCAAACGGGTGGTTCCGGATGTCGCTGAAGAGAGTGAACGCGTCCGCCAGATGCGGGATCGCGGGCGGCGTGCGCTGCACGGCTGGGTCGACCGCGAGCGCAAGCTGCTCGACGCCCTGCGCTCCCGACCAGTGCTTTCGGACCCGTACGGTCCGCTGGAGCGCCGTGCCGAAGAAGTGAAACGTCTTCGCGACCAAGGACGCAGGGCCGTCACGCAACGTCTCGATCGGGAAGACGTCCACCTGTCCGGGACGAAAGCCCGCTTGACGACCCTCGGACCAGCCGCCACGCTGGCCCGCGGATACGCCGTTGTGCAACTCGTCACACCCGACGGGCCCGACGGCGTGTTGCGTTCTGTGACGGACGCACCGAGCGGAACACAGCTGCGGGTACGCGTCGTTGACGGAGCAGTGGGAGCAGTGGTCACCAACGTGGAAGGGGGAGGTACCGATGATGCGTGATGCCGTGTTCCTGCCCCTGACCATGGAGGCGGCCGGTTCCTGCGGATCTGGGCTGCGCACCAAGGCGGAGGCGGCGAACAAGGCCGCGGCGGACTGCTGGACGGCGTTGGTGGGCGACTGCGACACCACGAGCCGCCGCACGCTGATCCTCACGTTGCACGACCTGAGCGAGGCCACCGCCGGCACGGTCCAGTACCGGCGTGTCGCGGAGGCCGAGGCGCTCATCGACGAGGCGGTGCGAGAAGGTGACGGCGAGGAGTTCGCGGAGGCGCTGGTCGGCTACGACCTGGCCGTCGCGACCGTGCTGAGCCGTCTGAGGAGCCAGTCCGCGTGAGTTCGGAAACACTCGGTTACGAAGCCGCCCGTGACGAGCTGGTCGAGGTGGTCCGCAAGCTGGAGGCCGGTGGCCTGTCGCTGGAGGACTCACTCGCCCTGTGGGAACGCGGTGAGGCGCTCGCCAGGACGTGTGAGCAGCATCTCGCCGGTGCGCGCGAGCGAATCGATGCAGCTCTCGCTGTGGTCGAGGAGGACGTTTCCGAGGGCTGATCCCGTGCAAGGATTCAGATTGCCGATCACAAACCCGGCACGCTGAGTAGTCGCATGGAGGCGCGCAATGGTGAACACCCCCGCGGAACGACGTCGCGAAGCCCCCGACCGGAACCTGGCATTGGAGCTCGTGCGCGTCACCGAGGCAGCGGCCATGGCCGCCGGCCGGTGGGTGGGGCGCGGCGACAAGAACGGCGGTGACGGCGCCGCGGTCGACGCGATGCGCAAGCTGATCCACACCGTCTCGATGCGCGGTGTCGTGGTGATCGGCGAGGGCGAGAAGGACGAGGCGCCCATGCTGTTCAACGGCGAGGAGGTCGGCAACGGCGAGGGCCCCGAGTGCGACGTCGCGGTCGACCCGATCGACGGCACCACGCTGATGTCGAAGGGCATGCCGAACGCGCTGGCCGTGCTGGCCGTGGCCGAGCGCGGGGCGATGTTCGACCCGTCCGCCGTGTTCTACATGGAGAAGCTCGCCGTGGGCCCGGAGGCGGCCGACGTCATCGACATCACCGCGCCGCTCGCGGAGAACATCCGCCGGGTCGCGAAGGCCAAGCACAGCGACGTCTCCGACGTGAACGTGTGCATCCTCGACCGGCCGCGGCACGAGAAGATCGTGCAGGAGGTGCGCCAGGCCGGTGCGCGCATCCACTTCATCTCCGACGGCGACGTGGCGGGCGCGATCTCCGCGGCACGTCCCACGTCGGGCGTGGACATGCTGGTGGGCATCGGCGGCACGCCGGAGGGCATCATCGCGGCGGCGGCGCTGAAGTGCGTCGGCGGCGCGATCCAGGGCCGGTTGTGGCCCAAGGACGACGAGGAGCGCGAGAAGGCGATCGGCGCGGGCCACGACCTGTCCCGCGTGCTCACGACGAACGACCTCGTGTCCGGTGACAACGTCTTCTTCTGCGCCACGGGTGTGACCGATGGAGACCTTCTGCGCGGTGTGCACTACCGGGCGGGTGGTTGCACCACGCAGTCCATCGTCATGCGGTCCAAGTCCGGCACCGTGCGCATGATCGACGGCTTCCACAGCCTGAACAAGCTGCGCGAATACGCCTCCGTGGACTTCGACCTGCCCGAGGACGTGCAGCAGCCCCTGCCGTAAAGGGCAACTGTGAACACTGGGTGACCAGACGAGTGACCCTAGTGACGATGTGCCTTTCGTCCTTAGTTTCCGAACTGACCCCGGCAACCCTGCGCCGGGTTCAGGAAGGAACTCAACGATGAGGGCACGTTCGTTGTTCTCCGCAATCGCCGTGGCCGCGGGCGCCCTGCTCGCCTCGGCCGCCGCGGCCACCGCGGCTCCGGCCCCCACCGCCGACGGCGAGGTCTCGCCGATGATCGTCGGCGGGCACAACGCGACCCAGGTCTACTCGTGGATGGTCTCCCTGCAGAGCAACGGGAGCCACTTCTGCGGTGGCACGCTGGTCAAGGCCAACTGGGTCGTCACGGCGAAGCACTGCGTCTCGGGCTCGTCGGCGTCGTCGATCACCGTGCGGGTGGGCACCACCAACCGCACCAGCGGTGGCTCCACGGCACGCGGTTCGCGGATCATCACGCACCCGTCCGCCGACCTCGCGCTGCTGCAGCTGGGCACGTCGGTCACCCAGACGCCCGCGCCCGTCTCGACGGCGTCCGGTCCGGTCGGCACCGCCACCCGCATCATCGGCTGGGGCCAGACCTGCCCGGTCCGCGGCGGCTGCGGTGCTCCGGTGACCCTGCAGGAGCTCGACACGTCGATCGTCGCCGACAGCCGTTGCTCCGGCATCGTCGCGGCGTCGGAGATCTGCACGAACAACACCGACGGCAACAAGGGCGCCTGCTACGGCGACTCGGGCGGCCCGCAGGTGAAGTCCGTGAACGGCCGCTGGGAGCTCATCGGCGCGACCAGCCGTTCCGGTGGCGGCGCGACCTGCGCGACCGCTCCGTCGATCTACGTGGACGTCGCGTACTACCGCTCGTGGGTCAGCACGAACGTGGGCGGCCTGTAGTCCTGTAGTCCGGTAAACGCATTCCGAGGGTCCGTCTCCCAACTGTTACAGGAGGCGGACCCTCGGCTTTGCAACCTGGGTGATCCTCCGGCCGTCTTCTTCGGCAAAGGATGAATCACTGAGGGGGGTGCGCGATGCGGGTTCTGCTCGTGGCGGTCGCGTTGATGTTCGTGGCGGGGTGCGCGCAGGGGGCCGTGCACGCCGAAACTCCTGCTGCGCCACCACCTCCGGTGTCCTCGGCACCGTCTTCGACGTTCCCGTCCTCCACGGTTCCGTCTTCCACGACACCTCCACCGTCCTCTTCGGAGACTCCCCCTCCCCCGCCGCCGCCTCCGCCCGCGCCGGTGGTGAAGCCGACGCCGTGCGACATCAGCGACGGCGCCTGCGTCCAGCTCTCCACGAACCAGTCGTGGATCGTGCGCGGCGACAAGATCGTCCACGGCCCGGTGCCGATCACCAGCGGCCGCAAGGGATACGAGACGCCGGTCGGCAAGTTCCCGGTGCTGCGCAAGGTGAAGGACGAGTGGAGCCGCCCGTACAACGGGCCGATGCCGTGGTCGACGTACTTCACCGACAACGGCATCGCGTTCCACGAGGGCTCGCTGACCGTCCCGTCGCACGGCTGCATTCACCTGGACCCGCAGTCCGCGCGCTACTACTTCCAGAACCTCTCGATCGGCGAGACGGTTCAGGTCGTCGCGTAGCGGTTACCCCTTCATCGAGGGGTGATGAGTGATGATGCGAGTTCTCGTCGCGACGGTGCTCCTGACCCTCGGTTTCGCGGTACCCGCGCAGGCTGCGGCCGGCTGCACCGTCTACAACGGAGCGTGCCTGGAGAAGCATTCCAACCAGGCGTGGCTCGTCTACAACGGAGTCCGGAGCTACGGCCCGGTTCCGGTCAGCCACGGCAAGCCGGGGTACGAGACCCCGGTCGGCACGTTCTCCGTGCTGCGCAAGGTGAAGAACGAGTGGAGCCGCCCGTACAACGGGCCGATGCCCAACGCGGTGTACTTCACCACGACCGGCATCGCGTTCCACCAGGGTGACACGAACGTCCAGTCGCACGGCTGCGTCCGGCTGCCGGCCGACGCCTCACTGGTGTTCTACGACAACCTGGCGATCGGCGAAAAGGTCCAGGTGCTGCCCTGACCCGGTGCGGGGAGATCGTCGGCGTGCGGACGCCGATCATCTCCCCGCACCCGGTCATTCACACCGCTTGCCGAACGCCTCCGCCGACACCCAGTCCCACCGGTACAGGGTCTTGCCCTCACCGAGCTGGTCGAGGGTGAACGACTGGTCGGCCGCGTCCGGCCGGTCCTCGTAGGCGATCTGCACGTGCACTTCCTGCTTCGGATCCGGCTGCCGCCAGGGAATCGTCTCCACGGCACCGTCGGGAGTCCGCCCCACCTCGACCGACGTCAGCGCGGTCGGCGTGGGGAAGTCGAGCTGCCAGATCCGCGGCTCGTCCTCGTCCCAGGTGTCGCCCTCGACGACCACGAACGCGATCTGGACGAGCTTCTCGGTGTCCATGTCGCAGTTCGCGTAGACGATCTCGACGCCACCGTTCGGCCCCTTCCGCACCGCGTACGGAGGCCAGTCGCTGCACCCCGCCAGCAGCAGACAGGCCGCGAGCACGACGAGAAGTCTCCCCATGCTCGCGGATCCTGCCAGCCGCGGTCAGCTCCCGTCGCTGGAATGCCCGGGAAAGAGGTGCGCGGACGGGTTGAGCGCGACCGCGATGTTGTTGACCGCCGTCGCCGCCTCCCCGAACCCGGTGGCGATGAGCTTGACCTTGCCGGGGTACTGCGCGACGTCGCCCGCCGCGTAGACGCGGTCGAGCTTGGTCTTCATCGTGGTGTCGACGACGACCGCGCGGTGGTCGAGCTCCAGGCCCCACGACTCGATCGGCCCGAGGTCGGCCGTGAACCCGAGCGCCGCGACGACCGTCTGCGCGGGCAACGTCTTCACGTCCTCGCCCTTGACCTTGACGTCCACTTCGGACAGCGGCTCGCCGCGCAGCGCCAGCACCTCGGCGTCGGTGATGATCTCGACGCCGAGCTCCCGCACCTGCCGCACGGTCGCGGCGTGCGCGCGGAAGTTCGCCCTGCGGTGCACGATCGTGACGCTGGCGGCGATCGGGTGCAGCGCGAGCGCCCAGTCGAACGCCGAGTCGCCGCCGCCCACGATCACGACGTGCTGCCCGGCGTGCTCGGCCAGCACCGGCACGAAGTGCACCATGCCGCGGCCCAGCCAGCCGTCACCGGCGGGCAGCGGGCGCGGGTTGAACTCGCCCATGCCCGCGGTGATCAGCAGTGCCTTGGTGTTGATCCTGGAGCCGTCCGCGAGTCCGACCACCAGACCGTCCTCAGTGGACTCAAGTGTGCGCGCCTGGCGGCCGAGCAGGTAGGTCGGCTTGAACTGCCCCGCCTGCTCCACCAGACCGTTGACGAGGTCGCGCCCGCGCACCGCGGGGAAGCCGGCCACGTCGAAAATCATCTTCTCCGGATACATCGCCGTGACCTGGCCGCCCGGTTCTGGCAGCGCGTCGACGACGGCGACGTTCATTTCCCGGAAGCCTGCGTAGTACGCGGCGAACAACCCCGTGGGGCCGGCGCCCACGACGAGGAGGTCGACGTCACGCTCCATGAGTGGTGCCCTTCTGCCAGTGGTGGGTG
The DNA here is from genome assembly GCF_053601075.1 of Lentzea sp. NPDC004789. Taxonomy (NCBI): domain Bacteria; kingdom Bacillati; phylum Actinomycetota; class Actinomycetes; order Pseudonocardiales; family Pseudonocardiaceae; genus Lentzea; species Lentzea sp. NPDC004789. The sequence goes on along the minus strand of NZ_JBSGBE010000013.1, from coordinate 106,558 downwards.
GCAGTGCTGTGATCGACCATAGAGACTCGGAAGCATGTCTGAACAGGAGTACCGCGTCGAGCACGACACGATGGGTGAGGTCCGCGTGCCGGTCGACGCATTGTGGAGCGCCCAAACACAACGCGCGGTCGAGAACTTCCCGATTTCCGGTCGAGGCCTCGAACGCGCCCAGATCAGGGCCCTCGGCCTGCTCAAGGCAGCCGCGGCCCGCGTGAACGCCCGGCTCGGCGTCCTCCCCGCCGACATGGCCTCGGCGATCGCCTCCGCGGCCGACGAGGTCGCGGCCGGCAAGTGGGACTCCCAGTTCCCGGTCGACGTCTTCCAGACAGGTTCCGGCACGTCCTCGAACATGAACGCCAACGAGGTCATCGCCGGGCTCGCCGGCCGCGTCCTCGACCGCACCGTCCACCCGAACGACCACGTCAACGCCTCGCAGTCGTCCAACGACACCTTTCCGACGACGCTGCGCGTGGCCGCCACCGAGGCGGTCGTGAAGGACGTGATCCCCGCGTTCGAGCACCTCGCCTCGGTCCTGGAGGCACGCGCCTCGGACTGGTCGGACCTGGTCAAGTCCGGCCGCACGCACCTGATGGACGCCGTGCCCATCACCCTGGGCCAGGAGGCGGGCGCCTGGGCGGCGCAGGTCCGATACTCGGTGGAACGGCTGCAGGCCTCGATCCCGCGCCTCGCGGAGCTGCCGATCGGCGGCACCGCCGTCGGCTCCGGCCTGAACGCCCCGGAGGGCTTCGGCGCGGCCGTCGCCGCCGAACTGGCGTCCGCCACCGGCCTGCCCCTGGTGGAGGCCCGCGACCACTTCGAGGCCCAGGCCACCCAGGACGGCGTGGTCGAGATCTCCGGCCAGCTCCGCGCGAGCGCCGTGGCGTTGTTCAAGATCGCCAACGACCTCCGCTGGCTCGGCTCCGGCCCCCGCACGGGCCTGGGCGAACTGGCCCTGCCCGACCTCCAGCCGGGCTCGTCGATCATGCCCGGCAAGGTCAACCCGGTGATCTCGGAAGCCACGATGATGGTCGTGGCCCAGGTCATCGGCAACGACGCCGCCGTCGCCTTCGCGGGCTCGCAGGGCAACTTCCAGCTGAACGTGATGCTGCCGGTCATCGCCCGCAACGTCCTGGAGTCGTGCCGCCTGCTGTCCGCCGTCGCGCGCCTCCTGGCCGACAAGGTCCTGACGGGCGCGGAGGCCCAGGCTGCGCAGATGCGCGAGTACGCCGAGTCGTCGCCCTCGATCGTCACGCCGCTCAACCGCTACCTCGGCTACGAGGAGGCGGCCTCGATCGCCAAGCAGTCGCTGAAGGAGCGCAAGACCATCCGCGAGGTGGTGCTGGAACGCGGCCACGTGCCGGGCAAGCTGTCCGAGGAGCAGCTGGACGCGGCGCTGGACGTGCTGCACATGGCCCGCGGCGGCCGCTGAGAGCCCGGATCCGGTGCCGGGACGACCGGCGCCGGGTCAGGAGTACATGGCGAGCCAGATGGCGATGTAGTGGCAGATCGCCGCCACCACGGTCGCCGCGTGGAAGAACTCGTGATACCCGAACACGGAAGGCCACGGGTTGGGCCAGCGGGTCGCGTAGAACACCGCGCCGACCGTGTAGAGCGCCCCGCCCACCAACAACAACACCAGCGCCGCGACCCCGGCGTGGTGCAGCAGCTCGGGCAGCACGAACACGGCCACCCAGCCCAGCGCGATGTAGATCGGCACCCCGAGCCACCGCGGCGCGTGCGGCCACGCCAGCTTCAGGGTCACGCCCAGCACGGCGCCGATCCACACGACGGCCAGCACCACGCGTCCGGTGCCGGGATCCATCGCCAGCAGCGCGAACGGGGTGTAGGTGCCGGCGATGAACACGAAGATCATCGAGTGGTCCAGGCGCTTCATCCACGTGCGCACGCGGTCGGACTTCCACGTGACGCGGTGGTAGAGCGCCGAGACGCCGAAGAGGCCCAGCACGGTCAGGCCGTAGACCGAGGTGGCCAGGGCGGCGCGGGCGGACACCGTGGACGCGGCGAGTGCGATCAGGGTCGCGCCGGTCGCCACCGAGGCGATGAAGGACCAGAGGTGCAGCCAACCACGAAGGCGCGGCCGCAGTCCGGGCTGTGGAGGAATGGTCGCGGTGGTCACGAGAAACCAGGTTACGCGACCGTAGGTTGCCGACCGCGGATCTGTGGCCGAGCTTGCACGGCGTACGCTGTTCGGACGTGGCACTCCGCACCCGTGTGAAAGACGTCGCCATCCACTTCTACGAGTGGATTCTCCGGCGTGAGCTGAGCGAGAACACACAGGTGCCCAAGCACGTCGGTGTGGTCCTCGACGGCAACCGGCGGTGGGCCAGGGAGGCCGGGTTCACCGACGTCGCCCACGGGCACCGGGCAGGCGCGCGCAAGATCCTCGAGCTGCTCGACTGGTGCGGTGACGCCAAGGTGGAGGTCGTCACGCTCTGGATGCTGAGCACCGACAACCTCAACCGGCCCGCGGAAGAGCTGGCGCCGTTGCTCGACATCATCGCCGACATCACCGACGAGCTGGCCGAGGACGGCAAGCCGTGGCGGGTTCGGCACGTCGGTGCGATCGACATGCTGCCCGCGGAGCACGCGGAACGCCTCACCAGCGCCGCGAACAAGACCAAGGACCGCACCGGTATCCAGGTCAACGTCGCGGTGGCGTACGGCGGCAGGCAGGAGATCGCGGACGCGGTGCGCAAGCTCCTGCAGTCGCACGCCGAGCGCGGCGGCACCATCGAGGAGCTGGCCGAGGTCCTCGACGTCGACCACATCGCCGAGCACCTCTACACGTCCGGGCAGCCGGATCCCGACCTGATCATCCGCACGTCCGGTGAGCAGCGGCTCTCCGGGTTCATGCTGTGGCAGTCGGCGCACTCGGAGTTCTGGTTCTGCGAGGCCTACTGGCCCGGCTTCCGCCGCACGGACTTCCTGCGGGCGATGCGCGAGTACGCCAAGCGCCACCGCAGGTACGGCAACTGAACGACAAGGGGCGCTCACCGCGAGGGTGAGCGCCCCTTGTGTTCAGCGCGAAGACGAGGTCACTCGCCGTCGTGGCCCCACTCGGAGCCGTCCTCGATGCCGCCGGCCGCGCAGGTCTCGGTGATGGACGGCGAGTTGATCGGCACGGCACCGCCGAACACACCGACGTTGTTGCCGCACGCGCCCACAACACCGTTGAGGTTGTTCGCGTTGCCGACGATCAGCAGCGGGGCGTTCTCCCACTCGTGGCTCACGGCCATCGCCGGGGAGCCGGTGACCATCAGGAAGCTCGCCGCCGCGCCGAAAACGGCGCCTGCCTTCTTCAGCACGATTTCTCCTTGGAGAGTGTCAAAACGGTTTGAAAAACGATCTGGGGGCGCCATGAATGACGCCCCCAGAGGCAGAACGAAGAGCGGAGATCAGCCCTCGTCGACGATGCCGCCGGCGGCGCAGGTCTCGGTGATCGACGGCGAGTTGATCGGCACGGCACCGCCGAAGACACCGACGTTGTTGCCGCAGGCACCGATCGTGCCATTGAGGTTGTTGCCGTTCAGCAGAACGAGCAGCGGGCCGTTCTTCCAGTGGTGTCCGCCGCTGTGGGCCTCGCCCGCCATGGCGGCCGGGGCGAACGCGAGCGACAGCGCGGCTGCGGCGGCAACCGCGGCACAAGCCTTCTTCACGTCATTCTCCTTCATGTCGGGTCATCCCCGTCATTTCCGGAGTCTTCGGGGATCTCCGGAGGGTGGGGTCTCCGGGCGGAGACGCTATCGGTGTTGATCTCGTTTAGCGGCCCGCATGACCCCATTGTGTGACAACAAGATCAACAACATTCCCCGATCAGGTGGCCTTCGATTCACGATTCGGTCGCGAGTAAGACGCTGTGGTAGAGGCTCTACGCTCTTCGACTCATGGACGCTGACGAGCTCGTACGCGGATATCTGGTTCTCGGGCTGCGGCTCGGGCGCCTGGTGTCCGGGTTCGTCGACTCGTTCACCGGCGACCCCGCGCTGAGCCGCGCCGTCGACAACGAACCGCGCCTGGCCCCCAAGGCGCTGGCGGGCCACGCCCGGCAGCTCCTGCGCGAGCTGCCCGGCGTCGAACTGGCCGACCAGCGCAAGCAGTTCCTCCGGGCGCACCTCGTCGCGTTGGAGTGCACCGCGCGCAAGCTCGCCGGCGAGCACATCACGTTCGTCGACGAGGTCGAGCGGTACTTCCAGGTCCGCATCCGCCCCGGCGATCAGGACGCGTACGCGCAGGCCCACCGCAACCTCGACGTGCTGCTGCCCGGCCCCGGCTCGCTGCCGGAACGCCTGCACGCCTTCCGCACGGCCGACGAGGTGCCCGCACGCAGGCTCCAGGGCGCCGTGCAGGCCGTCTCCAGCGCGCTGAGGGACCGCGTGCGGCGCAAGTATGAGCTGCCCGAGCAGGAGATCGTCGAGTACCAGATCGTCACGAACAGGCCGTGGAGCGGCTTCAACTACTACCTCGGCGGCTACCGCAGCAGGGTCGCGATCAACGCCGACCTCGGCCACCGCATGTCGAACCTGCCGCACCTGGTCGCGCACGAGTCCTATCCGGGCCACCACACCGAGCACTGCCGCAAGGAGGCCGGCCTGGTCGCCAAGCGCGGCCACGCCGAGCAGTCGATCTTCCTGATCAACACGCCGCAGTGCCTGATGGCCGAGGGCATGGCCGACCTCGGCCTGCACGCCGTGGTCGGGCCGGGCTGGGGCGGGTGGGCGGAGCAGATCTTCCGCGACCTCGGGTTGCGAATGGACGGCGAACTGTCCGAAAAGGTGGAATCGGCGGCGTCGGGCCTGCTCACGGTGCGCCAGGACGCCGCCCTGCTGCTACACGATCGGGGGGCGGATCAGGAGGACGTGGTTGCGCATCTGCGCAGGTGGCTGCTAGTCCCCGACCGTCGCGCACGGCAGATGGTCCGTTTTCTGGCGGATCCGCTGTGGCGTGCGTACACGACCACCTACGTCGAGGGAGTGCGCCTCGTGCGGGCGTGGCTCGACGTCCGCGCGCCCGGAGAGTCGCTCGACGATCGCTATCTGCGGCTCCTGGACGAGCCTCTGGTGCCGAAATCACTCGAATCCCAGGTGCGCGACGGTCTGTCGTGGCTCGCCCGCAACACCCAGGAAAACACCATCTGACCAGCAAGAACACGGCTGCGGTCACGTTTCGGGTGGTTTTCCGGCAGGTGACAAATCGGGATTCACCTGTGTGGCTTCATGCAGACGGGGTACTTCCGCAGGTAACTTCAAAAGTGGCGGGACGCGACCACTGCGGACCGCGCAGGGAGGCTCTGATCGTGGCAGACAACGTCGCGAGGGGGCCGGCACCCGGCCCTCGTGGTCGACCTGCCTGACGCCACACCGGCGGAAGGCAAGACGATCAATCAGGGTTGTGCCTGGCCCAGCGAGGAGCGGACGCGGGTGCCGCGTTCGTGAGGGAGTTGCCGTGAACGCACGACGTCCCGCGAGCCGTTCCTCAGGCTCATCGCGCAGTTCCTCCCCCAGGCGCAAGTCCGCCGCTCCAGCCATCACGACATATGTGCTGGACACGTCGGTACTGCTGTCCGATCCTCTCGCCCCCACCAGGTTCGCGGAGCACGAGGTCGTGCTGCCGCTCGTGGTGATCAGCGAGCTGGAGGGCAAGCGCCACCACCCCGAACTGGGCTGGTTCGCGAGGGAAGCCCTGCGCCTGCTCGACGACCTGCGCTTGCGGCATGGTCGCCTCGATTCGCCGATCCCCATCGGGGATCTGGGAGGCACCTTGCACGTCGAGCTCAACCACTCCGACCCGGAGGTGTTGCCATCAGGTTTCCGAACGGACTCCAACGACGCCCGAATCCTCGCGTGCTCCCTCAACCTCGCTGCTGAGGGGCGCAACGTCACCCTGGTGACGAAGGACATGCCGCTGCGGGTCAAGGCCGGATCGGTCGGCCTGCAGGCGGAGGAATATCGGGCGCACGACGTCACCCTGTCAGGCTGGACGGGAATGTCCGATCTGGACGTTCCGCAGTCCCTGGTGGACAGCCTGTTCAAGGAGAACGTCGTCGACCCCACCCAGTACGAGGACCTGGAGCACATCGCGGAAATGCCGTGCCACACCGGACTCCGGTTGCTGGCGGGCACGTCGAGCGCTCTGGGCCGGGTGACCGCGGACAAGCAGATCAGGCTGGTGCGCGGAGATCGGGAGGCGTTCGGACTGCACGGACGGTCCGCTGAGCAGCGGATCGCACTGGATCTGCTGCTCGACTCCGATGTCGGCATCGTCTCGCTGGGCGGACGTGCGGGCACCGGCAAGTCGGCGCTGGCGCTGTGCGCCGGCCTCGAAGCGGTGATGGAACGCAGGCAGCACCGCAAGGTCGTGGTCTTCCGCCCGCTCTACGCGGTCGGCGGCCAGGAGCTCGGCTACCTGCCGGGCAGTGAGAACGAGAAGATGGGGCCGTGGGCGCAGGCGGTGTTCGACACCCTCGGCGCGCTGGTGAGCCAGGCGGTGCTGGAGGAGGTGCTGGACCGCGGGATGCTCGAGGTCCTGCCGCTCACCCACATCCGCGGCCGCTCGCTGCACGACTCCTTCGTGATCGTGGACGAGGCGCAGTCGTTGGAGCGCAACGTGTTGCTGACCGTGCTGTCCCGGCTGGGCAGCAACTCGCGGGTGGTGCTGACGCACGACGTGGCGCAGCGCGACAACCTGCGGGTGGGCCGGCACGACGGCGTGGCCGCGGTGATCGAGAAGCTGAAGGGCCACCCGCTCTTCGCGCACGTCACCCTGACCCGCTCGGAGCGTTCGCCGATCGCGGCTCTCGTCACCGAGATGCTGGAGGACTACGCCTCGTAGTTCGCCCTGAGTGGAACGGCCCCGCGCAGCTTTCGTTGCGCGGGGCCGCTTTCGCTCAGTCCAACGCGCGTTTCATGAAGCCGCGCAGACCAAGACCGCCGAAGCCGGCGATCGCGACGACGAGCACCAGCAGCACGATCGGCAACGGGATGTGCGGCACGTTCGGCACGAGGTTCGCGCGCATGCCCTCGCTCACGTACGTCAGCGGGTTGAGCGCGCAGATCACCTTGAACCACAGCAGGTCATCGCTCAGCGACCGCCACGGGAACTGCGAGGAGCCCGTGAACAGCAACGGCGTCAGGATCACCGCGAACATCACGTTGACCCGGCGCGCGGGCACCGACGTGCCGATGACCATGCCGACACTGCCGCCGGCCAGGCAGCCGAGGATGATCACGACGAGGGCGCCGGGGATGCCTTCCCACGGCCACGACACGTCGAGCATCACGAATCCGACCGGCACCATCAGCACCGCCGCGAAGAACCCGCGGATCGCGCCGAACACGATCTTCTCCACCGCGACCAGCGGGATCGAGATCGGCGCGAGCAGCCGGTCCTCGATCTCCCGCGTCCACGAGAAGTCCAGCACCAGCGGCAGTGTCGTGTTCTGCAACGCGCCCAGGAACCCGTTCATCGCGACGATGCCGGGCAACAGCACCTGCGCGAAGTCGTGCTGGACGTAGCCGATGTCCCCCAGCACCTTCGCGAAGATGAAGAGGATGAAGAACGGCTGGATGATCACCTGCGCGAGGAAGCTCGGCAGCTCGCGGCCGGTGACGAAGACGTCGCGCCAGAGGATCGCCTGGAACGTCCTGAGTTGGCTCACCGGAGCTCCCTGCCGGTCAGGTGGATGAAGACGTCTTCCAGGCTGGGTTTGCCGATCGCGACGTCGCTGACGACGACGTCGAGGTCGCGCAACACGTTCAGCACCGCGGGCAGCGTGACCGAGGTGTCCGAGTCGGTGTAGACGCGGAACATGCCGCCGACCTCCTCCACCCGCTGCGCACCATCCACTTCGGACAGCGCTTGGGTGATCTTGGCGGGCTCGTGGCCGTTCAGGCCGACGGTGACGCTGACGGTGTTGCTGCCGGGCAGGTTCTTCGTCAGCTCGGCGGGCGTGTCGAGGGTGAGCAGCTTGCCGTGGTCGACGATGCCGACGCGGTCGCAGAGCTTGGTGGCCTCATCCATGTCGTGCGTGGTCAGCACGACCGTGACGCCGTCCGCGTGCAGTGCGGCGATGCGTTCGTGGACGAAGAGCCTGGCCTGCGGGTCGAGGCCCGTGCTCGGTTCGTCGAGGAACAGCACCTTCGGGCGGTGCATCAGGGCGCGGGCGATCATCAGCCGTTGCGCCTGACCGCCGGACAACGTGTCGACGAGCGCCTTCTGGTGGTCCTTCAGGCCCATTCGTTCGAGGATGTCGTCGGCGAGCTTCTTGCGCTCCACCGGCCCGATGCCGTGGTAGGCCGCGTGGAACAGCAGGTTCTGCCGCGCGTTGAGCGAGCGGTCGAGGTTGTTGCGCTGGGGCACGACAGCCAGCAGCTGCCGTGCCCGCTTGGAGTCGGCGACCACGTCGACGCCCTCCACGAGCGCCTGCCCCGAGGTGGGGCGGACCCGCGTGGTCAGCACGCCGACCGTGGTCGTCTTGCCCGCGCCGTTCGGGCCGAGCAGTCCGAAGACCTCACCGCGGCGGACGGTGAAGCTCAGCCCGTCCACCGCCGGTTTTTGTCCCGTTTTATAGACTTTGCGGAGATCTCTCACCTCTACCGCTTCGTCCATTTCTCACCAACCCCCTGGCAGCGGCCGTCCTTCCGCGAAGCCGGCTGCGGACTGGATGCCGAGAACTGCCTTGTCGTGGAATTCCTCCAGCGAGGTCGCACCGGCGTACGTGCAGGCGGAGCGAACGCCGGACGTGATCGCGTCCAGCAGATCCTCCACGCTCGGACGCACCGGGTCCAAGCGCATTTTCGACGTCGAGATGCCTTCTTCGAACAGGCCCTTCTTCGCCCGGTCGAACGCGTTGTCGCTGCGCGTACGGGCGGTGACAGCGCGTTTCGACGCCATTCCGAAGGATTCCTTGTAGAGGTTCCCGCGCTCGTCGCGCTGCAGGTCGCCGGGCGACTCGTAGGTGCCCGCGAACCAGCTGCCGACCATCACGCTGCTGGCGCCCGCCGCGAGCGCCAGCGCCACGTCGCGCGGGTGCCGCACGCCGCCGTCGGCCCACACGTGCTTGCCGAGCCTGCGCGCCTCTGCCGCGCACTCCGCGACGGCGCTGAACTGCGGCCGTCCGACGCCGGTCATCATGCGCGTGGTGCACATCGCGCCGGGTCCCACGCCGACCTTGATGATGTCCGCACCCGCCTCGACCAGGTCCCGCACGCCTTCCGCGGTGACGACGTTGCCCGCCGCCACGGGGACGCTCGGGTTCGCCTCCTTCACGGCCTTCAGCGCGGTGATCATCTTCTCCTGGTGCCCGTGCGCCGTGTCGACGACCAGCACGTCCACCCCGGCCTTGACCAGCGCTTCGGCCTTGGCCCGCACGTCGCCGTTGACCCCGACCGCGGCCGCGACCCGCAGCTTGCCGTCGCCGTCGGTGGCCGGCTTGTAGATCTCGGCCCGCAACGCCGTCAACTCGGTCAGCACGCCGCTGAGCCGCTGCTCGTCGTCGATGCCGAGCGCGATCCTGTGGGTGCTGTGGTGGAGCCGGTCGAACACGTCCTGCGGCTTGGTGCCGAGCGGCAGCTGCAGGATGTCGGTGTTCATCACGTCGCCGATGCGCGTGAACCGGTCGACGCCCGTGAGCGCCGCCTCGTCGACGACACCGATGGGCCGGTTGCCGTCGTCCACCACGATCACCGCGCCGTGCGCCCGCTTGTGCAGCAGGTTCCACGCGTCCGCCACCGCGTCGCCCGTGGTGAGCGTCAACGGGGTGTCCCAGACGGAATGCCGCGCCTTGACCCACGCGATGATCTCCGCGACGGCCTCGGTGGGCACGTCCTGCGGGATGACGACGAGCCCGCCCCGCCGCGCGATGGTCTCCGCCATCCGCCGGCCGGCCACGGCCGTCATGTTGGCGACGACGATCGGGATGGTGGCCCCGGTGCCGTCCGAGGTGGACAGATCAACGCCGAACCGCGATTCCACGGCACTGCGGCCGGGAATGAGGAACACGTCGTCGTAAGTCAGGTCGTAAGAGGGTCGATGCCCTTCGATGAACCGCACGTGCTTCCACGATACGCGGTGCGTCTCATCTGGGCATGCGCACTCAATCGGAGTTGCACCACATCAGCACCGCGGGCCCGTCCGGTGTGACGACCGGCACCCACGCCTCGTCGGCCTCACCGATCTCCCCGAGCCGCAGCTCGCCCTCGCCCTCGCTGCCGCCGAACCACGCACCGTCGACGGCCTCGCGGAGCCGGCGCACCTCCTCCGGCCGCCAGCTGCGGTTCCAGGTACCGGCGCCCTTGAACGTGCCCTCGAACAGCTCGACGAGCTCGTCGAGCATCTCGGGACCGTGCAGCGGTACCAGATAGCCCTCCACCTGCCCCTGACGGCAGGCCGTCCCGCCGTACTGCTGCAGGTAGGTGACCCCCGTCTTCGCCCTGACGACGACCGCCAGCCAGCCACCCGCCTGGAACGGGTCGAGATCGACGTACCTCATCACGGCTTCCAGACGTACCCGGCGGTCGTCGTGACCTTGACGAACCCGAGCCGCTCCAGAATCGGCCTGCTGTCCTCGCTGGCGTCGACCTGCAGGTACTTCACGCCGCGCTGGAGCGCCACTTCGGCCCGGTAAGCGATGAGCGCCCGGTAGATGCCCCTGCCGCGCCACTCCGCGAGCGTGCTGCCACCCCAGAGCCCGGCGAACTCGGTCCCCGCCACGACCTCCAGCCGCGCGGACGACACGATGCGCCCGTCGGCCTCGGCGACCACGATGACGGTGTTCGGGTCGTCCACCTTGTCGAGCAGGTAGGGCACCATGACGCCGAGGTCCTTGCCGAACGCCTCGCTGGACGCCGCCACCATCCGGTGAACGTCGGCCTCGTCCCTGGTCTCGCGCAGGACGATCCCGTCGACGTGGACCGGCGTGACCATCTCCTCCGCGAGCCCGACCACCACGGTCTCCGCACTGTCGTGCGCGAACCCGGCGGCCATCAGCCGTTCGGGCAGCTCCGCGGGCGTGTCGTGACCCCACGTCTTCCACTCGACGCTCTGGTCGCGCGCGGTGAAGAACTCACGCTGCCGCACGATGAGCTCGTCGAGCGCCGTGCCGGTGACGCCGAGGTCGGGCGGGCCGGCCACGAAGCCCCGCCGGCGCGGCCAGGACACCCGGAACACCGGACCGTCCTGATCGACCTGGGCGTCGGGGTCTGGGAACGTCCACTCGGCGGAACGGGCCTGGTCGTCGAACGCGCGGAGCAGTGCGGCAGCAGCATCGGTCACTGGCCCGACGCTATTGCTCGGGGTTGGGGAGCCGCACGCGATTTTCAGGCGCGGTTGGGCGCTGCGGCCGCGCCGAGCGGGCGTCACGCTGCGGATTCAGCTGCGCAATGGTCCTCGCTGCCGACGGCTCCTAGCCCCGCGGCAGCACACAGCGCGGACAGATCGGGCCGAGCGACGTCAGGCTTCAGGTTCGGGGGCGGCGGAAGCGATTCACTCCTGGCGATCCAGCTGCCCGGCGGGCAGAAACGCCACCGGCTCCTTGCTCTGAGGGGCAGCGCCCATCCCACACGAACCGAACGACCTCACATCTCGCGCCCCGGCCGCCCCGTCAGCAGAAACACCGATGGCTCCCCGCCCTGGCAGTGCCCACAGCCCGCACGGCCCGACCGCCCGGCGGGCGGAGGCGCGAGCGGGCGGCGTCAGGCTTCGGGATTCGGTTGGGCGGCCGGCAGGAGTGCCCTCACCTCCTCGATCGTCGTGGCTTCGGAGGGGTCCTTGTCCGGGCGGTAGCGCACGACGCGGGCGAACCGCAGGGCGACGCCGCCGGGGTAGCGCGGCGAGACCTGCACGCCGTCCAGCTCGATCTCGATCACGAGTTCCGGGCGGACCATGACGACCCAGTCGTTCTGCGAGATGGCGATCTCCTGCAGGGCCTTGGTCTGCCAGGTGAGCAGCTCGTCGGTGAGACCCTTGAAGGTCTTGCCGACCATCACCGGCGGGCCGCCGTCCGGGTCGCGGGCGCCCAGGTGCAGGTTCGACAGCCATCCTCGGCGGCGGCCGCTGCCCCGTTCGACGCCGAGCACGATCAGGTCGAGGGTGTGGACGGGCTTCACCTTCTGCCAGGCGCGGCCGCGGCGGCCGGCCGCGTACGGCGAGGCCAGCGACTTCACCATCACGCCCTCGTGACCCGCGGACAGCGCTGCCGTCACCACCGACGCCGCCTCCTCCGGTGACGGGTCGAGCGCGCCTGGGATGACGTGCGGGCCCGCCACCTGGCGCAGGGCGGCCAGGCGGTCGCGCAGCGGCTCGTCCAGCAGGTCCTCGCCGTCGAGGTGCAGGCAGTCGAAGAAGTACGGGTGCAGGAGCAGCTCGCGCTCGTCCTGCGCGCCGAACCGGCTCATCGTCTCCTGGAACGGGCGGGGTCTCCCCTCGTCGGTCAGGGCCAGGGTCTCGCCGTCGAGCACCACGGACGTGCACGGCAGGCCGCGCACCAGCTCGACCAGTTCCGGCACCGTCTTGGTGATCTCGCGCAACGTGCGGGTGTAGACGTGCACCTCGTCGCCGGAGCGGTGCACCTGGATGCGCGCTCCGTCGAGCTTGTGCTCCACCACGCAGCTGCCGAGCTCGGACAGCGCCTCGTCGAGCGACTCCGCCGGGGACGCCAGCATGGGCCGCAGGGGGCGGCCGACCTCCAGCCGGAACGCCTCCAGCGCCGCCGCGCCGCCGGCCAGCGCGGCCACCGCCGTCTCCGGTAATCGGCCGGACAGCATGAACGCGCGCCGCACCGTCTCGCCCGGCACGTCCGCGGCCGAGGCGATCGCGTCCAGCATCACGCCCTCCAGCGCGCCCTGGCGCAGCTCGCCGGTCAGCAGGCGGCGCAAGAAGTCCTGTTCCGCAGCCGTGGCGCGGCCGAACAGGGCCGCCAGCAGGTCGGCCCGGCGCTGCGCCGAGCCCTTGCCGGACGTCCCGGCCACCTCGCCGAGCGCGGCGTCGACCTCGGCGACCGTGAGGCCGGCCTGGGCCGCCGGGGGCGTGGAAAGGTCGAAGACCGTCCGCCAACCCGCACCGATGCGACCCTGCCGCGGCGTGCCTATGAGGAACGACACCACCGCGACCACGACGTCGGCCGACGCCGCGCGCAGCAACGCGGACAACGCCTTGACCTTGGCCAGGCGCGACCGGGTCGCCGCCACGGCGGCCGAGGTGTCGACCAGTTCGGAAAGGAGCACGGACTCATGGTGCACCCGAGCACTGACAATTTCTGGAGGGTCAGGCTAGGCTGACCGGGACAACCGTTCTACCTGGGGGTTTATCGCGCCATGAGGGCTTTCAAGATCGTCGCCGCCATCCTGCTCGTCGCGGCCGTCGCCACGCTCACCCCCGGCATCGGCGAGAAGCGCGAGCACATCCTCGACGACGGCACCGTCGAGACCCAGCGCGAGCACATCCTCTAGACCGCCGCGATCTCCCTGACCGCCTCGCGCAGGCGGTCGGGTGTGAGCGCCGCGTAGCCGAGCACCAGCCCCGGCCACATCGGCGTGCGCGTGTACTGCGCCAACGCCCACACGTGCACCCCGCGTTCGGCGAGCCGGTTCTTCAGCGCGAGGTCGTCCGTCCCGTCCGGCATGCGCAACACGACGTGCAACCCGGCCGCGACGCCGATGGGCTGCCACGCGGGCAGGTACTCCGCAACGGCCTCCAACAGCGCGTCCCGCCGCTTCCGGTAGAGCGCGCGCGTACGCCGTAGATGCCGGTCATAGCCGCCCGTCCGCAACATGTGCGCGAACGCGGCCTGCGGGATCGTCGCAGTGCCCATGTCGTTGTACTTCTTGTGGTTCACGATGCCCTCGCGCAGCCGCTCCGGCACCACCAGCCACGCGAGCCGCAGCGCCGGGGCCAGCACCTTGCTCGTCGTCCCCTGGTACACCACGTGCTCCGGCGCCAGCGCCTGCAACGCCCCGAGCGCCGGCCGGTCGTAGCGGTGCTCGGCGTCGTAGTCGTCCTCGATGATCAACCCGTCCCGCTCGCGCGCCCACTCGACGAGTGCCCGCCGCCGTTCCGGGTGCAGCACCATGCCGAGCGGGAACTGGTGCGCCGCGGTCACCAGCACGGCCCGGCAGTCCGTTTTGGACAGAAGGTCGACCCTGATCCCCTTGTCGTCCACCGGAATCGGCACGGTGTGGAGGCCGTGCGACCGCAACATGTGCTCGCCGCCGAAGTGGCTCGGTTCCTCGATCACGATGCTGCCGCGCACCATGCGGGCGGTGAGCTGCAACCCGTCCGCCGAGCCGTTGGTGATCACCGCGTCCTTCGCCACCACCGCGCGAACCCGCGCCAGGTAGTCGACGATCTCCTTGCGCAGCCCCAGAAACCCGGCCGGATCCGGGTACGCCAGGTCGTCGTCGGGCAGCTCCGCGAGCGCCGCCCGGTGCGCCGCGACCCATTCCGCACGCGGAAAGGCGCCCAGCGCGGGCAACCCGGGCCGGAGGTTGAACCGCCACCGCTGCGGCGGTTGCGGCACACCGCACTCCTCGGCGGGCCCGAGGCTCGCGACCGTCGTCCCCGACCCGCGCCTGGTGGTGAGATACCCCTCCGCGACGAGCTGGGTGTAGGCCGACGTGACGGTCCCGCGCGCCACCCCGAGCTGCGCCGCGAGGTCGCGACTGGACGGCAACCGGGTCCCCGGCGTGAGCCGCCCGTCCCGGACGGCCCGGCGCAGCTCGGCCTCCACACCACGCCGCCGCTGATGCCCCGGCAGCAGCAGCTCCCGAAAAGTGGTCCAGTTCGCAACCATGGAGGTGGAGCTTAAACCTGGACCAGTTCGGCGCAAGGCTCTGCGCATGAAACTCGGGGTGGCCGCGGGAGCGACAGCGGCAACGATCGTCGGCGCGTCCGTACCCGTCACCGGCATGCTGGAGGGCTATCCGGTCCTGACCGGCCAGGCCATGCGCTACCTGCTGGGCGCGGCCGTGCTGCTGCTCGTGGCCCGCCGCCTGCCCATGCCGTCGTGGCGCGACATCCCACCGTTGCTGGGCGTGGTCGCGACGGGGATGCTCGGCTTCAACGCCGTGTTGATCGCCGCGCAGCAGTACGCGGAACCCGGTTTCGTGGCCGCCGTGATGGGCGGCGCTCCGATCGCCTTGGCCCTGTTGTCCCGCCAACGCACGACATCCGCCGTTGTCGGCGCGGTGGTGGTGGCCGCGGGCATCGTGCTGTTGTCCGGCGGCGGCACGTGGCACGGCCCCGGCCTGGCGCTCGCTCTGCTGACGATGGCCGGCGAGGTCTGCTTCACGCTGTTCGCGGTCGGCGTCGTGCGCCGGCTCGGCGTGCTGGGCGTGGCGACCTGGACGTGTCTGCTGGCGGCCGTGATCGGCGCGGTGCTCGGCACGTTCCTCGGTGGCTGGCAGCTGCCGGACGCGCGACAGGCGTCCGCGCTCGCGCTGCTGGCGGTGGTGGTGACCGCGCTGGCGTTCGGGCTCTGGTACTTCGCCGTGAACCGTCTTGGGTCTGACCGCGCCGGCGTGCTCATCGGGCTGATGCCGGTCTCCGGCCTGGTGACGTCCGTGTTGTTGGGCGCGCAGCAACTCACGTTGGTGTCCGCCGCCGGTGCCGCCACGGTCGCACTCGGGTGCGCCATCGGGCTTCGCAGGGGTTCCCGGACATCGGACGCCGAGCGTCGTGAGCTTCCCCTGACCAGGCAGGAGAAGCTCACGACGCCATGACGGTCACGACAGGTCCGGGCCCTGCGAACGCAGGTCGTCGACCTTCGACATCGCATCGCGCAGTTCGCCCAGCCACGCGTCGGCGTGCTCGCCCACCAGGCGAACGGCCCACGCCAGCGCGTCGGCGCGGGAACGGGCCACACCGGCCGCCACGAGCGTGTCGAGCACCTGGCGTTCCGGCTGACGCAGACGCGTCATCACCGGCACGGCCAGATGAGTGAAGAGCTCGCGCGTGCCGCCCTGGACCGCGCCCCAGGCCACCTTGCGGCCGTAGCGGTGCTCGGCCTGGCGCGCGATCTCGATGCGCTCGTCGCGCGTCTCCTCCCGCCAGCGGGAGATGCGGCCCGACTCGGCCGCCGCGCGCGAGGCGTCGTCGAACTCGCCTTCCAGCGCCGGGAGCGTGCCGATGACGGTGATCTCCTCGCGGTCGACGATCACCTCCGGCGCGCCGGTGAACCACCCGTCCGGCAGCCGGCCCGCGAACCACGCCGCCGCGTCGTCGGCCGACGGCAGGTCAGCCTGCTGCCACCCGCCTCGTCCTCGCCATCCACGTCCCATTTCGACCACCCCTGATTACATGATTACGTCATTACTGACGTTACGCCTGCAATCAGCCGGTGGTGTTCGCCGTCAGCGAAGTGACCAGGGCTTCTGCCGAAACGACGGGCCGGTCGCACGCGTAGCCGCGGCACACGTAGGCCGCCGGGGCCTCGTCCACCAGCGGGCGGTCTTCCAGCAACGGAGTCGCGCCGGGCTCGCCGGCCACGACGACGCCGCCTCCTGGCACATGAGCGACCGCCGCCGCCCACAGCGACGCACGGCGCGAGTCGTCGGCACCGACGACGGCCACCTGCAGCGGTCCGGCCACCAGGGTCTCGGCGACGGTCAGCCAGTGACCGGCGAACCGCGGAGCCCGCGCGGCGAGCAGACCGGCCCGCGTCACGGCCTCCGACGCCGCCGTCAGGTACCGCCCCGACCGGTCGGGACCGACCAGCAGTGACGCGGTCAGCAAGGCCGAGGCCAGCGAGGACGCACCGGAAGGCGACGCGTTGTCGGTCGAGTCGGCAGGACGGCGCACCAGCGACTCCGCGTCGTCGGCGGTGTCGTAGTAGGCGCCAGGCGAATCCGGCACGGCGAAACGGGAGAGAGCGGTGTCCAACAGCCCGCACGCCAGGTCGAGCCACCGGATCGAGCCCGTGACCTGGTGCAACGCCAGCAGACCGTCGGCGAGGCAGCCGTAGTCCTCCAGCACGCCCAACGACGGCCCGGCCACCCCGTCCCGCGAGGTCCGCAGCAACCGGCCCTCGACCAGGTGCACCGAGGCGAGCAGCGAAGCCGCCTCCGACGCCGCCGCGATCCACGCCGGTTCGCCGAAGAACGCGCCCGCCTCGGCCAGCGCCGCGATCGCCATGCCGTTCCAGGCCGCGATCACCTTGTCGTCCCGGCCCGGCTGCGGACGCGCGGCACGAACCGCCAGCAGCGACGCCCGCACGTCCTCCCCCGGCTCGGACACGAAGCGCAACGTCGACCTGCCGTCCTCGAAGTTCGGCTCCTCCGTCACACCGAACGCCGCGGCGGCGGAACCCAGCTCCTCGAACGACCACACGTACGTCAGACCCTCGACGCCCTCGGTGTCGGCGTCCAGCGAAGCCGCGAAGCCGCCTTCGGCCGTCCGCAGGTCGCGCAGCAGGAACGACGCCGTGTCGCGCGCCACCCGCGAGTACCGCTCGGACCCCGTGACCCGCGTCAGGCGCGTGTAGAAGCGAAGCAGCAAAGCGTTGTCGTACAACATCTTCTCGAAGTGCGGCACCACCCACGCCGCGTCGACGCTGTAGCGCGCGAACCCGCCGCCGAGCTGGTCGTACATGCCGCCGTTCGCCATCGCGTCGGCCGTCGAGGTCGCCATCGAGATCGCCTCGACCGACCCCGTGCGTTCGTGGTGGCGCAGCAGGAACTCGACCACCATCGACGGCGGGAACTTCGGCGCACCACCGAATCCGCCGTGCCGTCGGTCGAACTCGCCCAGCAGCGACACCACCGCGCCCGCGAGCGCGTCCGAGTCCACAGCGGACGGAGGCAGCGGCGCGGAATGCCGCGAAATCTCCTCCACCACAACGGAAGCCGATTCCAGCACCTCCTCCGGCCGGGTGGTCCACGCCGCGGAGACGGCCTCGATCAGCTGGGTGAACGACGGCATGCCGGGCCGCGGCGCCGGCGGGTAGTAGGTGCCCGCGTGGAACGGCCGCGCGTCCGGCGTCAGGAACACCGTCATCGGCCACCCGCCGTGCCCGGTCATGGCCTGCGTGACCTCCATGTACACGGCGTCGACGTCCGGACGTTCCTCACGATCGACCTTCACCGCAACGAAGTTCTCGTTCACGACGGAAGCCACCGCGTCGTCCTCGAACGACTCATGTGCCATCACGTGACACCAATGACAGGCCGCGTATCCGATGGACAGCAACACCGGAACGTTGCGCCGTCGCGCCTCCTCGAACGCCTCCGGGCTCCACGGCCACCAGTCGACCGGGTTCTCGGCGTGCTGCTGGAGGTACGGCGACTGGGCGTGTGCCAGTCGATTCACCATGCCCCCAGTATCCCCGCCGCGGCCGGAGAAGAAATTTCGCGGACAGCGGCAACCTTTTCGGAGCCGGTGGCAACCAGGTGTCGCCCCTAAGTGACAAAGGCTGAAAGAGAGCACCACATGTTCCCTCGCCCACCTGCGAAGCATCGTGTGCGTCGGTTGTTCAGGCGCCGTGGTTTCCTGGCGGCCCTCGTCCTGTCCGTCCTGGCCGGCACCACGTTCGTGGTCCACTCCGCTCTCGCGGAAACCGTGGACACGAAGTCCTGGTACGTGCTGGTCAACCGCAACAGCGGCAGGGCGCTGGACGGCCTCGCCTGGGCCACGAACGACGGTGCGGCGGTGGTGCAGTGGGGCCGGCACGGCGGGGCGAACCAGCAGTGGCGGTTCATCGCCGCGGGCGACGGGTACTTCCGGGTCCAGAACCGGAACTCCGGCAACGTGCTGGACGACAACGGCTGGTCGAAGACCCCCGGTTCCGCGATGGTGCAGTGGCGCGACCTGAACGGCGCCAACCAGCAGTTCCGCGTGGAGAAGTCGTCAGACGGCTACGTGCGGCTGATCAACCGCCACAGCGGCATGGCCGTCGAGGTCCAGGGCGGTGACAAGGCCGACGGTGGCCGCATCGCCCAGTACTGGGACTGGGGCGGCCCCAACCAGCAGTGGCAGCTCGTCACGGCCGGCCGCGGGGCGGACACGACCAGCACCATCAGCACCACCACGCCCGCCAAGCCCGCCTCGCCGAGCATCGGCGTGCCGACCAGCCAGGCCTCGGCCGGCACCAGCGCGACGACCACGACGGCGGCTCCGACCACCAACAGCAACAACTCCGCGGCCCGTTTCATGGGCAGCAGCACGATGCTCATCGGCGGCTCGATGTCCGAAACCTCCGCGACCGCCGCGCCGTTCGACGTGCGCTACAACTACGTGCACAGCCGGCCCGCGCCCTCGTCGGACTACTACACGGCAGCACGCTGCAAGGCCGAGTGGTCGAGCTGGTGGGGCTGCTGGAACGGCGAGACCACGGCGCCCGGCACCTACGTGACCTGGAACGACGACCGCGTGTCCAAGGTGACGTACCAGGGCAAACCGCGCCCGCAGAAGTACTTCTGGACCTGGTACTCGTTGCGCGACCTCGGTGATCTGGCGGGACAGGGCGACGGTCCGGGCGAGGTCGTCGCCATCAACAGGACCGACCTGCTCACGCGTTACCTGAACGACTACCGCTTCTTCCTCCAGAAGATCGGCACGTCCCAGGACATGATCGACATCGAGCCGGACTTCTGGGGTTACGTCCGTTCGCTCGGCGATCCGCACAAGGTCGCCGCGCAGGTCACCGCCTCGAACCCGGCGGACTGCGGATCTCACGAGAACAGCGCCGCCGGACTCGCCGGCTGTCTGATCGCGATGGCGCACAAGTACGCGCCGAACACGGGCGTGGGCTTCCACCTCACCTGCTGGGACTGGGAGAGCAACCTGCAGCGCTGCGTCAACGACTACGCGGCTCTGGGGGCGAAGAACGCCGACTTCCTCGTCTCCGACGTGGTGGACCGCGACGCGGGCTGGTACGCGCTGCCGAGGAACGGTGGCCGCAACACCTACTGGAACGACCAGAAGGCCAACGCCGCACTGGGGTTCTACAAGACCATGGCCGAGTCGGTGGGCAAGCCCGTGGTCCTGTGGCAGATCCCCGTGGGCAACATGGCGCAGAACAACACCCTCAACCACTACCAGGACGACAAGGTGGACTGGCTCTTCGGGCACCTGGACCAGGTGGCGAACGCACATGTCGCCGCCCTCCTGTTCGGCCCGGGGCACAACGAGCAGACGACGGCCGAGACCGACGGCGGGAACCTGATCAACAAGACGATCGCCTACCGCAACTCCGGTGGCACCGCGCTCAAGTAGACGAACGCTAATTCACCTGCGCGAGCCGGGTCTGTCGATCAGACTCGGCTTCGTGCTGCTCACCATGACCACCACCCACCAGCCGGCGACCGACCTCGGTCACCTGCTGCACAAGCACCCCGAACGGGCCCAGTCCTTCACGACGAGCTCGGGCACCGCGCACGTCTTCTACCCCAAGGCGACGCACGAGGAGTGCACCGTCGCGCTGCTCCTTGAGGTCGACCCCATCGCGCTGGTGCGAGGTCCCGGCAGCACGCTCACCCAATACGTCAACGACCGTCCGTACGCGGCCGGCTCGTTGCTCACGGTCGCACTCGGCAGCGTGTTCCGCACCGCGATGAACGGCCGCAGCGAGAGCTACCCGGAACTGGCCAAAACGCCGATTCCGCTGGTCATCCGCATTCCCGCGCTGCCGCACCGGCTCGCGGACCGGCTGTTCACGCCGCTCGGCTGGACGGTCGAAACGAAGGAGCACGGCGACTCGCGCTACGGCGACGTCACGCTGACCGGCACCGTCCGGCTCAGCGACGCGTTGAAGCACCTCTACGTGCTGCTGCCCGTGCTCGACGGCGGCAAGCACTACTGGGTCGCGGCCGACGAGGTCGACAAGCTGCTCAGGGCGGGTGAGGGCTGGCTGTCCGCGCACCCCGACAAGGAGCTGATCACCACCAGGTACCTGGCCCGCAAGCGGCCGCTCGTGCTGTCCGCGCTGGAACGCCTCGCCGAGGTCGACGAGGTCGAGCCGGAGGAGCTGGACAACGCGCTCGCCGAACCGAAGATCTCCCTTGCCGCACAGCGCAAGGAAGCGGTGATCAAGGCGTTGAAGGACGCGCGGGCCACGCGCGTGCTCGACCTCGGCTGCGGTGGTGGTGCGTTGCTGCGCGAGCTCGTGAAGGAGCCGGAGTTCACCGAGATCCACGGTGTCGACGTGTCCGCGAAGGCGTTGCAGGAGGCCGCGCGCAAGCTGAAGCTCGACCGCATGCCCGACCGGGTGCGCGAGCGGATCACGTTGCGGCAGTCGGCTCTGACCTACGCGGACACCGCGCTGGCCGGGTACGACGCGGCGGTGCTGATGGAGGTCGTCGAGCACGTCGACCCGTCGCGCCTGCCCGCGCTGGAGCACTCGGTGTTCGTCGTGGCACGACCGGCGACCGTGCTGGTGACGACGCCGAACGTCGAGTACAACGCGCTGTTCGAGACGTTGCCCGCCGGGCAGATGCGTCATTCCGACCACCGTTTCGAGTGGACTCGGGCGGAGTTCCGCGAGTGGGCGGACGGCGTCGCCGCACGACGTGGCTATCGCGTGCGGTACGTGGGGATCGGGCCGGAGGACGCCGAGCGCGGCGCTCCGACCCAGATGGCCGTGTTCGGCTTGGGGGAAGAAGCCTGATGGAACTGAAGATCCCGGACCTGTGTCTGGTGGTGCTGGTCGGCGCCTCCGGTTCCGGCAAGTCCACGTTCGCGCGCAAGCACTTCCTGCCCACGCAGGTGCTGTCGAGCGACTACTTCCGCGGTCTCGTGTCGGACGACGAGAACGACCAGTCGGCGTCCGCGGCGGCGTTCGACGTGCTCCACTACGTGGCCGCCAAACGGCTGGAGGCCGGCAAGGTCACCGTCATCGACGCCACCAACGTGCAGGCGCCCGACCGCGCCAAGCTGGTCGAGGTCGCGAAGAAGGCCAACGTGCTGCCGGTCGCGATCGTGCTCGACACCCCGGCCGACGTCTGCCTCAGGCGCAACGCACAGCGCCCGGACCGCGACTTCGGCGCGCACGTGGTGAAGCGGCACCGGGCTGCGTTGCGGCGGTCGTTGAAGTTCCTCGGCAAGGAGGGCTTCAAACGTGTCCACGTGCTGCGCACCGAGTCCGAAGTGGACAACTCGGTCATCGTCTACGAGAGGCTGCTCAACGACCTGCGGCACGAGACCGGTCCGTTCGACGTGATCGGTGACGTGCACGGCTGCCGTGCCGAGCTGGAGGAGCTGCTGGTCGAGCTGGGCTACGAGATCCAGCGCGACGACGAGGGCCGCGCGGTCGACGCGCTCCCACCGGCCGACCGCAAGGCGGTGTTCGTCGGCGACCTCGTGGACCGCGGCCCGGACACGCCCGGCGTGCTGCGCCTCGTGATGGGCATGGTCGCCGCCGGGCACGCCTTGAGCGTGCGCGGAAACCACGAGGAGAAGCTCGTGCGGGCGTTGCGCGGCCACAAGGTGACGGTCCGGCACGGGCTGGAGAAGTCGCTGGAGCAGCTCGCACACGAGACCCCCGAGTTCCGTCGTGCCGCCGAGAAGTTCTGCGACGGCTTGATCGCGCACTACGTGCTGGACGGCGGAAACCTCGTCGTCGCACACGCCGGTCTGCCCGAGCGCTACCACGGCCGGGCGTCGGCCAAGGTGCGCAGTTTCGCGCTGTACGGCGACACGACCGGTGAGGTCGACGAGTACGGACTGCCGGTCCGGTTGCCGTGGGCGAACGACTACCGCGGTGCCGCGATGGTGCTGTACGGGCACGTCCTGGTGCCGGAGGCCGAGTGGATCAACAACACCATGTGCCTGGAGACGGGCGTGGTGTTCGGCGGCAAGCTGACCGCGTTGCGCTACCCGGAGAAGGAGCTCGTCGCCGTCAAGGCGCACCAGACCTGGTACGAGAACGACCGGCCGTTCCCCGCGCCCGTGGCCGAACGCGCGCCGGACGTGCTGTCGTTGACCGACGTCACGGGTCTGCGCCGGATCGACACGTCGCTGATCGGCGCGGTGACGATCCGCGCGGAGCAGTCGGCTTCGGCACTGGAGGTGATGAGCCGGTTCGCGATCGACCCGCACGACCTGCTCTACCTGCCGCCGACGATGGCACCGTGCGCGACCTCGGCGCGGGATGACGTGCTGGAGCACCCGGACGAGGCCTTCGCCGAGTACCGGGCGGCGGGTGTCGCGCAGGTGATCTGCGAGGAGAAGCACATGGGCTCCCGCGCGGTGTTGTTGGTGCGGAAGGTTGGTGGCGCGATCTACACACGCACCGGTCGGGCGTTCTTCGACGGCGAGCTGGGCGAGTCGTTGCTGTCGCGCGTGCGTTCGGCCTGCGCCGGCCTGTTCGACGAGTTCTCGACGGACTGGCTGCTCCTCGACGCCGAGCTGATGCCGTGGAACGCCAAGGCTTCCGGGTTGATCCGCGAGCAGTACGCGGCGGTCGGCGCGGCGGCAACCGGAGCGTTGCCGGTGGCGGTGGAGGCTCTGGAGACGGCGGCCGCTCGTGGTGTCGACGTCTCGGAACTGTTGGCGCGCACGGTTCAGCGGGCGTCGAACGCGGCCGCGTACCAGAAGGCCTACGAACGCTACTGCTGGCCGGTCGAGGGCCTGGACGGCGTGCGGATCGCGCCGTTCCAGCTGCTGGCCGCGGAAGGGCAGACCTTCCACGACCGCTCGCACCTGTGGCACCTGGAGACGCTCGGACGGCTGGAGGGACCGTTGTTCCAGCAGACCCGGCACCTCGTGGTCGACACCGCGGATCCCGCGGCCGGCGTGCGGTGGTGGGAGGAGCTCACCGAGGCCGGTGGTGAGGGCATGGTCGTGAAGCCGCTGGCGAACTCGGCCGGACGCGTCCAGCCGGGCGTGAAGGTGCGCGGGCGGGAGTACCTGCGGATCATCTACGGCCCGGACTACACCTCGCCGGAGAACCTCGAACGCCTGCGCAAGCGCTCTCTCGGCCGCAAGCGCGGGCTGGCCCTGCGCGAGTACGCCCTGGGCGTCGAGGCGCTGGAACGCGTCGCGCGCGGCGAACCGCTGTGGCGCGTGCACGAATGCGTTTTCGGTGTGCTGGCCCTGGAATCGGAACCGGTGGACCCACGACTGTGATTCTCGAAACGATCATCGGGTCGCACGCCTACGGGCTGGCGACCGCGTCGTCCGATGTGGACAGACGTGGCGTGTTCGTCGCGCCCACGGAAGCGTTCTGGCTGTTGGAGAAGCCGCCGACCTCGGTGGAGGGACCTGATCCGGAACAGCTCAGCTGGGAGGTCGAGCACTTCTGCGGACTGGGCCTGAAGTCGAACCCGACGGTGCTCGAAACGCTGGTGAGCCCGCTGGTCGAGATCATCACGCCGCTGGGAGAGGAGCTGCGCGAGCTGCTGCCCGCGTTCCTCTCCCGGTACGCGGTGCGGGCGTTCACGCGCGCGACGGAGATGCAACTGTCGCGCGCGGGGCGCAACCTCAAGCCGAAGCAGCTCATGCACGTCGTGCGGCTGCGGCTGGTCGGGTTGAACCTGCTGCGCACCGGCCGGTACGAGATCGCGGCGGACCGTTCGCTGCTGGGTATCCGGGATGGAACGGTGCCGTGGGACGACGCGGTGGCCTGGGCGCATCGGCTCGGGGACGAACTGGCCGCGGCGGACGGGCCGTTGCCGGAGGAACCCGACCGGGCTCGGGTGGAGGATTGGCTGGTTTCGGTGCGCAGGAGGGCGTTGTGAGCTACGAGGTTCCTGACCTGAGGGCGGTCGTCGAGGAGCAGTCGCACGGTCTGCTCTTCGCGACCGTGTCCGGCGCGCACCTGTACGGCTTCCCGTCCCGCGACTCCGACGTCGACCTGCGCGGCGTGCACGTGCTGCCGCTCCCCGAGGTCGTCGGGCTGCGGCGCGGTCCGGAGACCAAGGAGCGGATGTGGGTGCGCGACGGCGTCGAGATCGACCTCGTCACGCACGACGTGGAGAAGTTCTGCCGGCTGCTCACCCGGCCGAACGGCTACGTGCTGGAACAGCTGCTCTCGCCGCTGGTCGTGCACACCACCGGCGGTCACCGCGAGCTCGCGGAACTGGCCGCCGGGTGCCTGACCTCACGGCACGGGCACCACTACCGCGGATTCGCCGTGACGCAGTGGCGGCTGTTCGAGCGGACCGGCGAGATCAAGCCGCTGCTCTACACGTTCCGCGCGCTGCTGACCGGCGTGCACCTGATGCGCACCGGCGAGGTCGTCGCGCACCTGCCGACGTTGCTGGAGAAGCTCGATGGCCCGGACCACCTGACCGCGCTCATCGAGGCCAAGATCCTCGGCGAGCACCGGGCGCTGGCGGGCGTGGCCGCACGACCGGCTCCCGAACGGCTGGAGGCGGACCTCGCGCACTGGCAGGAAGAGCTGCAGAAGGCGCGGACCGCGAGCGATCTGCCCGAGCACCCGCCCGCGTTCGAGGCGGTGCACGAGTTCGTGATCGCGACCCGGCTGAGCTAGTCCTTCTTCTCGGACGACTTCTCCGCCGACTCCGCGGGCTTCTCCTCGGCGGCCGGCTCGTCGAACGACGCGGGCACGCGCTTGAGGTGCTTGTTCATCGACTTGACGAGGAAGAACACCGCGATGAAGAAGACGATCAGCAGCACGAGGCCGACCGGGGAGGACTTGCCGAAGTCCTCCCCCTGACCGCCCTTGTCGTTCTCGTTCGAGTTCGACGGCTGCCGCACAGCCACGATCGCGACGGTGTCGTACCAGGGGTTCACCCCTAGACCTTAACTCCGGCGAACAGGTCGTTCTCCGGCAGCGTCGAGTCGACCAGCGAACGCACCAGCTCGTACTCCTCGGTCGGCCAGACCTCCCGCTGCAGGTCCTGCGGGATCGCGAACCAGCGGCTGGTCGGGTCGATCTGGGTGGCGTGCGCCTTCAGGGCCTCGTCGCGGACGTCGAAGTAGTCCGCGCACTCGACCTGCGTGGTCACGCGCTCCATCACGTCGGGGCGGTTGGCGTCCCAGTTCGCGAGCCACTCGGTGTACGGCGACTCCAGGCCGCGGGCCTCCATGGCCTCGTGGAACGCCGACAGCTTGGCGCGCGAGAAGCCGTGCGAGTAGTAGACCTTCTGGGTCTCCCACGGCTTGCCGAGCGACGGCTCGAAGTCGGGATCCGCCGCGGCGTCCAGCGCGGCCATCGAGACCTCGTGCGTGCGGATGTGGTCCGGGTGCGGATATCCGCCGTTCTCGTCGTAGGTCACCACGACGTGCGGGCGGAAGTCCCTGATCGCCTCCACCAGCGCGGGCACCGACTCCTCCAGCGGCACGAGGGCGAAGCAGCCCTCGGGCAGCGGCGGCTTCGGGTCGCCCTCGGGCAGGCCGGAGTCCTTGAAGCCCAGCCAGCGGTGCTGGATGCCGAGGATCTTGGCCGCGCGGGCCATCTCCTCGCGGCGAACGTCGATGATGTTCTCGAGCACGTCCGGCCTGTCCATCGCCGGGTTGAGGATGCTGCCCGCGCCACCGTCGGTACAGGTCACGACCATGACGTCGTGACCTTCGGCGATGTAGCGGGCCATCGTGGCCGCGCCCTTGCTCGACTCGTCGTCGGGATGTGCGTGCACTGCCATAAGGCGCAGCTTGTCGGCCATGACCCCCGTGGTCCTCCTGTGTGAACGGTCCTGCGACACTCAACAACCGAACGTCGGGCACCATTGTTCCCCAGGCACTGAGGAGGGCGCGGGAAAGTGTCGCAACGCGCGCTTCCAGAGGGGCGGTACGGCAACAGCAGCCGCAAGCCGCTCAACAAGTGGGCACGGTGGGGGTTACTCGCTGTAGCCGTGGCCGTCGGTGCCGCGGTGGCCTTCGTCGGTTACCGAAATCTCGGCACAAAGCCGATCGAGGCCAAGCAGACGGCGTTCATCATCCTCGGCGACGACAGCGTGAAGGTCAGTTTCGAGGTTTCCCGAGATCAACCGGAGCGACCAGCGGTTTGCATCATTCGGGCCCGTTCCAAGGACGGGGACGAAGGCGGCAGACGCGAAGTTCTGGTGCCTCCGGGGAATTCCGTCGTCGTCGAGACAACAGTTCTCCGCACCTCGAAGCCGCCGGTCACCGGCGAGGTGTTCGGGTGCTCTTACCAGGTTCCCCCCTACTTGTCCACGAGCTAGCGGCCAAGCGGGTGATCTGCGGTTTAAGCGGCGAGACTGGGAACAAATCGCCGTCGCTGAACGTTGTCCACGTGTTACTCTTGAGGCTCAAGCACGGCCCCGGCGCGGGCCGTGTTTTTCCGTTCCGGGCCCACGGCCCGGGAACTATCTGGTGCACACACGTGCGCCGGAGCAAGACGAGGAGTTGGTGACCGTGAGCGACACCCAGGTGACCTGGCTGACCCAGGAGGCCTACGACCGGCTCAAGGCGGAGCTGGACGAACTTATCGCGTACCGCCCGGTCATGGCTGCCGAGATCAACGCCCGCCGCGAGGAGGGCGACCTGCGCGAGAACGGTGGCTACCACGCCGCCCGCGAGGAGCAGGGCAAGCAGGAGGCGCGCATCCGCCAGCTGCACGAGCTGCTCCAGGCCGCGAAGGTCGGCGAGGCCCCCACCACCAAGGGTGTCGCGGCGCCGGGCACGGTGCTGACGATCCGCTACGAAGGCGACGACGAGACCGAGACCTTCCTGCTGGCGACGCGTGAAGAGGGCGCGCACGGTGAGATGGAGGTCTACTCCCCGTCCTCGCCGCTCGGCAAGGCTCTGAACGGCGCGAAGGACGGCGAGACCGTCGAGTACGAGCTGCCCAACGGCAAGCTCCAGAAGGTCACGCTGATCACGGCACTGCCGTACGCGGGCTAGTTCTCCAGACGTTGCGAAGGGCGGTCACCGAGGTCGGTGACCGCCCTTCACGCGTTCCAGGAGCGGCCGCACCCGTGGAGGCACCGGCGTCGACAAGGCGATGGACGTCGACAGCCGGCGCACGTGCGGCACGTCCACCACGCGGTCGACGACCCGCTGCAGGTCCGCGTTCGACCTCGCGACGATCCTCATGAAGAGGTCGCCCTGCCCGGTCGTCGCGTGCACCTCGCACACCTCGGGGATCGCGGCCAGCCCTTCGCACACCTCGGTCCGCCGTCCCTGCGCGATCTCGACCACCGCGAACGCCGTCAGCCCGTAGCCCATCGCGCCGAGATCGAGCGCCGGCGGGAACCCGGTGAGCACGCCGCGCTCGACCAGCCGGTCGAGGCGCGCCTGCACGGTTCCGCGGGCGACGCCCAGCCGCCGGGAGCATTCGAGGACGCCGAGCCGCGGCTCGTCCGTCAACAGCAGCAACAGCCTGGCGTCGAGTTCGTCCACCGGCTGGTCAGAGTGCTCACTCTGTTGATCTGAAGGCACAGATCACTGTACAAAATGCACAGCGAATTCGCTGACTGTTGCTCACCCTGCTAGGTCGAATCATGCTGTGAGGCATGACGCAGCAGCTTGACGACGTGAGCTACGACCAGCTCCGGCAGCTCGTGGGGTTGGTCGACTACGACGCGACCAAGGACCCCTTCCCCGTGCGCGCCATGGACGCCGTGGTGTTCGTCGTGGGCAACGCCACCCAGACCTCCTGGCTCTACCAGGTGGCGTTCGGCATGGAGCTCGTGGCCTACGCGGGTCCCGAGACCGGCCAGCGCACCCACAAGTCGTTCGTGCTGAAGTCGGGCTCGGCCCGCTTCGTGATCCACGGCGGCGTCCAGCCCGGCTCCCCGCTGCTCGACCACCACCGCAGGCACGGCGACGGCGTGGTCGACCTGGCGCTGGAGGTCGGCGACGTCGACCGGTGCATCGAGCACGCCCGCAAGCAGGGCGCGACCGTGCTGGAGGAGCCGCACGACGTGTCCGACGTGCACGGCACCGTCCGTCTCGCGGCCATCGCCACGTACGGCGAGACCCGCCACACGCTGGTGGACCGCTCCCGGTACAACGGCCCCTACCTGCCCGGTTACGTCGCCAGGACGTCGACGGTGAAGCGGCCGGAGGGTGCGCCGAAGCGCCTGTTCCAGGCCGTCGACCACTGCGTCGGCAACGTCGAGCTCGGCAAGATGGACTACTGGGTCGAGTGGTACAACCGCGTCATGGGCTTCGTGAACATGGCGGAGTTCATCGGTGACGACATCGCCACCGACTACTCGGCGCTGATGTCCAAGGTCGTCTCCAACGGCAACCACCGGGTCAAGTTCCCGCTGAACGAGCCGGCGATCGCGAAGAAGAAGTCGCAGATCGACGAGTACCTGGAGTTCTACGAGGGCGCGGGCGTCCAGCACATCGCGCTGGCCACCAACGACATCATCAGGACCGTCACGGCCATGCGCGACGCCGGTGTCGAGTTCCTGGACACGCCGGACTCCTACTACGACGACCCGGAGCTGCGGGCCCGGATCGGCGAGGTCCGCGTGCCGATCGAGGTCCTCAAGGAGCACCGCATCCTGGTCGACCGCGACGAGGACGGCTACCTGCTACAGATCTTCACCAAGCCGATCGGCGACCGCCCGACCGTCTTCTACGAACTGATCGAGCGGCACGGCTCGCTGGGCTTCGGCAAGGGCAACTTCAAGGCCCTTTTCGAGGCGATCGAGCGCGAACAGGAGCGACGCGGCAACCTCTGATGGCGATCCCCCGGTAAGGTGCTTAACGGGGGATACACATCGTGGGGAGGTGGCATGGCACTCGCACGACGCGTGGCCGCGGTGATTCCGCTGGTCGGAGCCGTGACCACGGCTGCGGCACTGACCGGAGCGGCGTTCTTGACCGTGGCGCACGCCGGGTGTGACGAAGCCGGCCGCTTCGTCCGCACCGGCGAGTCGATCGAGTTCGTCGGCGGCTGCGTCAACGGCGCCGACCTTCCGGCGGCGCCCGCGGCCGAGGCCGACAACGTCGACAGGTTCGGCGGCTCCAAGAAGCCTTAGCGGTAACGCACGCGGGGACCTTTCGTACTCACCGAGAGTACGAAAGGTCCCCGCGTGACTTTCAGCCCAGGGCTTCGAGCAGGTCGGCGACCAGGTCGTCGCCGGACTCGATGCCCACGGAGACGCGGACCAGGTCCGAGGGGACCTCCAGCATCGAACCCGCCGTGGAGGCGTGGGTCATCTTGCCGGGGTGCTCGATCAACGACTCGACGCCGCCCAACGACTCGGCGAGCGTGAACAGCTTGGTGCGCGCGCACACCTCAAGTGCCGCCTCTTCGCCGCCGTCGACGATGAACGACACCATGCCGCCGAACCGGCGCATCTGCTTGGCCGCAACCTCGTGGTTCGGGTGCGACTCCAGGCCGGGGTACAGCACCTTCTTCACCTTGGGGTGCCGCACCAGGGCCTCGGCGACGAGCTCGGCGTTGTCCGAGTGCTTGTCCATCCGCAGCTCAAGGGTCTTGAGGCCGCGCAACGTCAGGTAGGCGTCGAACGGGCCGGGCACCGCGCCCGCGCCGTTCTGCAGAAAGCCGAACGCCGCGTCGATCTCCTCGTCGGAGGTGATCAGGGCGCCGCCGACGACGTCGGAGTGGCCGCCCACGTACTTGGTCGTCGAGTGCAGGACCACGTCGGCGCCGAGCTCCAGCGGCGTCTGCAGGGCCGGCGACGCGAAGGTGTTGTCGACGACGAACTTGGCGCCCGCCGCGTGCACGATCTCGGCGATGGCCGCGATGTCACCGATGTTCAACAGCGGGTTGGTCGGCGTCTCGATCCACACGAGCTTGGTCTCGGGACGCACGGCGGCGCGGATGGCGTCGAGGTCCGTGACCGGCGCCGGCGAGTGGGTGACGCCCCACTGCGAGAAGACCTTGTCGATCAACCGGAACGTGCCGCCGTACGCGTCGTTCGGGATGACGATGTGGTCGCCGGGCTTGAGGAACGTCCGCAGCGCCGCGTCGGTCGCACCCATGCCGGAGGAGAACGCGCGGCCGTAACGGCCCCGTTCCAGCGACGCGAGGGCGGTCTCCAGCGCGCGGCGGGTCGGGTTGCCGGTGCGCGAGTACTCGAAGCCCTCACGCAGACCGCCCACACCGTCCTGGGCGTAGGTCGACGTCGCGTAGATGGGCACGTTCACCGCACCCGTGGTCGGGTCCGGGTCCTGACCGGCGTGGATCGCCCTGGTGGCGAAGCCGTATGGGGTGCTCATGTTCGAAGGGTACTCACCCATCTGGCGGTCGACGGCACGAGTCCAGCCAGTGAACCCGGGAATAGAACAGGCCCCCGGCCACTGAACGTGACCGGGGGCCTGGCTCGCTGGAGGTGCTTACCAGCCCTGCTGCTGTCCGTAACCCTGCTGCGGCGGCTGGCCGTAGCCACCCGGCTGCTGCTGCGGGTAACCACCGGTGCTCGGCTGCTGCGGGTAGCCACCGGTACCGGGCTGCTGCGGGTAACCGCCGCCGCCCATCGGGGAGGCCGTCTCCGGGGCGTTGACCACGATGGTCTTCATGATCTTGTCGGCCCACGTCTGCTTCTTGGGCTCCCACAGCGGGGCGAAGAAGCCCGCGTAGCACGGCAGGGCGTCGACGACGTGGCACAGCTGGCGCACGAAGACCGTGCCGCCACCGATCGGCTGCTGGGTCTCCTCGGAGACCAGCTTGATCTTCGCGATCTTCTTGCCGATCGACTGGCCCGTCTGGCCCTGCTTGATGATCAGGTTCCAGATGATGAAACCGACGTAGCCCAGCCACAGGACGAGGCCCAGCAGGCTGAAGATCACAGCTCCGGCGTCACCGCTGCTCGCACCGATGATGCTGAACACGAAGACCAGCGCGTAGACCACGACGAGCGGCGCGAGAACATCGATCAGGTAACCGACGAAGCGCGAGCCCCACTCCGCGTAACCGGTGGGAGGCGGCGGCGCCATGCCGTAGCCGGGCGCGCCGTAGCCACCGGGCTGGCCGTACCCACCGGGAGCCGGCTGGCCGTAGGGGTTCGACTGCGGGGCACCGTAGGGCTGCTGCGGCTGACCGTAGGCCGGCTGCTGCGGCTGGCCGTACGGGTTCGACTGCGGAGCACCGTAGGGCTGCTGCTGCGGTGCGCCGTAGGCGGGCTGCTGCGGAGCGCCGTACGGGGGCGGCTGCTGGCTGGGGAACCCGCCGGAGCCCGGGCCCTGGGCGGGGAAGCCGCCAGAACCGTGGGCTGCCGGTGGCACCTGCCCCGGGCTGACGACCTGGGTGGCGTCCGCGTTCTGCTGCGGTGCGGCAGGAACCTGACCAGGCGAGACGACCTGCGTCGCGTCCGGGTTGGGGTTCGCCGCGGACGGCTGGCCACCTCCCGGGACGACCTGCGTGGCGTCCGCGTTGGGCTCCTGCGGCTGACCGCCGAACGGATTTCCTGGCGGCTGCGGAGCGTTCATCCGGTTTCCAACCCCCTTGGCTGGGCCGTGTGCGAGTAAGACTGGTTGATCTGGGGCGTCACGCTATCGGACGCACGGGCTTCTACGCTCAGCGACCAGCCAAGAAGCCCAGAATGTCCTGCCGCGTCACGACGCCGGCGGGCTTGCCGTCCTCCAGCACGAGCGCGCCGTCGGCGTTCGAGAGCGCGTTCATCGCGACGCCGACCGGCTCACCCGCGCCGAGCGTGGGCAGCGGCGCGCCCATGTGCTTGTCGAGGCGGTCCGACAGCTGCGCCTTGCCGGTGAACAGCGCGTCGAGCAGGTCGCGCTCGTTGACCGCACCCGCGACCTCGGCGGCCATGACCGGCGGCTCGGCGTTGACGACCGGCATCTGCGAGACGCCGAACTCGCGCAGGATCGCGACGGCGTCACCGACGGTCTCGTTCGGATGCGCGTGCACGAGGTCGGGGAGCTGGCCGCCCTTGCGGCGCAGCACGTCGCCGACGGTCGCACCGGTCGAGTCCGGCGGGAGGAAGCCGTAGGAGGCCATCCACCGGTCGTTGAAGACCTTGGAGAGGTAGCCGCGGCCGCTGTCGGGCAGCAGCACGACCACGACGGCGTCCTCGGGCAGGTCCTTCGCGACGCGCAGCGCGGCCGCCGCGGCCATGCCGCACGAACCGCCGACGAGCAGGCCCTCCTCGCGGGCGAGGCGGCGGGTGACGTCGAACGAGTCCGCGTCGGACACCTCGACGATCTGGTCGCAGATGGTCTTGTCGTAGGTCTCCGGCCAGAAGTCCTCGCCGACGCCCTCGACCAGGTACGGACGACCGGTGCCGCCCGAGTACACCGAGCCCTCCGGGTCCGCGCCGATGATCTGCACGGCGCCGCCGGAGGCCTCCTTGAGGTAGCGGCCGGTGCCGGAGATCGTGCCGCCGGTGCCGACGCCCGCGACGAAGTGCGTGATCCGTCCTTCGGTCTGACGCCAGATCTCGGGGCCGGTCTGGTGGTAGTGGCTCGCCGGGTTCTCCGGGTTCGCGTACTGGTTGGGCTTCCACGCGCCGGGGATCTCGCGGACCAGGCGGTCGGAGACGTTGTAGTAGGAGTCCGGGTGCTCCGGCGCGACGGCGGTCGGGCACACCACGACCTCGGCGCCGTAGGCCTTCAGGACGTTGCGCTTGTCCTCGCTGACCTTGTCCGGGCAGACGAAGACGCACTTGTAGCCCTTGCGCTG
Organism: Lentzea sp. NPDC004789; assembly: GCF_053601075.1. Taxonomy (NCBI): domain Bacteria; kingdom Bacillati; phylum Actinomycetota; class Actinomycetes; order Pseudonocardiales; family Pseudonocardiaceae; genus Lentzea; species Lentzea sp. NPDC004789. The sequence goes on along the minus strand of NZ_JBSGBE010000013.1, from coordinate 73,068 downwards.
GGCGACCAGCGCGAGCCCGACGCCGGTGTTGCCCGAGGTGGGCTCGACGATCGTGCCGCCGGGCCGCAGCTCACCCGAGCGCTCGGCCGCCTCGACCATGCGCAGCGCGATGCGGTCCTTCACGCTCCCGCCGGGGTTCAGGTACTCGACCTTGGCCAGCACCGTGGCCTTGATGCCCGAGGTCAGGGAGTTGAGCTTGACCAGCGGCGTGTTGCCCACCAGGTCGATGACGTGCTCGACGTACTCCACCGGTATCTACTCCCCACTCCCACTCTCCGAGATAGCGAAACGAAGCCTAGCTCTAGTGGCAGCGGAGGTTAATTCGAACAGCGGTACCGACGATTCCACTGGAAAGGGGGTGTTGCGGATGATCGGACTGAGAACGCTGCGAGCGGTGGCGATGACCGCCGCGACGCTCGGCGGGCTCTCCGGCGCGCTGGTGGGGTTGCTGACCGAGCAGGGCAGGCGGGCTCGGGTGGCCATCGGCGTGCTGGAGCACCTCTGGCCCGCACCGGACGGCGTCTACCGCGACGACGGCCGCGATCCGCTGCGGCTGGCCGTGCTCGGCGACTCGATGGCGGTGGGCGTCGGTGTGACGCATCCCTCGCAGATGCCGGGCGCGCTGCTGGCCCAGGCGCTGGCGGAGGAGGCCGAACGGCCGGTGCGCCTGTCCACCTACGCCGTCAGCGGTTCGACGACCCGGGACCTCGTGCCGCAGGTCGACGCGGCCGTGCTCGACGCACCCCAGGTGGCGTTGATCATCATCGGCGCGAACGACGTGACGTCGCGGATGGCCGTCGGCGAGTCCGCCCGGTTGCTCGCCGAGCAGGTCCGCAAGCTGCGCGCCGTCGGGTGCGGTGTCGTCGTGGGCACCTGTCCCGATCTCGGGACCGTGCGGCCGATCCCCCAGCCGCTGCGGTCGGTCGGGCACCACTACAGCCTGCGGCTCGCGGCGGCGCAGACCGAGGCCGTGCGGCGGGCCGGCGGTGTGCCGGTGTCGCTCGCGAACCTGCTGGCGCCGGAGTTCACGGCCCGGCACGTCGACATGTTCAGCTCCGACCGCTTCCACCCCAGCGCCGTCGGCTACGAGGCGGCCACCGGTGTGCTGCTCGCGCCGTTGTGCCAGGTGGCGGGGCTGTGGCCGAGCTGGGTCACACCCGCGGTGCCACTGCGGTCGGCGGCGGCGCTGGCGGTCCGCCCGTCCCGCGTGCCCGGATGGCTGCAAAGGCGGCACGCCTGAGTTTCGAAATTCCCGTCACGTGCGCTGGCCGGGGTGAGCGGGCGTTAACTACGCTCGACGGCAACCTTGACTCTCAACGAGGAGTTTCGTGATGCCTGAGGCCGTGATCGTCTCCGCTGCCCGCTCCCCCATCGGCCGCGCGGGCAAGGGCTCGCTGAAGGACGTGCGGCCGGACGACCTGGCCGCGCAGATGGTGCGAGCAGCGCTCGACAAGGTCCCGCAGCTGGACCCCGCGCAGATCGACGACCTGATGCTCGGCTGCGGCCTGCCCGGCGGTGAGCAGGGCTTCAACATGGCGCGCGTGGTGGCCGTGCTGCTCGGCCAGGACTCGCTGCCCGGTACGACCGTCACGCGGTACTGCGCTTCTTCCCTGCAGACCACGCGCATGGCGCTGCACGCCATCAAGGCGGGGGAGGGCGACGTCTTCATCTCGGCCGGTGTCGAGACCGTGTCGCGGTTCGCCAAGGGCAGCTCCGACTCGTGGCCGGACACCCACAACCCGCTCTTCGCCGACGCCGAGGCGCGCACCGCGTCCGTCGCGCAGACCGGCGCTTCGGAGTGGGTGGACCCGCGCACGCTCGACGTGCTGCCGGACGTCTACGTCCCGATGGGCCAGACGGCCGAGAACCTGGCTCTGCTGAAGGGGATCTCGCGCCAGGAGATGGACGAGTTCGGCGTCCGCTCGCAGAACCTGGCCGAGAAGGCCATCGCGGACGGCTTCTGGGCGCGCGAGATCACCCCGGTGACGCTGCCCGACGGCACGGTCGTCTCGACCGACGACGGCCCGCGCGCCGGCGTCACCTATGAGGCCGTGTCGCAGCTGAAGCCGGTGTTCCGCCCCGACGGCCGGATCAACGCCGGCAACTGCTGCCCGTTGAACGACGGCGCCGCCGCGCTGGTGATCATGTCCGACACGAAGGCGCGCGAGCTCGGCATCACGCCGCTCGCCCGGATCGTCTCCACCGGCGTCTCCGGCCTGTCGCCGGAGATCATGGGCCTCGGCCCGGTCGAGGCCTCGAAGCGCGCGCTGGCGCTGGCCGGCCTTTCCGTGTCGGACATCGACCTCGTGGAGATCAACGAGGCGTTCGCGGCCCAGGTGATCCCGTCCTATCAGGACCTCGGTATCGATTTGGACCGGCTGAACGTGAATGGCGGCGCCATCGCGGTCGGCCACCCGTTCGGCATGACCGGTGCCCGCATCACCACGACGCTGATCAATTCCCTGCAGTTCCACGACAAGCAGTTCGGTCTGGAGACCATGTGCGTCGGCGGCGGTCAGGGCATGGCGATGGTGATCGAGCGGCTCAGCTGACGCTGGCATTCCCCACAAGATCTGCAATTTGACGCTTGCAAGTAGCTCCGCTTCACCCGAACGGAGCTACTTGTCAGCCACCTTTCTGCCGATGACGTAAATCGTCGCGCAACGGCGTCATCAGGCGAGGGTGAGTCCGTCCCTAGCGATGAACGAGGAGGGTCGGACATGCCGTACGTGTGGTGGCAAAGCGAATACGACCTGCAATGCCATGCTTTCTCCCTCGACCAGGCGAATGGTTCGCGGACCTTTTACGAGGCCGTCTGCGAGCACTCGGTCCCCGACGAACGGGTGTCGCGTGCGCAGGCAGGCGCCCTCTGCACGACCTGCCTGATCAAGGTGGGCACCCAGCTTCCCGACGTGCGCTGGCGGGCCTGACCCGGAAACGCCGAAGGGCGCCCCGCCGCGGCGGAACGCCCTCCGAGACTCCCCCGGGACGTCAGTCCGAGTTGAAGTACGACAGCAGGCGCAGGATCTCGGTGTACAGCCACACCAGGGTCACGGTGAGGCCGAACGCGATCTGCCACGCGTACTTGGCCGGCACGCCGGCGCGGATCGCCTGGTCGGCGGCGTCGAAGTCGATCAGGAAGCTGAACGCCGCGAGGCCGATGCAGACGAGGCTGAAGATGATGGCGATCGTGCCGCCGGAGCGGATGCCGATGCCGCCGCCACCGTTGAAGAAGCTCAGGATCAGGTTGAACAGCATCAGCACGCCGACGCCGATGATGGCGCCGGTGATCCACTTGGTGAACTTCGGCGTGACGCGGATCGCGCCGGTCTTGTAGACGACCAGCATGCCGAGGAACACGCCGAGCGTGCCGATCACGGCCTGACCGATCACCGCGATGCCGTTGCCCGGCACGTACTTGTCGAGCGCCTTGCCCACGTAGTAGCTGATGCCCCCGAGGAAGATGCCCTCAGCGGCGGCGTACGCGAGCACCAGCGGCGGGCTCGGCACGCGCTTGAACATGATGATCAGCGCGAGCACGAGGCCGACGATCGCCGCGGGGAACGCGAGACCGGCGAGCCCGGTCACGTAGGTCGTGACGGCACCGACTGCCACGACGCCGAGCGTGATGCCCGTCTTGGTGACGACGTCGTCGATCGTCATCGGCCGCTCGCTGGTCAGCGGCGGCGGGGCCTGCTGGTAGCCAGCCTGTGGCTGGCCGAAGCCTGCGTAGCCTCCGTACCCGCCGCCGGTCGGCAGGTTACGGAAAGCCGGGTTGCTGCTCGAGCGCACCTGGTCCTCCTGGGCGTTGCTTTACGCGCCGTCACGGGTACAACGAGCACGTTCGGTGCTGGGTTCCCCGTCGGTAAAGGCGACTTTACCCCCGACGACGATCACACGTGCGCAAATACTGCGCTAACTCCGGAGCGTGATGAGACTACGGCGTGTCGCGGCGTGTCTTGCACAAAGTGAGTAAGCCGCGTCACATTTCAATCACGTTCACACCCAGAGTGACGACACACTTCCCCCTCGTGGCGGCTTGTCCCCGATGTGGGGTACCGCCAGGCTCGCACGCGGAGTTACCACAGGTCATGAGGGGACCACGATTCGACATGGGCTGGAAACGTCTTGCCACCGTGGCGGTGGTCTCGGGCCTCGCGCTCCTGACCGCGCCCACGACGGCGACAGCGGTCGGCGTCAAGGGCATCGGCTACAACGCGTCAGGGCTCCAGCCCCACGCCACGCAGGGCAGTGAGTGGCACGGGTCATACATCTGGCAGAACAAACAGGTGTGGTGCGTGCAATACGCGCTGCCGGCGCCGGACAGCAAGGTGGACTACAAGGACGGCGACGAGCTGCTCACGAAGGCGGGCAAGAAGCTCGACCCCGCCATCGCGGCGAACATCTCCTACCTCCTGCTGCGCTACTCCACGACCCAGTCGGCGGAGGAGGCCGCGGCTCTCGCGCACCTGCTGCACACCTGGACCTCCCCGGTCGACGGCGCGGTGAACCTCGACGCCACCGAGGCGAGGTACCTCGCCTACGACTCGGCCTTCTACGCGGCCCGGCTGCCGCAGCCCGTCATGGACGCCGTCGCGCGCCTGAAGGCCGACGCCGAGGCCAACCGCGGCCCGTGGACCCTCAGCGCGGCCGCACCGGCGGACCCGTTGATCATCGGTACCGAGTCCGCCTGGACGGTGTCGCTGGTCAAGAGCAACGGCAAGGGTGTGCCGAACGCGCCCATCGAGTTCACGCTGAACGACGCCACGCTCGCCGACGGCAGCGTCGGCGGCAAGGCCACCACGGGCGCGGACGGCAGCCCGGCCACCATCAAGATCGTCCCCACCGGCCCGAAGCCCTCGATCGCGGCCGTCGCGGACTCCCCCGCCGACAAGCCGGTCGTGCACCAGCCGATCTCGACGGACAACATGCAGCGCATCGTCACGACGGGCGGCGAGAAGAAGCTGACCGCTGCCGCCAACGGGCAGGCCAAGACCGCGCCCGGCGCCGTGAAGATCACGAAGATCGACTCGGAGACCAAGAAGCCCATCGCCGGTGTCGCCCTGCGCGTCACGGCCAAGGACCAGACGAGCGCCGCGAAGAAGCAGGACGACACCGACCTGGTCGGCACCGACGGCAAGCCGCTGGTGCTGCAGACCGGCGCCGACGGCACGGTCGAGGTGCCGGACCTGCGCACCCCGCAGGAGATCTGCCTCGTCGAGGTCGCCGCGCCCAAGGGTTACGAGGAGTTCTTCGACCCGAAGTCGCCGCCCGCGTCGTGCGGAACGGTCGCGGCAGGACAGACGCTCGCGCTCGAACTGGTGAACAAGCCGAACAAGCCGGTCGTGCCGAGCACGATCCCGGCCGGTCAGGAGGGCAGCACGCCCGTCGCGACCGCGTCGTTCGACACGCAGCTGCGTCCCGGTCTGATGCTCGGCGTGGGTGGCCTGGTGCTGCTGGGTGCGGCGCTGGCAGGCTTCCTGGTGTGGCGCAGGCAGTGAGTCCCAAGGCGTTTCTGACCGGCGTGCTGGTGGCGGGTGTCGCCGCCACCAGCGTGCTGGTCACCAACACCGAGACCGAGGTCGTCACCGGGCTGGCGGTCGCGGACGAGATCCCCGTGGTCGGTCCCGGACCGGTCGCGGACAGCCTGAGCACCGGTCGCGGTGCCGACCTCACCGGACTGGTCGGCGGGGCGAACACGGCCAACGCCAAACCCGTCGAGCCGACCCAGCAGCAACCCGCGCCGCCCAAGGCCGGTCCCGGTTCGGTCCGGCTGCCCGCGGGCGGCACGGCCACGCTGGTCCGCCGTGAGGTGAAGGACGGCGTGCTGCCGGTTCCGGAGGGCATCGGCGAGGCCACCTGGTGGGGCACCGAGCTCACGGGTTCGGAGGGCGCGACGGTGCTGGCCGGGCACGTCGACTGGAAGGGCGCCAAGGGTCCCTTCGCCGAGCTGTGGCAGGCGCAGAACGGCCGCGAGGTCGTGATCGCCGACAGCGCGGGCACCGAGTTCAGGTTCCGCATCACGCAGATCGAGACCGTCCGCAAGGACGAGCTCCCGGCCAGGGCGGTGGAGTTCTTCGGCCCGCGCGGCCCGCACCGGCTGGTGCTGGTCACCTGCGGCGGCACGTGGATCGGTGGCCGGCAGGGTTACGAAGCTAACCGAGTGGTCATAGCCGAACCCGTTCCGTAATCAGTTAATTTCTGAGGGCAACCCGTTTGAGCGACCATCCGTCTCCTTAAGTGTGAAACGGTGGGGATGGTTGACCACGGGTGTGGCGCTCGCGCTGGCTCTCGTGCTGGTGATGACTCTCGGTCCGAACAAGGACGAGCAGAACCAGGCGGAGTCCGGTCCGTTGCCGATGGCGCCGCGACTGCCCGCCCCCAAGGATGCGGGGCCGACGCCCACCGTGCCCGTCCCCACCCCCGAGCAGCTGCAGAAGCAGCCGTGGATGCACAAGCTCGCTCCCGGTGAGAAGCCACCGCAGTTCGTGCTGTTCTCCTTCGACGGCGCCGTGTCCAAGCAGCACTGGGACAAGGTCCTGCCGATCGCGCGGCAGAAGGGCGCGCACGTCACCGGTCTGCTGTCCGGTGTGTACATGCTGTCCGACCAGGACAAGATGCAGTACCAGCCACCGGCCGGCCTCCAGCGCGGCACGTCCGACATCTCGTTCGGCGGCACCAGGCAGGACATCAGTGCGCGGATCCAGTACCTCAACCAGGTGCTCGACGAGGGCCACGAGATCGGCACGCACTACAACGGCCACTTCTGCTCCGGCGGCACCCAGCCGTCGGTCGACAAGTGGAACAACAAGGCGTGGAACGACGAGCTCGACCAGTTCAAGCAGATCGTGGACAAGGCTCGGGCCGCCGGGTTCAAGCTGCCCGACGGCGCCGTCCGCGGTGGTCGGACGCCCTGCCTGGAAGGCATCTGGGACCAGGCCTTCCCGGCGATGGCCGCGCACGGGATGGTTTACGACACCAGCAAGGTCGCGCTGGGCGTGCAGTGGCCGTCCGTCCAGAACGGACTGTACGAGTTCCCGATGCCCGAGGTGAAGGTTCCCGCGCTCGGCAAGCAGGTCGTCATGATGGACTTCAACCTCTGGTACTCGCTGAACGGCGCTCAGGAGCAGCCGGAGCGCGCGCCCGAGTTCGCCCAGATCGTCTTCGACACCTACAAGTCGGTGCACCAGGCCGCGTTGAACGGCAACCGCGCGCCCATCGTGGTCGGCAACCACTTCAACGAGTGGAACGGGTCGGCGTTCTCCAACGCGATGGAGCAGTTCCTCGCCTACGTGTGCGACAAGCCGGAAACGGTGTGCGCCACCTACACCGAGGTGATCCAGTGGATGCAGCTGCAGGATCCGGCGGTGCTGGACCAGCTCCGCCGCATGCCCGCAGCGCGCAACTAACCCCTCACCCGTCCGTGTTCGCAGGCCGCACGCGGGGCCCTTTCGTACTCTCGTGCAGTACGAAAGGGCCCCGCGTGCCTGTGCGGCAGCACTCGAACGGGTGGTGGGTCAGCCGTTGGTGGGTCAGCCGTCGGTGGAGAGGATGCGGTCGTCGGACGCGCCGGGCGAGCCGTTGTCGTCCTGGTTGGACGTGCCCAGCCACAACGTGCCGTCCGGTGCCGCGGCCACCGAACGCACGCGGCCGTAGCCGGTGAACACCGACTCCGGGGTGCCGAGCGAGGTGCCGTTCACCGGTACCTTCCACACGCGCTTGCCCGTGACGGCGCCGATGTAGAGGGCGTTTTTGTAGAAGTCGATGCCGGACGGCCCGGCGTCCTTGTTGCGCCAGGTCTTGACCGGGTTGGTCATGCCGGCGGTGTTGCAGTTGCCTTCGCAGGTCGGCCAGCCGTAGTTCCTGCCGGCCTCGATCCGGTTGAGCTCGTCGGTGGTGGCGTCGCCGAACTCCGTGGCGTACGCGGTGTTGCCGACGAAGGTGATGCCCTGGACGTTGCGGTGGCCGATCGAGTACACGACGCTGCCCGAGCGCGGGTTGCCGGGCGCGGGCCTCCCGCTCGTGTCGAACCGGAGAACCTTGCCGCCCAACGAGTTCCAGTTCTGGGCGTTGGGCTTGTTCTGGGCGTCGCCGGTGGTGGCCCACAGGTAGCCGTCCGGGCCGAACTCCAGTCCGCCGCCGTTGTGGTACCTGTTCTTGGGGATTCCGGTGACCAGCGGCTCCGGCGTCCCGCCCAGCTTCAGCCGGCCGACGCGGTTGTCGGTCGCCGTCGAGTAGTAGATGTAGACCGTGTTGTCGGTCGCGAAGCTCTTCGACAGGGCGAGGCCGAGCAGGCCTCCTTCACCGCCGGTCGTCTGCGCCTGCTCCACGGTGTCCAGCTCGGTGACGGTGGTGCCCTTGAGCTGCTTGATCTTGTGGGTGTCCCGTTCGGTGAAGATGCCGCTGCCGTCCGGCGCGAACTCGATGTCCCACGGGATGTCGAGCTTCGTGGCGAGTGTCCGCACGGCCTGTGCGGCCGGACCTTCCTGTGCCGAGGCCGGGATCACGCAGAGGGATGCGGCCACGGCAGTGCAGGCTGCCGCCGCCGCGATACGACGAGCACGCATGTGTGCTCTCCTTTTGGGTCCGCTCGTGACTTGGTCTGCGGCGGCGGCGGTGTTGCAGCGCGTGGTTACCCAATCACAGCTCGGAGTAACCCACAACGGTGACCCGATGTTTGCATGGGCTCTTGACTCCAGAGGGTCACCAAAGCGGTCACCCATCCGATGACTTTAGGTAACTTCGTGTACGGTCTAGACCTTGGCGGCCCCGACGACATAACGTGTGGTTCGCCGCCGCGCCCCACGGAAGAGCGCCGCGCGTGCCCGCTTCGGGCTCGCCCGGCCGAGGACCCGAGGAGTTGCGCCATGAACGTTGTCGTCACCGCCCCCGAGCAGAGGCTTCCCGAGGTCAAGCGCGAGTGGGTCAAGCCCGACTTCCGCGACTTCGAGACGCCGATGGAGGTCACCGCCTACGCAGCGCGCAGCTGACGTACGGCTTTCACCGGGGTTCCCGGCCACACCGGGAACCCCGGCCCGCGCGTCCCTGAGGTCCGAGGAGTTCCGCCCATGACTGCCGTTGCACCGCAGGAGTTCGTCGCCGAGCTCCGCGCATTAGCCCCCCGGTACTGGGACAGCCACCCGTTCCACCTGCGCATGCACGCGGGTCAGCTGAGCAAGCACGAGCTGCAGGCGTGGGCCGCGAACCGCTGGTACTACCAGCGTTGCATCGCGCAGAAGGACGCCGCGATCCTCTCCAACTGCCCCTTGCCGGAGATCCGCCGGCAGTGGCGGGAACGGATCATCTGGCACGACGGCACGCGGCCCGGCGAGGGCGGCGCGGAGAACTGGATCCGCCTTGCGGAAGCCGTTGGGCTGACAAGAGAAGAGGTGCTCGACGAACGCCACGTGCTGCCCGGCACGCGGTTCGCGGTCGACGCCTACGTGAACTTCGCGCGCACCAAGCCGTGGGTAGAGGCCATCGCCTCCGGACTGACCGAGATGTTCTCGGGTGCGTTGATGCGCAAGCGTTTGGCGGCGTTGCGGGAGCAGTACCCGTGGATCGCCGAGGAAGGGTTCGCCTACTTCACCAACCGCATCCAGGCGGTCGCCGGTGAGGGACGGGCCACTTTGGACATCGTCGTCGAGCACTCGCGCACCCGTGAGCAGCAGCTCGCGGCCGTTGCCGCGCTGTCGTTCAAGTGCGACGTGCTGCGAGCCGTGCTGGACGCGGTCGACTACTACTCGGGCAAGGGCAAGCCGTGACGCCGGTCATCGCGCTGGAGGCCGTGCCGCACATCCGGCGCGGTGTGAAGTGCACCTACGACCAGATCCGCGAGGCGCACGTCGTCCTGTTCCCCGAAGGCGTTCTCGTGCTCAACGAGACCGCCGCCTCGGTGGTGGGGCTGTGCGACGGGGCTCGGTCGGTCGGCGACATCGCGCTGACGTTGAGCGACGTCTACGCGGGTGTGCGACCGGAGGACGTCGCCGAGCTGGTGGCGCGCCTGGTGGAGCGGAGGGTGGTGGACGTCGATGGCTGAGGCGCCCTTCGGCCTGCTGGCCGAGCTGACGCACCGGTGCCCGTTGCAGTGCGGCTACTGCTCGAACCCCGTGGAGCTGGTGCGCCGGGACGCCGAGCTGCCGACCGAGGACTGGCTGAGCGTCTTCGACCAGGCCCGTTCACTGGGCTGTCTGCAGATCCACCTGTCGGGCGGCGAACCGTTGCTGCGAACGGATCTGCCGGAGCTGGTCGCCCACGCGAACAGCCTGGGCTGCTACGTCAACCTGGTCACGTCGGGGGTGGGCCTGTCCCGGGACCGGTTGCGGGACCTGGCTTCTCGCGGTGTCGACCACGTGCAGCTCTCGCTGCAGGACGCGACTCGTGCCGGCAACGACCAGATCGCGGGCATCAAGGCGTTCGACCGCAAGGTGGAGGCCGCGGCCTTCGTTCGCGAGGAAGGCCTGCCGCTCACCGTCAACACCGTGCTGCACCGGCAGAACCTCGACAACATCGCGGGGATCATCGCGATGGCCGAGCAGATGGGCGCCGAACGGCTGGAGCTCGCCAACACCCAGTACTACGGCTGGGCGCTGCGCAACCGGGCGGTGCTGCTGCCCACTCGCGAGCAGCTCGCTCACGCCGGCCCGATCGTCGCCGCCGCGCAGGAACGGCTGCGCGGGCGGATGGAGATCGTCTACGTGATCGCCGACTACCACGAGGCGCATCCGAAGCCGTGCATGTACGGGTGGGGTGCACGGCAGCTGACCGTGGCACCGAACGGCGACGTGCTCCCCTGCCCCGCCGCCACGGTGATCACATCGCTGCGGATCGAGAACGTGCGGGACTCGTCGTTGTCCGAGATCTGGCACGACTCACCGTCGTTCAACGCGTTCCGCAGCTTCGAGTGGATGCGCGACCCGTGCCGCTCGTGCCCGCGCAAGGAGATCGACTTCGGTGGGTGCCGGTGCCAGGCGTTCCAGCTGACCGGCGACGCCGCCGCCACCGACCCCGTGTGCTCGCTGTCGCCTGATCGGTCCACAGTGGACCTGATTCTGGCGGCGGAGATGACGCCCGCCGAGGTGCCCGCCATGGCCATGAGGAAGATGTCTTGAAGGCCGTTCTGCTCGGCACGACGGCCGGTGGCGGTTTCCCGCAGTGGAACTGCGCGTGCGCTCTCTGCGTGCGCGCGCGTTCCGGCGCGTTGCCGTCGCGGTCGCAGGACTGCCTGGCGATCAGCGGTGACGGCACCGGCTGGTGGCTGGTCAACGCCTCGCCGGACATCCGCACGCAGATCACGTCCTGCGCGCTGCTCGACCCCGGTCCCGGGCCGCGGGACACCCCGTTGCGCGGCGCGCTGTTCACCGACGCCGAGCTGGACCACACGCTGGGGCTGCTGACGTTGCGCGGCGGTGCGGGGCTGACGGTGTGGGCGCCCGAGACCGTGCTGCACGCGTTGAAGGACCAGTTCGACCTCCGCACGGTGATCGACGGCTACGCGCCCGTGGCGTGGCGTTCGGTGGACGCGGACCCGTTCGAACTCGGCGGGTTGCGCGTCTCGGCGATTGCGATCAGCGACAAACGCCCGAAATACGCGCGTTCGTCCACTGTGGACGGGCGCTGGGTCGTGGCTTACCGTTTCGAGGACCTGATGACGGGTGGCGTGCTGGTCTACGCGCCGTGCCTCGCGTCGTGGCCCACCGGGTTCGACGAGGTGGTGGCCGGCGCCGACTGCCTGGTGCTGGACGGCACCTTCTACGCGGAGTCCGAGATGGGGTCGGCGACCGGCAGCTCGTCCGGGCAGGCCGCGATGGGCCACCTGCCGATCACGCAAAGCCTTGCCGAGCTGCGGCGATTCCCTCACGTGCGGCGGATCTACACGCATCTGAACAACACCAACCCGGTGCTCGACCCGGCGTCACCCGAGGCGGCGGAGGTGCGCGCCGCGGGTGTCGAGGTGCCGCTCGACGGCACGGTCATCGAACTCTAATTCGTCACCCTTTCCGGTTATATTCGACCACTTTCGTGTATCTATCTCGCCGCCGTTTTCGGCGTTGAGTGATCACATATCCCTCCAATGGGTAGCGCCATTGCGGCTTCGTATTCTTCGAGCCGTTGACGAGGGAGGTTCTCCGTGTCCGGATATCCCGAGCTCGCGATCTCCACCACGCTCTACGGCCTGGGCATCGTCGCCCAGACCGTCGCCGCGCAGCGGGCGGACAAGAAGCCGGGAACCGGATTGGGACTGCTGGCCCGGCTGGCCAAGGACCGCCTCTACCTGCTCGGGTTCGCCGGTCAGGTGGGTGGTTTCGGGTTCGCTTTTCTCGCACGCGCGTCGCTGCCGCTCTACCTGGTGCAGGCGGGGTCGTCGTGTGCGGTCGGTCTGGCCACCGCGTTCGGCCTGCTGGTGCTGAAGTGGCGCGTGCGGCCGCTGGAGGTGGCCGTGCTCGCCGTGATGGCGACCGGGCTCGTGCTGCTCGCCGCCGCATCGGAACCGTCGGTGGCGCAGAACATCCCGGTGACGCCGGGGCTGGTCCTGCTCGGGCTTCCGCTGCTCGTCGTGGTCGTGGCGACGCGGGCGGTGCAGGGGTCGAACGCCGTGGCCGTCTCGGTGCTCGCCGGCATCGCCTTCGCCGTGGTCGCGATCATCAGCCGGTCGGTGGCCGACGAGCCGGTGCTCGACCTGCTGAGCAACCCGTTGACGTGGCTGATGATCGTGGCGGCGCTGGTCGGCCAGTCGTGCCTCGCCACGGCGTTGCAACGCGGCACCGCCACGTCGTCCGTGGCGTCGATGGACGCGACCACCGTGGTGCTCACGTCGATCATCGGACTCTCGTTGCTGGGCGACCGGATCACGCCGGGATGGGAGTGGGCCGTCGGGCTCGGCATCACCCTGGTCGTGTTCGGCGTGCTGGCGCTGGGCGTCCCGGTCCGAAGCGCCGCACCCGTGCCGGAGGCGGCCGGGTGAGAACCGCGAGCGTCTCGCTGGACCTGGACAACCTGTGGGCGTACCTCAAGACCCACGGCGACCCGGAGTGGGAACGCAGGCCCAGTTTTCTCGCCACGGCGGTGCCGCGGCTGCTGGACGTCTTCGGCGAACACCGGCTCACCACCACGGTCTTCGTGGTCGGGGCCGACGCCGAACGCGATGACGGCGCGCAGGCGGTCGCGGACTTCGCGGCGGCGGGGCACGAGGTGGCGAACCACTCGTGGGGGCACGAGCCGTGGCTGCACCGCTACTCGCCGGCCGAGCTGGAGGCCGAGATCGTCCGCGCGGAGAACGCGATCGTGGCCGCCGGCGCTCCCCGCCCGCGCGGGTTCCGCGGCCCCGGCTACAGCGTCACGCCCGAGCTGCTGAAGATCCTGGCGGCACGGGGTTATCGCTACGACGCGAGCACGTTGCCGACGTGGATCGGTCCGCTCGCCCGCGCCTATCACAACCGCACCACGCGCCATCGTGCCGCGGGCCAGGACGACCTGTTCGGCGGCTTCGGCAAGGTGATGTCGCCGAACACGCCGTACCGCTGGCGCGACACCGGACTGGTCGAGCTGCCGGTGACGACGATGCCGCTGCTGCGCGTCCCGATCCACGGCGCGTACCTGCTGCAGCTGCACCAGGTCTCGCCCCGGCTGGCCCGCGGCTATTTCCGCGCGGCGTTGCGGTTGTGCCTGCTCACCGGCACCTCGCCGTCGTTGCTGCTGCACCCGACCGACGTGCTGAGCGGTGCGGAGGCCCCGGGAATGGAGTTCTTCCCCGGCATGGCCGTGCCGGGCGCGGAGAAGGCGGCCCTGCTCGGCTGGGTGCTCTCCGCGCTGCGACGGCACTTCGAGGTCGTCGGCACCGGCGAGCACGTCGACCGGCTCGCCGGACTGCTCCGGGAACGCCGGGTGGAGCTGTGCGGATGACGTTGCTGCTGCGGGTGCTCACGTGCGCGACGGTGGCACTGGCCCCGCTGGAGGGTTATCTGCAGGAGGTGCACCCGCACCTCGCGAAGGTGGCTCCGGGGCTGCTGGTGCTGACGTGGGCCGCCCAACGCGTGCGGGAACGCCGGCTTCCGGCCGCGCATCCGCTGCACGCGTTGCTGGCCGTGTTCGCCGCGGTGCTGCTGGTGTCGTCGGCCGTGCACGCGGGTGGGGTGTTCACGCTCGACTACACGCAGAGGTTCCTGCCGTTCCTCGTGATCACCGCGGTGCTGGTGGACGTCGTCGCGCGGGAGGTGCCGGTCCGGGCGGTGCTCGGGGCGGCCGTCGGCGGCGCGGTGATCGCGGCGGTCGGTGCGTTGTTCAGCCTGGTCGTGGGCGGTGACACGCGGGCGACCGGCCCGTTGGAGGACCCCAACGACCTCGCCTACTTCCTGGTCGTGGCCATGCCGCTGCTGATCGCCCTGCCGGCCAGGAAGCTGCTGATGCCGGTCGGCGCGCTGCTGGCGGCGGGAGCGGCGGCGACGTTCTCCCGCGGCGGCGGCATCGCACTCGCCTGCGCCGCGACGTGGCTCGTGGTGCGGCGCGGTGTGTCGGTGCGCGCGGTGGCGGTGACGGTGGCCGGGCTCGCGGTGATCGGCCTCGGTGCCGTCGTGTTCGCGGGCCCGGTGCTGGACAAGGCGCTCGCGGAGAAGACCTACATCGCGGGGACCAATGTGGACACTCGCGAGCTGCGCTGGCAGGCCGCCGCGCGCATGCTGGCGGACCACCCGGTGCTCGGCGTGGGGCTGGGCGGGTTCCGCAGCTCCTACGCGGCGGCCTCGCGCAACGCCGAGATCGACGAGCAGACACCGGTGGCGCACAACATCTACCTGGAGATCGGCGCGGAGCTCGGCCTGCCCGGCCTCGCGTGCTTCCTCGGTGCCGTCGCGATGGCGTTCGTGGCGTCGGAACGGGTCCTGCGCACGCGCAGGGACCTCAGGCCGATGCCAGTGCCGCGACCGGCAACCTCCACCGCGTCTTCCGGCGTCCAGCAGGGCGCCTCGCGGCACCCGTCTGACCGTCGAAATACGGGGCAAACGCTGCCGGTCGCGGCACTAGCGGTTCAGGCCTCGCTGCTCGCCGCACTGGTCGCGTCGACCTTCCTGTCCGAGCAGTACTACCTGCCGATCTGGTCGCTGGTCGCCGTGGCGGCCGCTGCTGACCTGCGCCGTGAGGAGAGTGAGCGCGATGCGTGTGCTGCACGTCATCAGTGAGATGGGCGCCGGAGGAGCCGAGGCCGTCGTGGCGGGCATGGTGCGGTCCGGCGGTGACTTCGGCTGGGAGTCCGGCGTCGCGAGCGGCGGCGGCCACCGTGCCGAAGCGTTGCGGGCGTTGGGCTTCCGCACCTTCGACGTGCCGGTGGCGCGCCGCAGGGCGACCGGTGTGCTGCGCGCCGCGTCCGCGACCCGTGCGGCGGTCCGCGCGTTCCGGCCGGACGTGGTGCTGGCGCACAACGTGTCCGCGAGCCTCGTGTCCCGGCTTGCGACGAGGACACCGATCGCGACCGTGTTCCACGGGGTCGCCGAGGCGGACCTCGGTGGTGCGGCACGGATTCTGCGGCGCACCTCGCGCGCCGTGGTGGCGGTCGCCGAGGCGAGCGCGGACCGGTTGCGGGCGGCTGGACTCACCGCGGAGGTCATCCCGAACGCGGTCTTCCCCGAGCCGCCGCGGGTCGACCGGGCCGCCGTCAGGGGGTTGCTCGGCATCGGTCCCGACGTGCCCGTCGCGCTCTGCCCGGCCCGGCTCGAACCGCAGAAGCGGCACGACGTGCTGCTGGAGGCGTGGACGATGGTGTCCGGCGCGGTGCTGCTGCTGGCAGGCGACGGCAGCCTGCGCGCTCAGCTCGAACAGCAGGCGGCCGAGCTCGGCCTGACCGAGCGCGTGCGCTTCCTCGGCACCCGTTGCGACGTGCGAGACCTGTTGGAGGCAGCGGACGTCACGGTGCTCACCAGCGACTGGGAGGGCATGCCGATCGCGCTGCTGGAGTCGCTGGCCGCGGGCCGCCCGGTCGTCGCGTCCGATGTGGACGGTGTGCGCGAGCTGCTCGCCGGCGGCGGCGGCGTGCTGGTGCCGCGCCGCTCCCCCGCCGCGACCGCGACGGCGGTGGCGGGATTCCTGTTCGACAGCGCGACCCGCACCGCCGCCGGTGCCGCCGGTCTGGCCGCCGTCGAGCGCGACCACGACCCGCACACCTTCATGAAGTCCTACGACGAGCTGCTCAGGACCATCGCGGGAGGCCGAGGATGAGCAAGCGCACGGTGTTGGAAGCCGCCGCGGTGGCACTGGTCGTCGCGGTGCTCGTGCTGGCCGTGACGTCCCTGCGCGGCGAGCGGTACGAGAGCAGGGTCGCCGTGCTGGCCGTCCCCGCCACCCAGACCGACTCGGCCGCCCAGTACGGCGAGGTCGCCTCACTGGCCATGCCCGCGATCGTCCAGCTGGTGCACACGACGTCCGTGCTGGAAGCGGCCGCGAAAGCCGCCTCCAGCACGCCCCGCGAGATCGACGCGGGCGTGAACGTCGAACTGGTGCCCGCGTCCGGCCTCGCGCGCCTGTCCGTGCGGGCGGACTCCGCCGCCCAGGCGAGCGCCGCCGTGGCCGCCGTGGCGAAGGCCGTGGCGGACGCGAACCTCCTCGCCCCCGCGGGCCGGCTGCGGGTCCTCGACGACCGCCCGGATACCATCCGGGTCGTCCCGGACTGGAAGCTGGCCGCGGGACTGGCCCTGGCCGCGGCACTCGCGGCGGCGATCGCGGTGTTCGCCCTCCGCGCACTGCGCCGCCCGCGCACCGGAGAGGCCGCCGTGCGCGCCGCGATCGAGGCCGCCGGGGTGCGCCGGGCCGTTGCTCTGGTGCGCGAGGACGACCCCGGCATGATCGACCGGCTCACCGCGCTGTGCCTGGCGGCGGCGCGCCCGGTGCGCGTGATCGCGGCGGATCCGGGGCTCGCGGTGCAGGCGGAGTACCTGGCGGGGGCCTTGCCGGACAAGGCGGGCGAGCCCGGCGAGGGTTCGGCGGTGATCGCGGTGGCCGACGGCGAGAACGGGCCGGGTGACCTGACGGCGGCGCTGTCGGTGTTGCCGGGCAGTGCGGTGCTGGTGGCGGTGGTGCTGACATGACCACCTCGACGAACGACATCTCGGATGAGCCCGCCGCCCGCGGAGAGGCCGGTGCGGGAGGCGGTCGCGGTGACGGTGCCAGCGCCGGTTCCGGTGCCAGTGGCGGTGCCAGTGCCAGTGGCGGTGGCGGTGCCAGCGGCGGTGGCGGTGGCGGTGGCGAAGCCAGCGCCGGTGCCAGCGCCGGTGCCAGCGCCGGTGCCAGTGCCGGTGGCGGTGGCGGCGCTGCCAGCGACGGTGGCGAGGCAGTGCCGGCCAAGGCGAAACCGCGCACCCGCACGCTGATCACCGTCCTGGTGGCCGCCGCAGGCGCCTTCAGCGCGGCCCGCGCACTCCTCCCGTCCTGGCAAGTCCCCACACCGACCGCCGCCAACCTCCCGGAAGAACGACTGCAGGACTTCCGCGACGCCACCTACTTCCCGATCCGCGAGTTCCTGGCCGGCGGCAACCCGTACGACCCGGCGGCGATGTTCGCGCACTGGCCGGTGCGGCAGAACTTCAACCTCTACCAGCCGTACCACCTCGTGCTGCACCTGCCGTTCGCGCTGCCCGGCTACCGGGTCGGCGCGGTCGCGTTCACGCTGGCCTCCTTGCTGCTGCTGGGAGTTCTGGCGCTGCTGGCGGCACGGCGCGCGCATCTGCCGCTCGTGCTCGGCACGGTGGTGATCGGGACGTTGCTGGTGACGAGTCAGGTCGGCAAGGCGCAGCTGTACGTGGGGCAGGTGAACCCGTTGATCGCGGTCGGGGTCGCGGGGGCGTTGCTGGCGCGGTCGAGTCATCCGCGGGTGGCCGCGCTCGGGCTCGCGGTGGCGTGGCTGAAGCCGCAGTTCGGGTTGCCACTGGCGGTTCTGCTGTTCGCCCGCGGGTCCAGGCGGGTGGCGCTCGGCGGCACGGCCATCGCGGCGATCGCGAGTCTGCCGGTGGTGGCGTTGCTGGTGTACCGGGGTGGCGGCGTGGGGCCGTTCCTGGACGTGATCGGGGCGAACCTCCAGTACGCGAGCGGTACGAGCTACGGCGCGGTTGATTCCATGACGGCGCAACGGGTCGATCTTTCCGCCGTGTTCTTCCGCGTCACGGACTGGTTGCCGCCGGCCGCCGAACTGGTGGCGCTGGCCGGGGTGCTCGCGGTGACGGCGGTGCTCGCGAGGAGGCTCGACCGCGGCGACCACGACAACCGGGCGATCGCGGACCTCCTCACGTGTGTCGGCGTGGTGGTGGCGATGGTGCACCAGCCGGGTGACGTGCTGATCGCCGTGCCCGCCATGGCCGCGCTGGGCGTCATCTGCTGGCGCCGCAGGGAGGAACGGGACTGGCGGCTCGCGGGGCTCGCCACCGCCGCGCTCGTCGTTCCCTTTGCGCACCTGTACTTCCTGAACGTCGCCGGGGCGTTCGGCCAACGCGTGGACGTGACGGTGGACGGGGTCGCGGTCGTGGTGGCGTGGGTGTTGTTGGTCGTCGCGGCCAGGAAACGCGCGTGACGAACCGGGTCGGCGAACGGGCCGTGCGTGGTTCGTTGTGGTTGTTCGCGGTCAACGTGGTCAGCAAGGGCTGTCAGGTCGCGGTCACGCTGGTGCTCGCGGCCCTGCTCACCGAGGACGGCCTGGGCACGGTGTCGCTCGTCGTGTCACTGGTCAACATCGGTCAGGTCGTGCAGTCCGCGGGAGTCTACGACGTGATCAGCCGCACCGGCCGCGATCCGCGCGTGCTCGCGGGCACCGTGCTGACGTTGAGCGCGGGCGGTGGGCTGGCGCTCACGGCGGTGCTGCTGCTGGCCGCGGAACCGCTCGGTGCCGCGTTGGGCGCGCCGGCCGGGTTGCTGCGCATCGCCGCGCTCAGCCTGCCGTTCAGCGCGATCGGTGGCGTGCAGATGGCGCTGATGCACCGCGATCTCGACTTCCGCCGCCGGATGTTGCCCGACGCGGGCGGCATGGTGCTGGGCGCACTGGTCACGATCACCTTGGCGGCACTGGGGTTCGGGCCGCTCTCGATGGCGGTCGGCCTGCTGTGCACCGCCGTCGCCCAGCCGGTGCTCGCGGTGGTGGCCGGGGTGCGGCTGCGACCGGGCTGGGACCGCGGTGCCGCAACGGAGGCGCTGCGCTGGACCGCCGTCGTCGGGCCGGGAGCCGTGGTCGCGACCCTGCTGATCAACGTCGACTACCTGGCGATCGGGCGCGTGCTCGGGCCGTCCGCCGTGGGCGTGTACTCGCTCGCGTTCCGGATCGCCTGGATGCCGTACATCCTCGTGGCGGTCGTGCTGGGCGGCGTGCTGTTCCCGGTGTGCGCCGAACTGGTCCGAAGTGGACAGAACGTGTCGGGCGCGGTGCTGCGGTTCACCAAGGCGACGCTGCTCGTCACCGGTTGCCTCTACACGGTCACCGCGCTGCTCGCGGACCGCGTGGTGCTGTTCGGACAGAGGTGGGCGCCCGCGGCGGTGGTGCTGGTCGCGTTGTGCGCCTACGGGTTCGGGCTCGGGCTGCTGCACACGTGGTACCAGGTCGTGCGGGCGGGTGGGCATGCGCGCTGGTACCTCGCTCTCGAAGTCACCCATCTGGTCGCCCTGTTCACCGCATTGGTGCTGACCACCCGGCACGGTGTGCTCGCCGTCGCGGTCGCGCAGGCGGTGATCGTGTGGCTGCTCGTTCCGGTCACGTGGTGGGTGCTGGCACGGCACGGGCTCGCGTTCCGGCTGCGGGAGCTGGGACGCGCGGCGGCCGGGGTGATCGGCGCCGGTGCGTGCTGCTGGCTCGCGGCCCGGCTGCTGCCCTCGGGCGGCGGGGTGGCCGGGGCCGTGTTGGCCGGTCTGGTGCTGCTGGGGGTGTACGCGGCGGTCGCGGTGCCGTTCAACCGCGAAGCCGTGCGGGAACTGCGCGGGAGTCTGTCGTGAAGGTCGTGCACGTGACGCAGCCGGTGGAGGCGGGCGTCGCCAGGGTGGTGCTGGATCTCGCCGTGGCACAACGGGACCACGGCTGGACGGTCGCCGTCGTGTGCCCTCCGCGAGGCTGGCTGCCCGATCGGCTCCGCGCGGAGGGCATCGACGTGCGCGCGTGGCGGGCGACCCGTTCTCCCGGTCCGCGGTCGCTGCTCGAAACGGTCCGGCTGCGCGCGTTGGTGCGGGAGCTGCGGCCGGACGTGCTGCACCTGCACAGCTCGAAGGCCGGGCTGACGGGCAGGCTGGCGGTGCGCGGCCGGATCCCGACGATCTTCCAGCCGCACCTGTGGTCGTTCCGGCTGACTTCTGGGCTGCTGCAACGGGTGTGCGCGGCCTGGGAGTCCTTCGCGTCGCGGTGGACGCACCAGCTGGTGTGCGTGAGCGACGACGAGCTCGCTTCCGGCCGGGCTGCGGGCGTCGACGCACCGGCAGAGGTCGTGTGCAACGGCGTCGACACCGCGCGACTGCGGCCGGTGGACCGCCTGGAGGCCCGCGCCCGGCTCGGGCTCACCGACCGGCCGACCGCGGTGTGCGTGGGCAGGTTGGCCCCGCAGAAGGGCCAGGACCTGCTGCTCGCCGGCTGGCCGGCCGTACGCGCCGCCGTGCCGGACGCACAACTCGTACTGGTCGGCGACGGTCCGATGAGGACGGTCTGGTCGTGCGACGACACGTCGGTCGTCTGGTGGGGTCACAGCGACGACGTCGCGGACTTCTACGCGGCGGCGGACGTCGTCGTGCTGCCGTCACGCGCCGAGGGCATGGCGTTGGTGCCGCTGGAGGCCATGTCCTGCGGACGTTCCGTCGTCGCGTTCGACGTGGACGGCGTGCGCCAGAGCGTCGGCACCGCCGGAGCGGTCGTGGCACGAGGTGACGTCACCGAGTTGGCCCACGCGGTGGCGGCACGCCTCGCGGATCCCGGGCTGGCTCAGGCCGAGGGACGCACCGGACGCGACCGGGCCGAGACGTTGTTCGACCGCGGCCGGGTGACCGATCAGATCACCACGCTCGTGGAGAAGCTCGTGGGAGAGGCAGGATGAGGATCGCTTTTCTGCTGACGCAGGACCGGGGTGGCCCGGTCGACGTCACCGTCCGGCTCGCCGTCGCGTTGCGGACGGCCGGGACGGCGGTGCGGGTGTTCGGCCCGAAGCCCGCCAGGGACGCGCATCTGCTCGACGGCCTGCACGAAGAGATCTCCGTACCGCGCAAGGGAGACCTCCGCGCCGGCCGCCAGGCCCGTGCGGCGTTGCGCGCGTGGCGCCCGGACGTCGTGCACGCGCAGGACCGCCGCAGCGGCCTGGTGTGCGTGGGACTCGGCGGCGACATCCGGGTCGTGCACACCTACCACGGCGTGCCCGACGACGTGACCGAACCGTGGTTCCGCGGCGCGCCGAGGGCACCGCGGCCGTCCAGGTACACGATGACCGTCCTGGCCGCCGACGCCCTGGTCGCCCGGCGCGTCGACCGCACGGTGGTCCCCGCGCCCGCGATGGGCCGGTTCCTCCGCGACCGGCTGCGCGTGCCGGCCCAGCGGGTGACGCACATCGACAACTGCGTCCCGATCGGTGACGCCGAACCGCCCACCACGCCGGTACGACGGCTGCTGTTCGCCGGGCTTCTGGTGGAGCGCAAGGGTTTGCCGACGCTGCTGGAGGCACTGTCCGGCGTCCTGCCCGCGGACGCGACCCTCACCGTGGCGGGCGACGGCCCGTTGCGCGCGGAGTGCGAACGGCTCGCCACCGGGCTTCCGGTGGAGTTCCTCGGATTCCGCTCGGACGTGCCCGAACTGCTGCGCAAGCACGACGCACTGGTGCTGCCGTCCACAATGGAGCAGCAGCCGCTCGTGGTCGCCGAGGCCATGGCGGCCGGGAAACCGGTGGTGGCGACGGACACCGGCGGGGTCGCGGACATGCTCGACGTGCCGGGGGCCGCACTGCGCCTCGCCTCCCCCGGCGACGTGGGGTCGCTGGCCGCGCAGTTGCTGGCCCTGCTCGCGGATCCGGATCCCGCGCACACCGGCCGGTTGCTGGCGGCACGGGCGCGCGAGCGGTTCAGCCCCGAGGTGTGCGCGCAGCGGCACGTGGAGCTGTACCGCAGCCTGCTCTGACCGGTGGACTCACCCGGTCGGCTTCGGGGTCGTCGTGGTCGTGGTGGGTTTGGTCGTGGTGGGCTTGGTCGTGGTCGTCGTGGGCTTCGTCGTCGTCACGACCGGCCCGACCTTCGCCTTGATGAGCACCTTCGCGTCCGCACCGGGCAGCTCGAACGGCGCCACCACCGGGGTCCCCGCGATGTCCACCATCCCCGGCGGCGGCGTCACCTGCACGGTCGTCGCCGTCGGGTTCACCACCACCCAGCCGTTGCTGAAACTCCGCGTCCACAGGCCGTTGGTCAGCCGGTTCGCGGCCTCGACCGCCTCGCCGAGCGCCGCCTCCTGGTACTGCGACCAGGCAGGCGTGCGGTAGTCGGGGGTCGCGCCGTTCCAGCAGGTGTGCGGGCTCGCCAGCAGGGCGGCGGTGGCGTACCCGACGCGTTCCTCGCGCGGCTCGGAGGTGTGGGTGACCAGCAGCAGCCACGACTCGCCGAGGGCGGCCTGGCCGCGCAGCTCCTTCCACTCGTTGCCGCGGAACGTGAGCAGGTCGCCCGTGCCGCCTCCGTCGCGCAGGCCGAAGTTCTCCTCCATGGCGCCGTCGTAGCGGGAGTGCGCGGTCCACCGGCCGGGCCGCAGGTGCGACTCGGACACGTTGGGGATCAGCATCTTGCCCTTCTTCGCGAGCTCGTCACCCGCGATGCCGAGGAACGCGTCGAACCCGTCGCGCAGCACGCGGTCGGTGGCCTCGACGTCGGCGGTGCCCTTCAGCACCGCCGGCGAGTAGAACCGCAGCGAGCTGAAGTCGTTGTCCGCCAGCACACCGTCCCAGCCCTCGCGGACGACCTCGTCGACCACCGCGGTCGTCCAGGCCCGCTGGTAGGTCTCGTTCCACACGGCCATCTGCCAGTGCTTCTCGTAGCCCTTCCACTCGATCCGCGCGCCCGCGGTGTCGACGGCGAACCACTCCGGATTCGTCTTCTCGGCGGCGACGTACCCGATCCCGGTCGGCAGGTACCTCGCGTCCACGCCGTTGTCGACCGTGCCCGGGTAGTTGCGGGTGCTGGCGAAGTCCTTGTACACCAGCACCTTCACCTTGGGGTTCAGCTGGCGCAACCGGCGCAGCGCCGCCGTCTCCCACGCGTTGAGCACCACGAGGCTGTAGTGCTCCGCGGCGAACTTCAGCTGCAGCGCCGAGGGTTTCCCGCCGATGCCGTACCACCACGCGCACGGGGCGAGCGGCTTCGGCTGGGGTGCGCTGACGATCGACGGCTCGGTGGGTCCGAGGCTCTCCTGGGCCGCCTTCTCCGAGACCGGCACGAAGGTGCACGCCGCCGTGAACGACAGCAGCACCACCGCGAGCACGCGGGTCGTCAGCGATTCCTTCTCCGGCACAGCTCTCCCACCGTCAACAGCACGATTTTGACGTCCAGCCACAGCGACCAGTTCGCGATGTAGTAGTTGTCGTATCGAGATCTGTCCACGATCGAGGTGTCGCCTCTCAATCCGTGCACCTGCGCGAGGCCGGTCAAACCGGTGGGGACCCGGTGGCGCGCCCAGTATAGTTCGTGGATCGCCGAGAACTGGCGAACGAAACCCGGCCTTTCCGGCCGCGGTCCGACAATGCACATGTCGCCGCGCAGAATGTTCCACAGCTGCGGCAACTCGTCGAGCGACGTGTGGCGCAGGATCCGGCCGACCGGGCCGACCCGCGAGTCGCCCTCCACCGACCAGCGCACGTCCGAGTCGTCCAGGCCGGTCTGGCGCACGCTGCGCAGCTTGTAGATCACGAACTTGCGGTCGTCCATGCCCACGCGGACCTGCTTGAAGATGATCGGCCGGCCGCTCTCGAACAGCACCGCCAGCGCGCACAGCGCGATCACCGGCGACAGCAGGACGAGCGCGAGGGCCGCGAGCGACCGCTCCACCAGGCGCTTGACGTGCCACGTCGGCCGGTTCGTCGGCGCGGTGCTCAGACGCAGCAACGGGTAGCTGCGCAGGCGTTCCACGTCGGGGCCGTCCTGGTGCAGCTCGAACATCCGCGGCACCACGAGCGTCGAGCAACCGCGCCGGTGTGCGGTGACGGCCGCGTCGACCAACGGCGAGTCGCGGGCGTGCGAGAACGCGACGACCACGGTGCCGACGCCGAGCCGGTCGATGGCCGTGGCCAGGTCCTCCTGCAGCAGGGCGACCGGCAGCTTGCGGTCACCCGGCGGTTCGGGATCGATGAACCCCACCGGGCGCAGGCCGTACTCGGGGTGGCGCAGCATCGCCTCGGCGAGGTCCGCGCCGACCTCACCGGCACCGATGATGATCGTCCGGTCGCACCGGTCGAACCGGCGGCGGCACCACCGCCCGAACGCGAACACCGCCGCCCGTGCCGGTTCGCTCACCACGACGAACGCCACGACGCCGGCCTTGAGCTGCAGCAACACGTCCGGCGACCAGCCGAGGGCCAGCACCGCGGCACCCAGCGCGGCGACCGCGATCGCCGTCGTGGCGAGCGAGCGCGGCAGCTCCTGCAACCACGACAGCCACAGCCGCCGGCGGTAGATCCGCCCGGACGCGCGGACCCCGAGCAGGGCGCAGGCGAGCAGGAACGCCCACCCTCGGCCCACACCGGCGTGCGACGCCATCACGACCAGGGCGAGCGCGTCCACCCCGACGAGGAGCACCGCCACTCCGTTGACCCGGCCCAGCAGACCGCGCGGCCGCGGGTCGTCGCGCACCGGCGCCAACGGCGCGGTGAGCTCGCCGGCGAACCACTCTTCCAGGGGAAGCCCCACGCTCGTCTCCACCTCAGCACCACGTCCCATTCGAGATCACCCGATCGAGTTCATCTGGCAGGAAAATGTCCCGAGAATGACGGCAGCGAGCCCCGTCGTCACCCGTTCGAGGAACATTCGTACCCCTTTCGAATTACATCCAGAATCGGTCGGGCGCTCCGCTCCCCCGCTGCAGAGCGAAAACCAGCCAGGGGGCGCTCCGAATTTACGGGCGGGCGTGCGAATAATTCTCGCCGCCGCTCTGATGCCCGATGAAATGGGGGCTCCATGACACTCGACGGACGCGAGGCGAAGGCCTCGCCGACGGCCGGTCCGAGACCCGCCACGGCACTCGCAACGCCGGTGCGGGGGCGGGCGCACGTGGTGCTCCCCGCCTACAACGAGGCCGCCGCGCTGCCGTCGTTGCTGCGCAGGATCGCCGAGGTCGCCCGCACCGAACAGGTCACCGCCTGGGTCGTCGACGACGGGTCGTCCGACGGCACGAGCGAGGTCGTGACCGGCGTGCCCGGCCTGGACGTCCGGCTGGTCCGCCATCCGGTGAACCTCGGCCTGGGCCAGGCCGTGCAGACCGGGCTGCGGGCCGCGCTGGCCGACGCCGCGGAGGACGACTTCGTGGTCGTGATGGACGCCGACGACACCCACGACCCCGCGCTGATCACCAGGCTGGGCAACGAGATCCTCTCCGGTGCCGACGTCGTGATCTGCTCGCGGTTCGTCTCCGGCGGCGACGACCGGACGGCCCCGCTGTTCCGCCGCATGCTGTCGCGCAGCGCGGCCGTGCTGTTCCGCCGCGTCCTCGGCCTGGTCGACGTGCACGACTTCACCAGCGGCTTCCGCGCCTACCGGATCAGCCTGCTCGCCCGCGCCAGCGCGCACTGGGGCGAACGGCTCGTCGAGGAACGCGGTTTCGCCTGCATGGTCGAGCTGCTGCTGAAGCTGCGGCACTGCCACCCGGTGATCACCGAGGTGCCGCTGGAGCTGCGCTACGACCGCAAGCAGGGTCCGAGCAAGCTGAAGCTGCGCCGCACGATCGTGCAGTACGTCCGGCTGCTGGTCCGCGACCGGCTCACCCCCGCGCCGTACCGGGAGCTGTGATGACGACGGACGTCACGGTGATCGGCGGTGGCATCTGCGGCCTCGCCGTCGCACACCGCCTCGCCCGCGCGGGCACCGCCGTGACGCTGGTGGAGGCCACCGGTCAGCTCGGCGGGCTCGGCACGTTCTTCCCGTGGCGCGACCGGTGGGTCGAGCGCTTCTACCACTGCGTCATGCCCACCGACGAGCACCTGCTGCCGTTGCTGGACGAGCTCGGCCTGCGCGACGACGTCCGCTGGGAGCGCACCAGCATGGGCATGATCGTGGACGGCCGCCACTACCCGTTCAACTCGGGCCTGGACCTGTTGCGGTTCACCGCACTCGGCCTGCCGGACCGCGTCCGGTTCGGCGTGGTCTCGGTGCTGCTGCGCCGGCTGGGCAGGGGCAAGGACCTCGACAACCTGCGCACCGAGGACTGGTTGCGCGGCCTCTACGGCGACGAGGTGTGGCAGAACCTCTTCGGCCCGCTGTTCGGGTCGAAGTTCGGCGCGGCGTTCGGTGACGTGCCCGCGCTGTACCTGTGGCAGCGCCTGGGCCGCGAACGCAACGTCGCCGTGCGCGGCTATCCGCGCGGCGGCTACAAGTCGATCATCGACGCACTGAGCCGCTCCATCGAGTCGCACGGCGGGGTGGTCCGCACCTCCGCGCCGGTGCGCGCGTTGCGGGTGTCCGGCGGGCGGGCCGAGGTCGAGCTGGACGGCGGCGAGACGATCGAGTCGCGCCGGGTCGTGTCCACGCTGCCGTTGCCCGCGTTGCGGCAGGTCGCCGACGCCGCACTGACACCGCTGCTGCCCGAGGTGGACCTGCGCTACCAGGGCGTCGTCAACGCGCTGTTCGTGCTGCGCCGGCCGTTGTCGGGCCACTACTGGACGCCGGTGCTGCGCTCCGGTACCGAGTTCGACGGCGTGGTCGAGATGTCACCGCTGACCGGCCCGGTCGACGGACGGCACCTCGCGTACGTCATGCGCTACACCGGCCGCGACTCCGAACTGTTCCAAGAGGACACTCGCGACATCGCGGCCAGGTGGACCGCACAGCTGCGATCGCTGCACGGCCTGGCGGCCGAGGACGTCGAGGAGGTGCACGTGTTCCGCGCACCGTTCGTGGAACCCGTGTACCCGTTGGGTTATCTCGCCCAACGGCCGCCGGTCGAGGTGGCGGGCACGCCGTTGCTGCTCGCCACCACCGCCCACGTCTACCCCTCGGTCACGAGCTGGAACTCCAGCGTCGGGCTGGCGAACCGGGTGTCGGACATCATCGCCCGCACCGCGGTCTCGATGAGCCCGGACGACGAACCCGTGCCGTAGGGCGACGGAATGCCCGCCAGCCGGGTGCGGTGCCCGCTCACGTCGTCCAGCCACCTGAGCACCTCGGCCCGCACCCGCGGCCCCGGCGGCACCAGCGTGCCGAACGTGCCCTCGATCTCGGGCCGTTCGGTGCTGCGGCGGACCACGACGACGGGCCGTTTGAGCACGCTGACCTCCTCCTGCACACCGCCGGAGTCGGACACCAGCACGGCGGCCCACCTGGCCAGCGACAGGAAGCCCGGGTACGACTGGGGTTCGACCACCCGCAGCCGGTCGAGCAGCCGTTCCAGCCCGAAGGCCGCGACCTGCTTCGCGGTGCGCGGGTGCAGCGGCAGCACGACCGGCAGGGGCAGCCGGGCGAGTTCGCCGAGGATGGTCTCCAGGTTCTCGCGGCAGTCCACGTTCTCCGGCCGGTGCACGGTGGCGAGCACGTAGGAGTCGGGCGTCAGGCCCAGCGACGAGATCAGCCGCAGCGACTCCGGCGCACCCGGCAGCGCTTCCTCCAGTGCCGCCACGACGGTGTTGCCGGTGACCGTGATCCGGTCCGCCGCGATGCCCTCCGCGAGGAGGTTGGCGCGGTTGACCGAGGTCGGCGCGCAGCAGAGGTCGGCGAGGTGGTCGATGGCGACCCGGTTGTGCTCCTCCGGCATCGCGCGGTCGTAGCTGCGCAGCCCGGCCTCCACGTGCACCAGCGGCACGTCGTTCGCGTTGGCGGCCAGCGCCCCGGCGAGCGCGGAGGTGGTGTCACCCTGCACGATCACCACATCGGGTGGTTCTGCCGCGAAGTGCGCGTCCAGTGCCGCGACGGCGTTGCCCAGCTGGCTGCCCCTGCTCCGCGCGCCGCCCAGCCCCAGCTCCACGAAGCTGCCGGGTTCGGCGATGTCCTGGCGGATGCGCGAGTACATCGAGCTGTCGTAGTGCTGTCCTGTGTAGACGACCGCGGCGTCGTCGCCGAACCGCCGGATGAGCGGGGCGAGCTTGATCAGTTCTGGCCGGGTGCCGCACACCATGGTGATGACGCCTTTTTTCACCGGCCGCACACTAGTTCTCGGCGCGACGCGCCCTCCCGAGCGTCAGTCGATCGAGTGAGGCGCCTGGAGTCTGGCACGACAAAACCGTTGTGGCGTCACTAATGTGCGGCGGTGTTCAAAAGACCCGTCGCAGTGGTGGTCGCCGCGATCACCGCTGCCGCACTCACCGCGTCCTCACACGCCGCCGAGCCCGCGCTGCCCGATCTGCGCCAGGCTCCGGTGGGCTGCGCCGGCGGATATGACGGCGACGCAAGCAAATGCGACTCCTGGGACGTCTGCATGGTCACCGATCCGTCCGCACCGGGTGGCCCGTGCGTCGACGAGGGTGACATCAAGGCCGTGCGCCTGAGGTTCACCACATCGGTGGACAACATCGGCGACGGACCGTTCCTCGTGCACGCCCACCGCGACAGCACCGCCCAGCCGCGGATGGCCGTCCGGCAGGCGGTTCAGTCCGGTGTGGACGGAACGATCCCGATGTCCTTCAGCGAGTCCCAGCACCGCACCTCGTCGTGGGCGTACTACGAGCCGGCGGCCGCGCACGAGCACTGGCACCTGATGAACTTCGAGTACTTCCAGCTGCGCACCCCCGCGGGCGACACGGTCGTGACCGACCGCAAGAACGGCTTCTGCCTCGGCGACCGCTACGTCAACGCCGACGCGGACGGCCTGGCCCACCGCCCCGGCGGTCGCGACACCCCCACCGGCGAGCTGGCGCACAAGCTCGACGGCCACAAGTGCGAGCACCACAACCCGGAAGCACTGGACGTGTTCTTCGGGATCTCCGTCGGCATGGGCGACGACTACAAGTACAAGGTCGAGTTCCAGTGGCTCGACATCACCAAGGTCGCCTCCGGGACCTACGACGTCGTCACGGTCGCCAACCCGGACCGCGTGCTGCTGGAGAAGAACTACGACAACAACGCGTCGTCGATGGCCATCTCGATCAAGTGGCCGGGCGGTGCCTCGCACGCGCCGGCGCGGATCACCAAGCCGCCCGCGGTGAAGCTGCTGCGCGGCTGCCCCGGCAAGATCCGGTGCGCCGACGGGCCGTGACACCGGGTTCAGCCGCCAGAATCGGCTGATGCCCTATGTGATCGGTGGCCGGCCGCTGGCCGACCGGCTCGTCGCGGAGCTGCCCGCGTTCGTGCGCCGGGTGCTCGACGAGCTGCTGCAACGCGTGCCCGAGTACCGGCAGCTGCCCGCGGAGGAGCTGTCCGGTGACATCGCGCGCGTCACCGAGCACGCGTTGCGGGCGTTCGCCACCGTGCTCGGCACGGGTGACCTGCCGTCCGCGGACGAACTGCGGTTCGTCCGCGAGTCGGCGGCGCGACGGGCGGAGGAGGGCGTGCCGATCGACGTGGTGCTGACCGCGTACCACGTGGGCATCCAGGTCGTGTGGGAAGCGCTGGTGCCGGTCGCGCGGCCGGAGGAGGTCGCGGACGTCCTCGCGCTCAACGCGTTGGCACTGCGGTACCTGCAGCTCGTGACGCCCGCGGTGAGCGCGGGCTACCTCGACGAGCGGCAGACGATGTTCGACGACGAGCGGTCCGCGCGGCACGCGTTGCTGGCGGGGTTGCTCGACGGGTCGATCATCGCGTCCGGGCCGTACGTGGCGCTGGCGCTGCACGTGCCGCCGCATCCGGACGAGCTGTCGACCGAGGTCGACGCCGCGATCGCCGGGCGCAGGAAGCTGCGCCGGTTGCGGACCGAGCTGGAACGGCACAGCCGGGAGCCGGTGCTGTCGTCGCTCGGCGTGGACGGCGGTCTCGCGTTGCTGCCCGGCGAGGATCTGCCGGTGGACCGGATCGTGGCGGACGTGACCCGTGCCGCGGGCGTGCCGCTGACGGTGGCGGCGGTCGCGGCCCCTCCCCCCGGGGTCGCGGCCGCCGCCAAGCTCGCCCGCGAGGTGCTGGCCGTGGCGCTGCGGTCGGGTCCTGGCCTGTACCGGCTGAACGACGTGCTGCTGGAGTACCAGCTGTCCCGCCCGAGCGCGGCGCTCGGACCGCTGGCCGCGATCGTGGCGCCGCTGACGGACGAGCTGGTGCAGACGCTGGAGGTCTACCTCCGGCGCGGGTCACGGCGGCCGGCGGCGTCGGAGCTGCACGTGCACCCCAACACCGTCGACTACCGGTTGCGGCGGGTGGCGGAGCTGACCGGGCTGGACCCGACGCGGATCGAGCACGTCACGCTGCTGACAGCTGCCCTGACTGCGCGGCGTGCGCGACCGTAGCGCCGAACACCGCCATGCCCGCGGCGTTCGGGTGCAGTGGCGCGGCGAGCGTCGTCGGGACCACCCCCTCCAGATAGCGGTCGGCGGGTGCCGCGCAGCTGTCGTGCCCCACCGTCACCGCCGCGAAGTCGACGAACGTCGCACCCCGCTTCGCCGCCTCCGTCCTGGCCGTTGCGCTGATCTTGTTCAGCACGCTCTGCAGGTAGTCGGCGTCCCGTGCCCACACCGGCTGACTCGGATAGCAGCCACCCGGCCTGCTGTAGGTGCCGTAGCCGGTGACCAGCAGCTTCGCGTGCGGCGACCGGCGCTTGATCTCGTCCAGCGCGGCACCCAGCTCAGGCGCCCACGCGTCGACCGCCCTGGCGAGCTGGTCCACGCCGTTCGTCGTGTAGCGGTCCCGGCACGAGACGCCCGCCGGTTCGGGCAGGAGGTTGACGCAGCTCAACGCGGTCTGGAACAGGTCGATGTCGTTGCCGCCGATGGTGAGCGACACGAGATCGGTGGACGGTTTCAACGCCTCCAGCTGCGGCGCCACGAAGCCGAACTGCCGGCTCGTCAGGTGGTCGGTCTCGGCACCGGAACAGGTGGCGTCGGTGAGACGCGCCTGGAGCAGACCGGCCGCCACCCGCGGGTAGTCGTGGTCCGAGCGCAGGCACCACAGCGCGGGATCCGGGTTCGGCACCAGCGGACCCGCCGCGGCCGAGTCGCCCAGCGCCACGTACTCGAGGGTGTCCGCCTGTGCTGGGCTTGTCCCCGCGACCAATGCCGCGAGCACCGCCAACCCGGCCACGATTCGCATCCCGAACCTCCAACGTCGCTGTCAGG
This sequence comes from Lentzea sp. NPDC004789, assembly GCF_053601075.1. Lineage (NCBI taxonomy): Bacteria > Bacillati > Actinomycetota > Actinomycetes > Pseudonocardiales > Pseudonocardiaceae > Lentzea > Lentzea sp. NPDC004789. The sequence continues at coordinate 41,710 of NZ_JBSGBE010000013.1, read as the reverse complement.
TCTGCTCATCGTGGTGGCTCAGCTCACTGCCGCGGGTTGGACGTTGCCCAGAGTCAGCGGGTCGTGTTTGTGACCGATCACAATGGGCCCGTGACTCCTGGGGATCTTCTCGCGCTCGCCGCGCAGTCGTGCGTGGACGCCGCGAAGCTGTTGCACGAGCTTCGGGTCGACGTTTCCGCGAAAGGGGCGTTCGATCAGGTCAGCACCGCGGATCTGGAGATCGAGACGTTCCTGCGGTCGAGCCTGACCGCCGGCGCTCCCGGCTCGGCGGTGGTCGGCGAGGAGCTCGGCGCCGCGTCAGCGCCGATCACCTGGTACGTCGACCCGATCGACGGCACCCGCAACTTCGTCCGCGGCCTCCCGCTGTCGTGCCTCTCGGTCGCCGCGGCCGTGGACGGAGTGCTGGTGGCGGGCTGCGTGCTCGACCCGTTCCGCGACGAGCTGTTCACCGCGGCCGCGGGCGTCCCGTTCACCGTCCGCTCCACCGGCCTGACGATCACGCCCGGCGTCAGCCCGCGCCCGCTCGTGCTGACCGACATCCCGTTGCCCGGCAGCCCGTACCACGGCGAGCTGGCGCTGCTGGGCTCGTTGATGGAGGTGGCTGACGTGCGCCGCGTCTACTCGACGGCACTCTCGCTCGCCTGGGTCGCGACGGGCAGGGCGGACGCGGCGGCGAACCTCGGCATCCACCCGTGGGATGTCGCGGCGGGCGCGGTGCTGGTCCGCGAGGCGGGCGGGGTGTTCCACGAGGTCGGCCGCGACGGGTTCGCGGCCGGTCGAGGTGAGATCGTCGACTGGCTTCGCGATCGACTGGAGGACATCGTCAAGTGATCGATCTCAGCGGCAAGGTCGTGCTCGTCACCGGCGCCGGCGGCACCATCGGTGGCGGCATCGCCCGCCGGTTCTCGGACGCGGGCGCGCTCGTCGTGCGCCACAACGGTGTCGCGGACGGCGACCTCCGCACCTCCGCCCAACGCGTGGTCGACGAGGCCTTCGCCCGCCACGGCAGGCTGGACGCCGTCGTCAACAACGCGGGCGTGCAGCCCGTGGAACCGTTGCCGGACATGGAGGTGACGCAGTGGCAGTCCGTTGTGGACATCAACCTCACCGGCCCGTTCGCCGTCACCCAGGCGGCCGCCTCGTACCTGCCCGCGGGCGGTTCGGTCACGCACATCGCGTCGATCGAGGGCTCGCACCCGGCACCGGGCCACGCCCACTACGCCGCCTCGAAGGCCGCGCTGATCATGCACGCACGGGCGGCCGCCCTGGAGTACGGCCCGCGCGGCATCCGGGTCAACACGGTCTCGCCCGGCCTGATCACCCGGCCCGGCATCGAGTCGCAGTGGCCGGAAGGCGTTGCGCGGTGGCAGGTAGCGGCCCCGCTCACCCGCCTCGGCACTCCTGAGGACATCGGCAACGCCTGCGTGTTCCTGGCCTCGGACCTGGCGTCGTGGATCACCGGCCACGACCTGGTGGTGGACGGCGGCGTCACGGCCCGCCCGACCTGGTAGCTCGAAGGGCTGACCCGGCACGCGCGAACGCCCGCCACGATCCACTATGCGGAGATGTTCGTTGGCGGCACGGGCACCGTGGTGACGAGGTTTCGGGCCAGACCAGAGGAGGCCCACGCGGTGATGTGCGCCGTGCTCAACCGAGCGCGCGCACTCGGTTTCCTGACCAGGCGACTGGGCCGAGGAGTGCACCTCTGCGACGCCGATGCCGCGCTCCTGCTGCTGACGCTGGCCCCGCCGGTCCACGAGGCGAGCGACACGTACCTGTTGAGCGGCACGGTGACCGGCAGCACGCCGTGCGAGCTGACCAGCACGCTGTTCTCGTTGGTGGAGGAGGCGGTCGGCCCGTCCGCGGATATCATCGACCGCAGCCCTGCCTGAGCGGCGTGAGGAGCCGGCATGAGGCCACTGCTGGCCGCGCTGATGGTGATCGCCGTGGCGGTGCTGGTCGTGCTGGTGGTTCGCTCAGCCGACTCCGGCGAGCCCGGGAAGCCACCGGAGACGTTCCAGCGGGTGAGCGTGCGGCCGCTCGAAACCACGATCCAGCTGACGCGCTAGAAGCCCGCGATCATCGCCGCACCGCCCTGAGAATCCCGCGTGAGGAAGACCGCGACCAGCACCAGCAACACGACAACACCCACGATCGTCGCGACGAGCCACAAGCGGAGCCTGCGCGGCGAACGACCATCGACAGCAGCCGGCGCAACGGACAGTCCGGCTTCCTCCGCCGCGGCCCTGGCGATGACCGCGGGATCACCGAGCCGGTCGAGAATCCCGCGCACCTCGGCTTCCGTCTCGGCCGGCAGGTCCGCCCGGCTCGCCTCGATGTGCTCGCGAAGGTCGCGAGCCAGCTCATCCCGCCGATCCGCGGGCAGACCCGCCGTCGCCCGCGACACGCGCGCGAGGTAATCGGCGACCAGTGAGTCGTTGCGCTCGGTCATGCGGTCTCCGTCCCCAAAATCCGATCGACCCCAGCGCGGAAGGTCGCCCATCGCGCCCGGAACTGGTTGAGCGCCAACGCACCCTCGGGCGTCAGCGTGTAGTAGCGGCGCGGCGGACCGCTCGCAGACTCGCGCCATCCGCTGGCGATCTTCCCCGACTTGCGCAGCCGCGACAGCAACGGATACATCGCGCCCTCGCTGGCCGTCAGCTGCAGTTCGTCACTGATCCGGCGAAGCAGCTCCGTGCTGTACAGCTCCTCCTCGGCCACGAGGGCGAGAACGCAGTACTCGAGCGTGCCGCGGAGCAGCGCTGTCGTGACGGGCTCCTCACTCACGCCACACACAGTAGCTTGTCACGCAAGGGTCGTCCACCGGTGACGAAGCCCACACCGCGCGACACGCCGGGACCGAACGAGCCGATCCTGAGCCACCACCCACCGCCGCAGCGCTCGGCAAGGCCCTGACCTGCTGCGACGACCGCAGTTCATGATCACTCAGCTCAGCGACCACCTGAACGATGACCAAGATCAACTTCTGGTTACTCTCCGGCTCCCCTCCGAGCACCTTTCGGAGGTGTCGGACACGGCCGAACGGGTCGGCGAAGCCGTGCTGGTGAAGAGAGAAACGCCTGTTCAGGCACCAAAACGCGCGTGGTGCCCCCGACACGGTACGCACTAAATCCTTGCGGGGTCGCCTCCGTCGTGAACTGCAGATATTTGCCACCCTTCCGATCACGCATCGCCGTCGGCGCCGTATGGGTAGCGGCCGATGAAGCATCTCGACGGTTCACTCCGGAGCGAGAGCATCTGTATGCGACAAACTTCCTGCCGCGCTGACGACTCCAAGCTCATCAGCAGCGACGCAGGTCTCGTGTTCGCGGCGGTGCCGCAACGTTCAGATGGTGTTCCTGAGTACATCCCACATCAGGTGCGCGTCTTCGGCGCGCTCACCGGCGGCAGCCCAGGCATCGTGGCCCCGTGCATCGATTACTGCGGCGAGGTGAAGGTTGCTCCCAGCCTCGCTCAAGCCTTCGATGACCTCGGTGGGGTCGGCAATCAACGAGGTCAAGAACGCGAGATCTTCGAGGTGGCGGGAGTTCCACGCCTTAGCGGGAGCAGTGTTGTACTGCTGACTGTAGGCCGCCGCTTTGAGTTTCAGCGCCCGCGCCATGTCCGGGATCACGAGCTCGGCACTCTGTTCGCCGAAAGTGGCGTGAACAACGACCCGATGCCGCAGCGCTTCACGACCAGCTGGCACTTCGATGGTCGTACCAGGCGGTGTCGTGGTCAGGTCCGGAGGTGGCTTCACCCCCAACGGGGCAAGGACATCGACCTGCTCACCATTCGGCCCGAGGTACCGGTGACTCGAATCGTTCGGGGCCTCCGCCGCGATGGTGTATCCGAGCTGCTGTAGTGCGGCGACAGTGTCACGAATGGAGCTGGCTGCGATTTCGACGTCACACAGTACATCGACGTCACGGGTGACACGCGTTGGTTGCCGACCGACAACAGCACCGTGGAGGAACGTCATAACTCCGCCGATCAGCACGTGATCTGCGGGCAAACTCGTAGCAACAGTGAGCACCGTTTGCCACAACTCGCCGACCGGAGTGGCGAGGGGCGTCAAAGTGGCACTACCCAGGACAGGAAGATCTGGCCACTGCTCGGAGGTCATGGATGCCGACACTGCGCAGAGATTAGTCGTCGTCGCGGTGCAACAGTTCGGCAGCGACGCGATGGGCGCGCTCGTCGACTTGGTCCAGAAGATCGGCAGCAGCGACCTCGCGCGGCACCACATTAGCGGCGGTCAGCACACCGGTCGCATCACCAGGAAGTTCAGGAGGCAGTTCGCGCAGGATGAGGTTGGGGCTACTGGAATTCCAGCCGACTCCGCGCATTTCACGGGCCAGTCCCAATGCCGCTGCGGTGAGGTAGAACTCCCACCGCCTGTACATGTCACTCGACACCAGGGGAGCGCCGTGAGCTATCGCCGCGTCGGTGCCTCCCACACCTACCCCCTTGAGGCCCGCGATGCGATTCGCGACGAACTCCGGTACGCGTACGTGGTGCACCTGAGCGCGACGGGCCAGCATCCCAGGCCACTGCGACAGCGGTCGGCGAGCGTACCGGCGAACACGGACCAACTCCTCCGGGCTCACCCACTGGGGCTTGCGGTTCCCTACGACCCACAACATCGCCCACGCGTTCTTCGCCGACAACGGCCTACCAGCCGAAGGCGACGAGGCACGCCGCTTCCGCACCGATTCCTGGCTCACCAACACGATGCCGCGCGCAGGCCTGGCCGCGGACAGCACACCAGCCCTCACGAGGTCACGGATCTGCTCTGGTTGAACACCGAGTACCGTCGCAGCCTCGGAAACTGTCAGCCATCCATCAACGCGGACCGGCGACTCGACCTTCTCGCTCCGTCCTTGGTCAGCACCGTCAACTCGACGCCTCTCACCAGGCATGACTAACACAATACCCCACATCGACGGGGGTATTGTGTAGCTGACATTGCAGCTGACGAGGAGCGGCGACCTCTCCTAACTTGGGCGCCCGTTGGGCGCGGACTGCCGGGTATCACCGGGAACAGCCGGGTATCACCGGGAGTTAGAAGATCACCCCCTGACCGGGTTGTGCCTGTTCAGGGGGTGAATCTATGAGGTAAACGGAGTGCCCCTGACACGGTATGCACTGAATCCTTGAGGGGTCGCACCCGCCGTGAACTGCAGATATCTGCCACCGTTCCGATCACGTATCGCCGTCGGCGCCGTCGCGGTGGTGCTCGATGAGGTGCCAAGACTGGTCGCTCTGGCTCCAGTGCGCATGTACCGGACTGGTGACACTCGGCGCGGCGTACGCGTCGTATCGCCATGGTCGGGAGTTCGCGCTCCGATACGGCGCCGATGCGACAACCGCGGCGATCTGGCCGCTGATCCTGGACGGGTTGCTCACCTCGGCGACGGTCGAGCTGTGGAAGAGCAGTGCCGGCTCCCGCTGGAAGGCGTGGTCGGCCTTCGGGGTCGGCATCGTGCTGTCGCTGTGCGCCAATATCGCCTCGGCTCCCGAACTGACGGTGTTCGCAGTCGCGGTTGCTGCCTGCCCACCTCTGGCCCTGCTGCTCGCGGTCGAACTGCTGAACCGCTCGCTCAAGCGCCGGCGAGCCGAGATCTTGACCGAGACCGGCGACGAGACGACCGAGACAGATCCGGTGGTGCGTCTCGCAGACGGCTCGGACACGGACCCCGTTCGCGAACCAACCGCTGAAGAGCAGATGTGGGCCTACTTCCAGATCCAGCGCGCCCGTGGCCGCTGGCCGAGCGGTGCCGAACTCGACCGCATTGTCGGGACCAACAACTACGGCCGAAAGCTGCTCCGCCGCTGGAAGGAAGACGGCCGCGCAGAGAACGCCTGCACACCGGCGATTCAGAACCACTCGAACGTGTGAGCAAGTACTCGGTGCATCGGTTGCACTTGTTGGGCGATCCCTTGCGGGATCGAACGACACACGGACAGTGTCGTGTCATGGTCAAAGAGGTGGTCAGCGGCCTGTACTCCTTGTGAAGGTGGTGCGCCATGTCGAAAGGCACGACGTCAGGCCTACTCGACACGCCGAAGGCACAGTCCGTCTTCAAGCACGCGATCCTCGATGGCTACGTCATTCCCTTCGCGGTGATGACCGCCTCCAAAATTCCTGACCGACGAGCTGTCCTTCTCGACGGATTCGCTGGCCGCGGACGGTACGACGACGGCCGACCCGCGTCTGCGGAGTATCTGCTGCGGGCTGCCGAATCGGTGAGCAACTCCACGAAGGTGGAGGTGTTCCTGGTCGAGCGATCAAGGAAGGACTTCAAGCTCCTCGCAGCCGTCGCCGACGAGTACCGGCAGCGCGGCGTCGCGGTCGAGTCACGCCAGGGCGTCGTTCAGGACCACCTTCAAGAGGTACTCACACGGGCGACGGGTGCCCCACTGTTCTTATTCCTCGATCCCTGCGGCGCGAACTTGCCGTTCGAGACGTTGAGCAAGATCTTGAGCCATGACCGGCGCACCGAGTGGCCACGGACCGAGGCGCTGCTCAACATAAGCGCAGAACTGACTCGCCGAGCTGCCGGCGCGGTTGCCAAAGGTCTCACTGACCACGACGCGGTCCCCGTGATGAACGCCATGTGCGGCGGAGCCTGGTGGCAAGAAACAGCGCTGAAGGCACACTCGACCTCGCCAACCTCTGACTGGGAGTCAGCCGCCGAGGCCGTCGTTGACGAGTACGCACGACGCCTAGCGCAGGCATGTCGGATGAAGGCCGTCGTTGCCCCAGTGCGCCGCAAAGCACACCACCAACCCGTGTATCACCTGGTCTTCCTGACGAGGATGAACTACGGGCTTTGGGTCTTCGCGGACGCTGCTGCTAAAGCCCGCCACAAGTGGCTCGACGTCCTAGGCCCCAGCGACGAAGAGGTCGAAGGCATGCTCTTCGACATGGTTGCGGACCAGATCGAGTCCGAGACCGAAGCCTCCTTCGTCAAGATCAAGGACAACCTGAGGAAACTGGCGGCACAGGGCCGCAGGCAGAAGCTGGTCGACCACACGACGGCCGTGTTCGAAGGCTTCTACGGAACAGCGCTCGAGAAGACAGTCCGCAAGGCGATGCGTGAGCTGCAGACAGAGGGCGTTGCAGTGGATGCGAAGCCGAAGCAGCTCCGAGATTGGCTAATCGGCTAGATCTCACAGAGCGAAGGCACCAGGCATCTCATCCCACAGACGCCCATCAAGTTCGCGCCCTAGCGCCTTCGGCGTCCTCCCGCCCCACTGCTTGAAGAAGAACGGCACTCCGGCGTCTTGGCACGCGTCACGGATCCCACGCGCCCAGGCGAGTTCCATCGGGCGGTAGCGAGGTCCGGACTCTCCTCCGGCAATGACCCAGTCGATGCAATCGAGGTTGATGCCGTCCAGCGCGCCAAGCAACGGCTCGCAGGAGAGGAAGCGCACCTCAGCCGACACCGCTCGCAGATCATCCACTCGCGACAAGACATCGGCGCTCTCGACTGACACCCCCATCCACAGGTTCGCGGGCCAGTCGAGCTTGTCCGCAACCTTCTTCAGGCGCACTGAACGCTTGGTGAGCACCTGGTAAGTGTGACGCGGGGTCTCGGCGATCACCTGGAAGACATCGCGCACGAAGCCCAGAGGAACCTTCGCGTGGAAGAGATCGCTCATGGAGTTCACAAAGACGGTCCGCGGATTGCGCCAGCGATAGGGCTCCTGGAGCGACTCAGGGTGGATCGTGACGCCGAACCCAGGTCCCGAGGTACGCGGGTCGCCGTCGTTCTGATACTTGTCGGCGCCCATGGCCTTCAGCCGCTTCGCAAGCGTCAACGCGTAGCAGTTGTCGCAGCCTGGGGACACCCGGTCGCAACCGGTCGTCGGATTCCAGGTGACTTCGGTCCACTCGATCGCGGTCCGCTGCTTAGTCATCGCGTGATGCCTTCTCCCGCTCGTCCACGTCGAGCCGCTCCTCGGTCTCGCGGCCAAGGCGAAGCCACTCAGTGATGCGCTCCACCGGCACGATCGCCAGAACTCCGGGGTTTCGCTCGTCTTCCAGGACATACACCTGGTCGCCTGGCTGCAACCTCACACGGTCGGTTAGCGCCTTGGGCAGCGCAATCTGGCGATTCACGCTGATCTTGATTGGCCCGTGCGGCTCCGACACATCGGGATCATACAAGTTTTTGTAGTTCTTGTACTCACGTGCGCGAGGCCCGCTGATCCGCCAGTTGCGGGGCGTCAACGATCGCCAGCGGGCACGAGGAGTCGATCAAGCAGGGGTGCGCCCGGTGAAGTACACAGGCGATGGGCCCTCAGGCCCTAACGCTTACCAAAGCGACGGCAGAGTTCACGAATGAGCAGCAATAAGCCGAGCAAGGCGGCGAACGCGCCCCATCGGGGAGACCGCGCGCTATTGGGAAGCCCCGATACGGACGCGCGTGGCAACTGCTCTTGGCTCGGGACCGAACCAGCGGCAGGAGAGGGCACAGCTACTCCGAGATGAGCCTTAACCACCTCGAACAGCATGCTCGCGAACAAGGACCCGCCGATCCCCAACGCGATGCCCGCAACAGCGAGCAAGTCTTGCTTACCAGCCATTGCATCGACATTCGTGATCCGAACCGTCGCTGCGATCGGGCTAGTTTGGTCCCAGGCAATCGAACTAGTGTTAGACAGCGGTGGAACGGCAACGTCGACGACTGCTCTGGGGAGAAGAGGACCTACAGTCACTTTTGAACGTAACCGTATGGGTATCAGCCAAGATCCCCGAAGAGTCCCGTTCCCCTCGAAGAGGCCACGATGTCCGTCCGCCACTCCAGGAAGCCCGCCCACACGAGGCCAAACCTGGCTATGCCGCCCAGTCTCGAATCCTAGATAGGTCGCCGGGCGTTGGATCGGCGCTCGTACGCGACCTGAGACCGAGTAGCCAGAGCCTGCAAAGTCCTTGCTTCCCGGCTCGGAGATGCAAGGTGTTGCGGGAGCGATGTTGACCTCTGCAATCTGAATCGGACCAAGGTCAATCGTCCGCTGGGTGTCTGTCAACGATCCACCTTCAAGCTCTACGAACTTGGCTGCGGTCCGGTCCCGCGAGGACGTCACTACAGGCTGGTCCAGACGGGCTTGTCCTCCTAGCAGGAGCACCCCACGGAACGGCCGGCTCCCGCAAACAAGAAGGGAGTACTCCAAGAGCGGACGGTCTCCCGCAACGCCTGTTCCGGCCGGCTGCGCCCACAGAACAACCTGCTCAGGCTCTGCCTCATCCCTCATCTGGAGAGCTGCCACCCAGCCGTCGAACGGCTGGGTCTCTGGCTGCGCGTTTACCAACCTGGCGGCCACGAAGTAAAAGAAGACGGAACCGACGCCGATGACCAGCACGAGTACCACAGCGGTCACCCGGAACCACTTCATCGCGCACATGCTCCCTAATGGTCAACGACGAGGTGTTTGATCAGTCACACGCCGTCGACACCGCGTCACTACCGCACGAGGTGAATACAAGATCAGGATGCGGTCATGTAACGGGAAGCGGCACGTCAGTCGAAAGGCCGTCCGTATCGGGGACACTCGCCGTGACGGCAGCGTACGAAAACTCCTTCCCTCCCCGCGGAGAACCAACCGTCCTCGTCTTGCGAAGCGCGCCCACGGCTGCAAGGCGCTTTAGTCGGTTGTTGGCATTCTGGGGAGTGATACTTAGACGTTGAGCAAGGTCATTTGCTTTGAACTCACCTAGCTCCAGGGCTGCATCGAAAGTTTCAGGGAGTGGTGACGCACCATCAAGCTTGAGCGCCCCGTCGGTGTCGAGGACAACCACCTGAGCATCCCGGCGCTCAAGACAGATGGTGACCGCCTCGGCGTTCTCGATGTTCAACCCGGCGACCTTGAGCGTCATGTCCTGGCTTGCAGCCTCAAGGGAGGCGAGGAACTTACCGAGGAACTCGTCAGCGAAGCTGATAGTCATCGCCGTCACACCGGTGAAGTCGATGGTGAGGTCGACTCCAGACTTGCCTGCGAGGATCTCCTCAAGCAGACTGCGCCCCTCGCGTGCCTTGCTGCGCGTAGCGGGGAACTCTCCCAGCTGGACGACATTGAAGACGACTGCCTGCGTCATGGTTTCTCCGGTTTCATTGTACCGATTGAACCATCCTTACGGGTGTTGCGGAAGTTCGTGGGACAGCCACGCCCAAGTGCCACGAGTTTGGTCTGGACGAGGGCTGCGCGACACGGTTCGAGACTGCTCGCATGCAGTCACCGTGATCTCACCTGCGCCAGACCGGATGTGGAAGCGGATCTTGCCGTGCTTCTGCCCACTGTCGATGAGATCGCCGAGACCGTTGCCCCGCGTATCCGAGGTGCCCGTAACGCCATGTTTCATGGCTTCCTCTAGCGCATGGACATCGGTGTTGAGGTGCTGGTGCAGCGGGTTCTGCCTCAGGTGCTGCAGGACTCCCATCCCGTTGTCACAGACAGCCAACTCCAGCCGCGGCTGCCTAGTGGTCGCGCCCGTGTAAGCCTGCGCCGCAATGAAGGCCCCCTCATCGCTCGCCCCATGCTCGACGGCGTTGTCGAGAAGCTCGTTGCATGCTCGCACTAGAGCCGGCCCCACAGAAGGTGGGTAGAACGCAGTAATCAGGTATCCGACTTTCTCAGCCAGATCGTCCACTGTGGCTCGCGTCAGTGGCGAGACCTCAAGCAAGCGGTGACCCAGGTCCACCCGCTTCTCAGACGCGCTGCGCCCCACTATCTGCGTGCGCGGGGGCATTCGACGCAGGACGTCCATCCGCTGGAGGTAGGAGGCCGTGTCAGGCTCCCGAGGCAGGCGGAAGATCACGGGAATCGCTGCCGCCGACGCCCAGTGCGCTATGGCAAGCACGCCAGCCAGGTCCAGCGGACAGACGAAACCGATCTTCCTCGCGTCGATCACCAGAACCCCGGGACTCGTCACGTAGTTCAGCATGGCCGCCGTAGCCAACGGCTTGTCTCCGATGAGGCTCAGCTCCATGTCTCCAGTCTCCTTGAGATTCACAGACCTTCACAGCTACCCTCCTCTGGACTCGGTTTCACGGTGCACAATGAAACCGATGATATACTGGACCTGGCCCGACGGCATCCGCCAAGCGGGTCTGGAGCAAGGAGAGCCAGATGAGCAGCACCAACCGGCATGTCGTGCCGAACCCTGACGGCGGCTGGGACGTCAAGAAGCCCGGCGCGCAACGGTCGAGTAGCCACCAACCCACGCAGCAGCAGGCGATCGACCGTGCCCGCGAGATCGTCCAGAACGCCGGCGGCGGCGAGGTCGTCACTCATGGCCGCGATGGCCGGATCCGCGACTCCGACACCATCGCGCCCGGCCGCGACCCATTTCCCCCGCGCGACACCAAGTAGCCCACATCACGACGGCTCGTGAGCCGTCGAGCATCAGCAGGGAGAAGTCAATGACGACCGCAGAAGTCGACACGCAGCACCCCGATCACGACGACAAGACCGTGACCATCGTGGTCAACACCCGCGAGCACTCGTGGGACCAGAAGGAGATCTCGTTCGAGCAGGTATTCGAGCTCGCCTACCCCGGTCACCAACTCGCGGACGGCGAGACCGTGACGATCCAGTACTCACGCGGCCCGAACGAGAAGCCCAAGGGCTCGCTCACTGCAAACCACAGCGTGAAGGTCAAGAACAAGATGGTCTTCGATGTCTACCTCACCACTCGTTCGTGACACCGACCTGGGGCGTCTTCTGGACGACGGCTACGACGTCGTCGTCCAGGAGGGCCACCTGGTTGTTCGCCAAATCCCATACGTCACAACCGAAGCAGCCGTTGCGTACGGCTTCCTCACGTACCCAGTCACGGTTGCTGGCGACCGCATCGTGTCCGGCACCGATCACCGCATCTGGTTCGGCGGCAGTACTCCATGCGACGAGCACGGCCAGCCGATCAAGTGCGCGAACGCGGAAGAACATGCGGTCACCTCCAACATGCGCGCCACCTTCATGCTGTCGAGCAAGCCGAGGCCCAACGGGTACGCCAGCGAATACGAGAAGGTGACCGCGTACGTCCGCATCCTGTCCCACCCAGCCGTCGCGCTAGACGATTCAGTTACCCCGACCCCAGGCGCAGCGTGGCAGGAGGTCGAAGACGACCTGCCCTTCCGCTACCGGGACACCGCCACCGCTCGCGCTGGCTTAGCTGCGCTGAACAAGGTCTTCTTCAACCAAAAGATTGGCGTGGTCGGCACGGGTGGTACGGGCGGCTATGTCGTCGATCTGGTGGCGAAGACACCGGTCGCCGAAATCGCACTGTATGATGGGGACACCTTCGACAACCACAATGCATTTCGCGCACCCGGCGCTGCCGACATCGAGGTTCTTCGTGCTCGACCTAATAAGGCGGAGTATTTCGCGCAGGTGTACGGGCACATGCACACCGGCGTCACCGCCTATCCGGTTTTCATCGATGAAAGCAACCTCGCACTGCTCGATGATCGCACTTTTGTCTTTTTGTCGATGGACAACACTTCAGCCAAGCCCGCCATCATCGAACATCTCAGGGAACGAAAGATCCCGTTCATTGATGTAGGAATGGGGGTTGAGGAGATTGACGGAAAGCTCTCGGGCTTGCTTCGCATAACCCTGAGCCTGCCCGACTCCACCGCCACTGACGCTCAAATCCCAACGAAGCGCGGCGATGTCGACGAGGACGACTACAGCCGCAACATCCAGATCGCAGATCTCAATGCTCTGAATGCAACCTTCGCCGTGGGTAGATGGAAGCGCTGGCTCAACTTCTACGCGGATGGGTCCGAGGAGACCTCCATGACCTACTCCATCTACGTCAACGAGCTCTCCAACGAGGTTGCCCAATGACCAAGGAGACTCATCTTCGACCAGAGTTCGTCACATCATTTCCCACTCCCATGGAGCACGGAGTGATGTACGTGTCAATCGAGTACAACAGCTGCGGACACCTCTGCGCCTGCGGGTGCGGTCGAGAGGTAATCACGCCCTTGTCACCAGCGCAGTGGTCAATCACATACGACGGCGAGAACATCTCAATATGGCCGTCAGTTGGCAACTGGTCCCTGCCGTGTCGATCCCATTACATCGTGGACCGAGGCAGAATCCGTTGGGCCCGGAGCTTCACTGAACGCGAGATTGAGCGAAACAGGGTGCACGATCGCATCCTTCTTGAAGGACAATACGGCGACAACGAAAAGCTAGCCGATGAACGGACCGATGCGGTCGAACCGACCTCAAGCTTGCCCAACTCTGACAGACACCGAGTCGGTACGTGGAAATGGATTTTGGGCCACGTACGCCGCCTCATAAGCTGACAGCCGTCACGCCGAATCACCCCTGTTCGACTCCTTTCCATGTTACAACAGCTTATGCAGCAGCGGGGCGGCGCATGCTCAGAACTTGAAGCCATCAGCCTTGGTGTACACGAGGAAACTGAGCCATGTGCCCGCGCCGACGGCGAACGACCCGCCATCTGGATCCTTGCTGTCGCGCATCGCGGTCTCCATCTCGCTGACAGCAAGCTCGACACAGTTGTTGTCGGGTGCGGTGTAGCTGGACTTGCGCCACGTCTTCTCAGGGTTCGTCATGTCGCTGGAGTCTCTCCTTGAAGAGTTCAGCCTGTTCGCGGATGACCTGGAGCGACTCTTCGGGCGTGAAGGCCAGCTCCTCCGCGATCTCGTTGAACGACTTGCGGAACTTGTCTACGTCAACGTCATTCTCCACCCATCGACCACCTCCCCTGGTCTCCAGGTAGACGACGTCGGGGAAGTCCTCGTCATCGAAGCTCAGGATGGTCACGCCGTCGATGGCGTAGGCGCCGGCGTCCTCGCCGATCACCTGGATCGTCACGTTCGGAAGGGCCGCGGCCGCCATCAGGTGGAGCAACTGTGCGTACATGGCAGCAGGTCCTCCGACTGCGCGGCGCAGAGCCGCGATGTCGATCAGGAAGTGCGCCTGAAGCGGAGCGTCTCCGTGTAGCCGCATCTGGCAGCTCTGCCGAGCGGCGACGGTGCGGCTGGCGGGAACCTTCGGGTTGACGAACCGGTGCGCCGCTTCGCGGAGAGCGAGCGTGTACTCCGGGACCTGCA
>NZ_JBSGBE010000013.1:0-27516 GCF_053601075.1 Lentzea sp. NPDC004789 | reverse complement strand
GCATCAGCTTCAGCGCGAGCGTACGAGCGGGCCGCCTGGTTGTACGCGGCTGGATGTTGGACGCGTGTGCTGTCCTGCTTGGCGTCCTCCCAGTACTCGGTCGCCTTTCGCCGGCGGTCTTCGTCTGCCTCAACGAGATCGAGGTACAGGCCGAGGTCGGCCCAGCCGAGGAGGTTCGTGCCGTTCAAACACTTGGAGAGGTGCGCCTCGGTCTTTCGAAGCTCGCTTGCGAGGTACCCGAGGTCCTTGCCCGCGTCCTTGCGAAGCTGATCAAGCAGGCGACCCAGCTTGGACTTCCTGTACGTCTTGTCGCTCGGCACCCAGTTGCCTCCTCGCACTACGGCACGCGTGATCACCCTAGCCACGTGGCAGGTCAGGACGTATTCACACGATCCGGGTATCGCATTCGGGGTTAATTAACCCCTACTGTAGGCGCTGTCGTCGGGATCCTTGGCCCCTTGCGGGGAGGTGAACCCGGACGGGCGTGTCCGGTTCAGCTAGCGCGCCACGCCCGAGGATCCCGTCGGCCCAGGTCGATCTCAGCGAAGGGTTCCGGTGATGGCGCATCTTGAGGATGTCGTTCCGGTCGTCGTGAACCTGACGCGGGCGCAGACGGCAGTGCTCGCGCGAGCTGCTGTGGTGGTCACTTCGGCGCTGGACTGCAGGGAAGCGAACGCCGCGGAGCAAGGACTTCTGTCGTTCCGTCAGGCGGTTGCGCTCGCCTTCGTCAACGACAGGACATCGAACTCAACCGAGCAGCCGCGGCAGGTTGGGCACTCCCGCCTCCGAGCCAGCTAGCAGCCGAAGGGCGTGCAGCCATGGGCAACCTGGTCTTGTTTTCCGAACTGCGCCGACGACTCGTGGAGCACCTGGACCTTGTGTCACGGATCGCCTCCGACGGCGACGGTGCGTCCGCGCTGTCGATGGCGAGGCAGGAAGTCCCGCGGTTGGTGGCCGCGCTGCGTGTGTTCGTCGACCAACACCAGCCTGACGAGAACGGCTGTTGCAGGAAGTGCCGGAGCGGACCGGTCTGGCGACGGGTGTCGGCACCCTGCCGCGTGTTGCTCGACGTCCATCTTGCCGCCCAGGCGGCGACTGCAACGACGCGCGAACGCACGTGCTGGGAGCCGAAGAGGCACCGGGCATGAGCGTCGGATACGGACCCACGGATCAAGAACAGGCTTGATGGCACATGGCGCTACAACTGGTCGGCGGAAGAGCAAGCCTGGAGGTCCGCGCGTTGAGCCGGACCGTGCTGGGCTGGCGGACGAAGCGCGGTTGGTCTCTCACGGAGTTGGGCGATCGAGTCGGGTTCTCGACCGCGAAGCTGTCGCACCTCTGCCGGGCTGCTCAGCGCATTTCCCCGAGTGAAGTCGTGACGATCGGCGCCGTCTGCGGCGCGTCAGACGACGAGATCGAACTCTGTGTCCGGGTGGCGCAACGGGCCATGGATCCTCAGATGTGGGATCGGATCAACGGCGATGCATGGACACGGCTGACGTGGACACCCTGGGACGTCATCGCCGAGGCCAGCGAACTGACGATCGTGGCGACCGATGCGCTACCTGAGCTTGTGCGCATCAGCGCGTACCACGATGCCCTTGTCGAGTCCGGCGCGGCGGTGAGCAACCTCGATCCTGATCTGCAACAAGGCTCCCTGCAACGCTTGGGAATGGGCGCAAAAGAAGTTGCACAGCCAGGAAGTCCGCGGAGGTTGAGCGTCCGGCTGATCGTGACGGAGTCGGTGCTCAACAGCGGTACAGGCGGTTCGCGAGTGATGGCCGACCAGCTGGAGCACCTGGACGAGCTGAGCGAGCTACCTGGGTTCGAGCTCCGAATCGTGGACGGTGACGCAGGGCCTTACCTCGGCATGGGTACGCCGTTCACAGTGATGCGGTTCGCTGAGAAGCGCTTTGACGATGTCGTCCTTCTTCGAACTCTGCACGGCGGCGATACCTGGCTTGAGTCCGCCGCAGACCGCGCGCCCTACGAACGCGCCCTCGTTGCACTCAGCGATGTCGTCCGGACTGAGGAGTTGTCGTCGCTCTGGCTAAACGAGACCTCGCTACGACTTCGAGATCCGTCACAAGTTCCAACATGGCACTTGCAGCTGGTTACCGATCAGGCGAGGAGCTAGGCATGCCGAAGAGGTTCTCCACCGCGCGTGGTCGCGAGTTTGGCGCCGGCATCCGAGCAGCCATCGCGGGCGCTGGCCTGACCTCGCGCGCAGCTGCGGAGATCGTGGACTGGGACGAGGCCAAGGTCTCGGACGTGGTGAACGGCAAGGGCGGCGCCACTCTGGTCGAGATCGCTGTACTGCTGGGTGCTTGTCGCGTCAACGCCGACGAACTCGCTCACCTGTTCGCGCTGTACCCCGAGGCGGGCGTCTTGGGTTGGTGGCAGCAGCACGGAGTGGGCTCACCTATCCGGCTTCGTACGGCCGTTGAACACCTCAAGGTGGCGAAGTCACTGACCTGCTGGCACACGCACATGGTGCCGCTGTTTCTGCAGACCACCGACTACATGCGCGAGGCACTACTTGCCTCCGCTACGTCACCAGCGGATGAGCTGGAGGAGCGGATGCAGGCCCGGCTCGCGATGCAGAAGCTGATCCGGCACGGCACGAAATGCATCTTCTTCATCCACGAGCTGGCCATGCAGCTCAGGATCGGTGGTGTCGAGGTGCAGATCGGGCAGCTGTTGCACCTCATGTTCATGGCGAACCACCCGAACATCCGGATCCGGATTCTGCCGGTCGACCGTGGCGCGCACGCGGGGCTGGCCGGGCCGTTCACGCTGCTGACCTTCGCGAAGTACGAACCCCTGGTGTGGGTTGAGACCGAGAACTCCAGCCTCTTCGCTGAGGCGAAAGACTCGGTCGAAGGTTACGAGACCGTCGTTCGTGCACTTGAGAAGGAGAGCCTGGACGAGGCCGGGTCCAAGGATTTGCTTCTCCGCCTGTGCGACGACTTGCGCACGGCCGACTGATGTCGAACCGATAACTATGGAAGTCCCACTGTCCAATCAGGCCTCGAAATCCGGAGTTAAGGGGTGCACGAGCGACTACGGCTCGGCAGCTCCGGAGGGAGACAGCCATGGACAGCAGCGCGGACGGGTCAGCGCATGGCCCTGCGCATGGGGAAGCGGATGCCCGGCGTTCTGAATCCGCTACCCCATCCGCCAACGCTCGAACTCCTCGATCTGCAGGTCAACGGTGGTACCGCGGAGGCTCGGCCGAAAGCCGACTGAGGGGTGACATCAAAGGAACTCCCCACATTCGTGGGCGCGGCGGCAGCCGGGCCGGGGAGCCCGATGCGTCCCTGTGGTTCCGGCTGGTCGAGCGGGATCGACGGATCCTCGCTCTGCTTCACGAGCACAAAGTCCTCACGACCAACCAGATCGCGGCTATCGAGTTCTCGTCAGTGCGGCGCGCACAGGACCGTCTGCGGCAGCTGCGCGAGCTCGGCGTGGTGTTCGCGTTCCGCGACTCGTACAGCGCTGGCGGCACAAGTCAGACGCGATACGCGCTCGGCTACCGCGGCGCACGACTGATCGCGGCGCAGCGGGCAGCGAAGCCGCCGGCGCCGGGTGCGTACGCGGAACGCTTGGAGCGGTTGGGCTTGTGGCCGAAGCTGGCGCACCAGCTCGGCGTCAATGACTTCTTCTGCGGCCTGGCCGCTCATGCACGCACGCGACCAGATGCCCGGCTCACACAGTGGTGGCCGGAGAAGGTCTGCACGGAGTTCTTCTGGAACAAGACCACCAAACTCAGGCCAGACGCGTACGGCTGCTGGGAAGAGCAAGGGCGGCGGGTGCGGTTCTTCCTGGAACACGACACCGGCACAGAACCGCTGTCCAAGGTCGTGGCCAAGCTCAGCGACTACACCGGGTTTCGCACCGACGCGTTCGGCGTTCTGCTGTTCTCCGTCCACTCTTCGCAACGCGAACGGAACCTCCGCTCGGCGCTGCGCCAGCAACTCGGCTACGAGAACCCTCGCTTCCTCATCGCAACGTCGTCTCGTGATCACGACCATCCCGACGGTCCGGCAGGGCCACTCTGGGCTGCTTGGTCTTCACTCGAACACGTGCGGGAACGGCAGCGGTTGAGTGAGCTACCACAACGCGGCCCAAACATCGCGCTGCACAAGCCACTCAACGGCATTCCGTTCAGTGAGGCGGCATGGGATCCCGAGGATCACGCCATGACTCGCCAGGCCATGGGAGATGAGTGGCGATGGGAATGAACAGCATTCCTCCGCCTCGAAAACCACCCATTGGTGACACAGAATCCTTGCGCGACAACGGTTCTAGACTGAACGAGCGGCAGTACAATCAGATACGAAACCGCACGAAGAACTGGACCTTCTCCGGACACGTGCGTTATGTCAGCGGCGCCGAAGGCGATCGTCTGCGCGGCGAACTGGCCGCCGTGATCAGAGACCTCCTCGACTGGGCTGCCACCCAGCACGCCGAACAGGCCGATGATCAGGAGGCTGCCTGATGAACCAACCGCGGCTTCACGCCGTGCCGTCTGGACCGTCCGGCCTGTCGGACTACGCGGTCTCACCGCTCGGCATGCCGGTGGCGTTGCTGCGCAACGAAGTTCGAGTGGCGTTCCTGGGGCGGACATCCACCGACGACCAACAGGATCCGCGACAGTCCATGTTGCGGCAGCTGGGAAACTGCAAGGCCGCTATCCCGGAGTCGTGGGTGATCGTCGCGCACTTCTACGACGTCGAGTCCGGCCGCATGGAGCTGGACCAACGTGGTCGCGGTGAGAACTACGAGCGCTACGACATCCCTATCGCTCGCGACGGCGGTGTCACGGACCTGCTCGACGAGGCCGCGCAAAAGGGCCGGAGGTTCGATGTCGTGATTTGCGAGAGTGTCTCGCGCGTGGCTCGCCGGACGTTCGAGGGACTCTCGATCGAGCGAGAGCTGGAACGGGCCGAGGTCCCGCTGTTTGCTTCCAACGAGCCGATCACGCTGACCGGCAGCCGGGCACAGCGAATCCTGCAGCGGCGGATCAACCAGTCGGTGGCCGAGTACGAGGTCCTCAACACCCTGGAGCAGTCCTGGGGTGGTCTCTGCACGCACGTGCGAGAGGGCTGGAACATCGGCAAGCCGCCGTACGGCTACAAGGCCAAGACCTATCGCCACCCCAACCCCACCAAGGCCGCCAAGGGTCAGACCAAGACGCGGTTGGAGCCTGACAGCCTCAAGGCCGAAACGGTCACTCAGATCGCGACGTGGCGCTATCACGAGGGCCTCGGCTACGGCACGATCGCCGACCGGCTGAACGCCGATCCGGCCAAGTACCCGCCACCCGAGCCGCCCAGCAAGGCACGTGCGCGGGGTGCTTGGAGCAAGTCCAGCGTCGGCGACCTCCTGCGGAACCCGAAGTACACCGGCTTCCAGGTGTTCAACCGTCGTGCGACGCGCTCGAAGCGAGGCAAGGTCAACTCGCCCGTGCTGTGGGTGTGGTCGAACGAGCCGGTCCACGAGCCGCTGATTCCGAAGTGGATGTTCGACGAGCTGGCCGCGACGAGACAAGCCAAGCGGGGCTCGCGAGACAACGACGAGAAGAACGTCCACCCGATCGCCACGCGCACGTACCTGCTCCGCGGCATGGTGTTCGACGCGTGCGGCCAGCGGATGTACGGCAGCTTCCGCCACGACCGCGTCTACTACATGTGCTCAGCGCGCAGTAACAACCGCGGACGGCCCGACAGGTACTCCGGGCATGCCGAGGTGGTCTACGTCCGTGAAGACGCGCTCATGGAGGCGATCACGGCCTTCTTCGCCGACCGGGTGTTCGGTCCCGAGCGCCGTGAGCTCCTCGAAGCCGATCTTGCGACGGTCGACGACCGCGCGGCCCAAGAACAACAAGCCGAATTGGAGCGCGTCCAACGCACCTTCGACGACATCGAGCGGCGCCAGGCCACGATCCTCCGTCAAGCCCAGGAGGGCGACGACGCGTTCAGCCGCGGACTGCGGCAGACCTACAACGAGCTGGAGGAGCAGAAGCGAGATCTCGTGACGAAGGCCACACCGGCCGACACGCCGGAGCCAAACAAACCAACCGCCGAGGACACAGCGCTCCTGGATGCGCTCCCATGCCTCGTCATGAACCTCAGCGAGGCCCCTGACCTGCTGCTACGACGCTTGTTCAAGATCACCCAGCTGAGCGTCCACCTGAACGAGGACCATGATCAACTTCTGGTTACTCTCCGGCTCCCCTCCGAAGCCCTATCGGAGGTAGCGGACACGGCCGAAAGGATCGTCGAAGCCATGCCTACGCCGAGCAAAACGCCTGTTCAGGCACCAGATCCTTGTGCGGATGCAGATGGTGCCCCCGACGGGATTCGAACCCGTACTGTGATCCTTTTAAGGGACCTGCCTCTACCGATTGGGCTACGGGGGCGACGGGGAGCCTAAGCCTTGATCGTCTGCCTGTGTGAGCGGATGGACTTTTCTCGCCCGCACGGCCCAGCGAATTGGACTAGAGCGAGCATCCGGGTAAGCGTCGAACGGACCCGAACATCAGCGCGCCCTCCCCGCTCCGAGCAGCTCCTTGAAGCGCAGCGCGACCCAGTCGTGCACGGCCGCGGAGACCGAGTTGTCGCCTGCCCTGTGCTCGAACCAGCGCCAGTCGCAGTTGACGTTGATCTCCAGGAACACGTGGTCGGACCCCGTCACGAGGAGGTCGAACGCGGCGACCTGCACGCGCCAGTGCCGTGCCAGCGCGAGCAGGCGGTCGGACAGCGAGGTGGGCACGTACGTCGGCGTCACGCGCACGGCGTCCGGGTCGACCCAGAGCTGGGCGGGGTCGAGCTTGTCGACCTGGAACGCGATGCACCGCTCCCCCACCACGAACACGCGCAGCTCGGTGTCGGACGGCACGTACTCCTGGACGATCACCGGGGCGGGCTCGGGGGCGTCGGAGGCGCGCGAGGTCTCCAGGGGACGCGGGAACAGGCCGTGCTGCACACCTGGACGCGGTTCCAGCAGGTGCCGTCCCGCCGTCTTCACGATGCAGCGGCCGCCGCCGGGGCGCGTACGGCCCGGACGGGTCGTCACGGCCGTGCGCGGCACACGCAGGCCGAAAGCCGAAGCATCGGAAAGCTGCGTGAGGCGGTCCAGATGCGTCGAGAAGCGTGCGGGGTTCACGTGTGCCCAGTCGGAGCGGGAAGACAGCCAGTTGGCCACTGAGGCCCACTGGTCGACCGCGTAGGCGCCGGCCAGGGTGCCCGGCTCGACCGGGACGGCGGAGAGCTCGAAGTGGCGGCGCCACACCAGAAGCGGGCGCAGCAGCCAGCGGTCGAGCTCGATCAGGGGCTGGTCGGTGTAGACGGACAGCGGCAGGTCGACGCAGCGGTCGGCGTCGATGCGGGCCATGCGGATGCCGCGCTCGGCCAGTGCGATGGAGAGCTCGTTCATCTCCATGTCGGCGGCGCGCGCCAGTACGAGCACACAGGGTTGCGGGTTGCCGTCGCCCTCGTCGACCATGCCGAGGCGGTGCACCTGTTCCTGGAAGTCCAGGCATTTGGGCGGAGAGCGGAAGAGGTAGTCCTGACCCTGCAGCAGCAACGGCCTGGCAGCCTCGGACGGGGCACCCGGCACCCGCCCGTCAGCTGACCTGCTCAATCGTCCTTCTTGCTGCGGAAACTCTGCCCCGCCTGCGCGTACTCTGCGGCGTACTGCGCCAACGCGGGGTCCTCGATCTCGCCACGGCGAAGCTGTGCGGCCAGCTCCTCGAGAGACATCGGGATCACCTCTCTCCCCACACAGGCGAATCACGCATTCAGGTGATGCACCTGCCGTAGTCTCTGGTTCACGTAACGCAATGTCAAGGCGGCCGCCGGAGCTTTACTCCGATTGGGCGCTCAAGTTCCGCCTAGAGGCCACAACAGTGCCCCGAACGATATCTCGTCCGGGGCACCAGGTCACTCACCGAGAGTGATGATCAGCTCTGCACCGCGCGATCGAAGTCCGACTTCGGGTCGTTGATCTGACCGAGCGCCACGACCTCGCGGCCGTAGAACAGCGCCTGCGTCCAGTCCATCAGCACGCGCAGCTTGCGGTTCACGGTGGGCATGAACGCCACGTGGTAGCTGCGGTGCATGAACCACGCCGGCAGGCCCTTGAAGCGCAGGCCGAACACGTCCGCGACGCCCTTGTAGAGGCCGAGGCCCGCGACCGAGCCGAGGTACTTGTGGAAGTAGTCCTTCGGCTGCTGGCCGCGCAACGACGCGACGATGTTCTTGGCGAGCAGCTTCGACTGACGGATGGCGTGCTGCGCGTTCGGCACGCACGTCGCCGTCGGGTCCTCCTCGGTGCGCGAGAGGTCCGGCACCGCGGAGCAGTCACCGGCGGCCCACACGCCTTCGAGGCCCTGCACCTGCATGGCGGCGGTGCACCGGACGCGGCCGCGCTCGTCGAGCGGGAGGTCCGTGTTGCGCAGCACCGGGTTCGCCTTCATGCCGGCGGTCCAGATGATGGTGTCGGAGTCGAACTCCGTGCCGTCGTCCAGGACCACGTGGCCGTTCTCCAACGACTTCACGCGGGTGTCGAGGTAGATCTTGATGCCGCGCTTCTCCAGCGCCTCGACGGTCCACGCGCCGAGCTTGGCGGAGACCTCGGGCATGATCCGGCCCATCGCCTCGACCAGGACCCAGTTCATCTCTTCGGGCTTGATGCCCTCGTAGTACCGAAGCGCATACCGCGTCATGTCCTCGAGCTCGGCGAGCGTCTCGATGCCAGCGAAGCCGCCGCCGATGACGACGAAGCTGAGCAGGCGCTTGCGCAGGTCCGCGTCGTTCGTGCTGGCGGCCTGGTCGAGGCGCGACAGCACGTGGTTGCGGACGTAGATCGCCTCACCGATGGTCTTCATGCCGATGCCGACCTCGGCCAGGCCGGGGATCGGGAGCGTGCGGGAGATCGCACCCAGCGCGGAGACGAGCACGTCGTACTCGATCTCCTCGACGTGGCCGTCCGACAGCTCGGCGGTCACGATCTTGCGCGCGTGCTCGATCTTGGTGACGCGGCCCGTGACGACGTGGCAGCGCTTGAGCACCTTGCGCAGGGGGGCGACGACGTGGCGCGGCTCGATGGAGCCGGCCGCCGCCTCAGGCAGGAAGGGCTGGTAGGTCATGTGCGGCTGCGGGTCGATGACGGTGACCGACGCCTCACCGGATCGCAGCTTCTTCTGCAGACCGAGAGCCGTGTACATACCGACGTACCCACCGCCGACAATGACGATTCGCGTGGGTTGCGACTTCACAGCAGCCATACACGTATGGTCGCACCGAGACCCCCTTTTTCGCGCGTCCGGAGGGGCCGTTGTGACTACCGTCGCCGGGTGATGCCGGACACCCTCCCGACTGACCTGGGAGTTGAGCGGAAGTCGAGGGGTTCTCGCTGAGAGGAGCGATTCAGATCCTCAGCGCCACGACCGCGATCACGACCGTCAGAGCCCCCAGTCCGAGCAGCTCCACGAGCCCGATGCCGGGCCCCGATGGGATGAACGAGGCGAACGCGGCAACACCAAAAGAGATCGCCTGGACAATGGCGAACCGGCGGGCCGGAGCTTTCAGCGCGGCGAGCTCGATTTTCGTTTTCACCGGAACGACCGCGGCCAGTGCGGACGTCACGTGAATCAGGTGCAGCGCCGGAATCATGATCCACACGCCGAGCCGCAGCGGGTGCCCGTCGCCGAACGCCATCGCGACCGCCGCGTAGCCGATCAGCAACGCCGGACCCGCACTGCCGGGCATGAGCGCGGACAGCGCCGTGAGCAACCCCACGATGACGAGCGGCGCGACCGCGCCGGAGTCCAGATACAGCACGAAGGCCACGGGCAGCGCCGCGAGCACGATCGCCACTCGCATCAGCATTC
Source organism: Lentzea sp. NPDC004789 (assembly GCF_053601075.1). Classification (NCBI taxonomy): domain Bacteria; kingdom Bacillati; phylum Actinomycetota; class Actinomycetes; order Pseudonocardiales; family Pseudonocardiaceae; genus Lentzea; species Lentzea sp. NPDC004789. The sequence goes on along the minus strand of NZ_JBSGBE010000013.1, from coordinate 17,618 downwards.
GCGCGTCACCGCCACCCCGTGCTCCGCCATGCGCCGCAGCCGCTGCCGGTGCTCCGCGGCGATCAGCTCGGCCGCGACCTCACCCCACGGCGTCTCCTGGTCGGGTTTCAACGGCAACGGCAGCGTGTTGATCGCCAGCACGACGTGACCGTGTTTGCGGGTCTGCACGGCCAGCTCGGCGATCTCGTCGTCGAGGAACGGCGACAGCAGCACGACCACGCACCCGTGCGGCAGCTTCCGCAACGCCACGCGCGACGCCCACCCGGCGGCCTGCACGCACACCACCAGCTGCGTGCGGATGCGCATCAGGTGCCGGCGCCCGACGCCGGACCGCACGTTGAGCTGCGGCCGGCTCAGGTCCATCAACGCCACCCGGTCGCCCTGCCGCAGGTAGCCGGCGGCCATCGATGCGGCCCGGCGCACCGCCCGGTCCAGGCTGCCGTCCGGGCGGGTCGTGGCCCCGTAGTGCGGGGAGGACCAGAGCGCGACGTCCGCGCCGACGTCGGTCCTGGTGTCGACGGCCAGCACGATCTCCGCGTCGGCCTCGGCGTGCCGTTCGCGGACGTGGACCGTGCCGGTGCGGGTCGTGACGCGCCAGTCGATGCGCTTGAGCCGGTCACCCGGCTGGAACGCCCTGATGTCGCGCAGCTCGGTCGAGTCGCCGGCACGCGGCGAGCGGTGGATGCCGACCAGGCCCGCGGGGCGCGGCGGCAGCGGTCCGGACGGGTGGTGCTCGACCGGCGGCAGGATCGTGCGGACGTGCTCGGTGCCGACGATCGGGCCGTAGACGTGCATGCCGTCCGGTCCGGCGAAGAGGTGGTCCAGCCGGAGGTCGATGCCCGGTCCCCACGCGTCGCGCCTGATCCGGACCGGCAGGTCGGGCGAGTGCGCGGGCACGGCCTTGGTCACGCCCGGCAGCTTGACCACCGCGATCTCCGCGTCCGCCCCGTCGAGGTGCGCGACGGTGTGCACGACGCCCGCGCCCGCCCCGCGCGGCACGGGCTGGACCCGGACCGTCGGCGTGCCCTTCGGCTTGCTCGTGAGCAGCACGGAGAGGATGAGCGGAACGCCGAACAGCACCATCTCGACCTGGTGCAGGAACAGCCCGGCCACGACGAGCCCGGTGCCGAGCCAGACGGCGCGCGAGTACGCGTCCGTCGGGTGCCAGTGCGCGCCGTGGGACTGGGCGAACGCCTCCCTGATCTTGTCCGCTCTGCTCATGAGCTGGGCGGGCCCGGAACCTTGCCGAGCAGCTCGGTGACCACCTGCACGCCGTCCACGCCGGACGTCCACGTCTCCGGCTTCATCACGAGCCGGTGCGCGAGGACGGCGACCGCGCACTCCTTGACGTCCTCCGGCGTCACGTAGCCGCGTCCGTCCAAACTGGCCAGGGCGCGGGCGACGAGGACCAGCCCCTGCGCGCCCCGCGGTGACGCACCGACCTCGACGGACGGGTGCTGCCGCGTCGCGACGGCCAGATCGACGCAGTACCGCAGGAGATCGTCGTCCACTGTGGCCCGTTCGAGCTCCCGCTGCAGTTCGGCGAGGCGGCCTTCCGCCAGCACCGGCGGCACCTCGGCGTCCTCCCGCTGCCGGGCGATCCGGCGGCGCAGGACCTCGACCTCCTCGTCCGCGGGCGGGTAGCCGATGTCGAGCCGCACCAGGAACCGGTCGAGCTGCGCCTCCGGCAACGGGTAGGTGCCCTCGTACTCGACGGGGTTCGAGGTCGCGAGCACGTGGAACGGCCTGGGCAACCCGAACGTGCGGCCCTCCACCGTGACCTGCCGCTCCTGCATGGCCTCCAGCAGCGCGGACTGCGTCTTGGGCGGCGTCCGGTTGATCTCGTCGGCGAGCAGCAGCCCGGTGAACACCGGCCCCTGGTGGAACTCGAACTCGCGGCTGCCAGGGTCGTAGAGGAACGACCCGGTGACGTCCGCGGGCAGCAGGTCCGGCGTGCACTGCAGGCGCCGGAACTCGAGGCTGAGCGCCTGCGCGAGCGACCGCGCGATCAGCGTCTTGCCGAGCCCCGGCACGTCCTCCAGCAGCACGTGCCCACCGGCCAGCACGGCCGCGAGCGCGAGCCGCACGGTCCGCGTGCGGCCGACGACGACCTTGCCGATCTCGTCGAGAACGGCCTTGGCCTCCGCTGCGATGGTGTTGGCAGCGATCGTCACTCCACCCTCCTGAGCCTTTCGGCGAGTTCCTTCGGATCGGGCATCTCGGACGCGTCGATCCCCAGTCGTTGCAGCCGGGCGCGGAACCGTTCCCGGTAGCGCCGCGGGCTCTCCGACGCCTCGGCCAGCCGCGACGCGAGCGTGCTGGCGTGCGCGGTGCTGATCGAGCCGGGCGGCGGCGGTGCCGAGCTCCACAGGATGTCCGTGGCGCGCCTGAGCCTGGTGACCAGCACGGCGAACGCGGTCGGCGGCACGGCCAGCGCCACCGCCCAGAACGGCTCGGCGCCGAGCAACCAGATCACCACGCCGATGATCACCCCGACCAGCAGTGCCAGCGCGGTCCTCATGCGAGCTCCCCGACGATGCGGCTCAGTTCCCGTTGCGCCTCTTGGGCCTGCTCGGCCGTCACGTCCTCGTGCCCGAAGCGCGCCCGCTGGTAGAGGTCCTTGAGGAGGGTGGCGTCGACCCCGAGCTTCTCGGTGAACTCGGTGGGCGTCTGGTGCGGCTTGCGCGGCTCGGCTTCCTCCAGCGCGAGCCAGGCGGCGATCACGGCGTCCCGCGGCGGCCGTTGCGGGTGGGCGGTGAACTCCTGCAACGCCTTCTCGACGCGCTGGACCACCGACGTGGTCTCGCCGATCTCGAAGTCCTCGATCTCCACCCCGCGCACACCCCGGCGGCGCCGCCAGCGCGGCAGTTCGAGCGCGATGAGGAGACCGACCAGTCCGAAGAGGACCAGCAACACCAGGAAGAGCAGGAACAGCGAGAACGGCACGCCCACCACGTCCGGCAGCTCCTGCGGCTGCGGCAGGTCCACCGAGCCGGAGCGGTGCTGCGGCGGCGGGCGGTCGTCCAGCCGGTTGACGAGCGTGACCGGCGACGAACCGCTGGCCGCGACGACGACGATCAGCAGCGCCGCCACCGCCACCACGGCCCGCCACCACTTCATGCGGATCAGCCTGACACGGTTCGCCGCGCCGGGGTGATCATTTGGTCAACTTGCGGGTGCGGAACCGATCAGTCCACCGCGACCGCCCGCCTCAGCACGTCCTGCAGCATCTCCTGGGTCAGCCTGCCGGTGTAGGTGTTGTGCGGCGAGACGTGGTAGCAGCCGAACACGCGCAGGCCGCCCAGCGACACCTCGACCCCGTGCCCGAACTTCGGCCGCTCCGGTCCCAGCAGCGGCAGGAACGCCTTCCAGCCGAACCCGCCGAGGACCAGCACGGACCGCAGGTTCGGCAGCAGGCCGATCTCCTCGCGCAGGAACGGCGAGCACCGGTCGCGTTCCTCGGCCGTCGGCTTGTTGTCGGGCGGCGCGCACCGCACGGGTGAGGCCATCCGCACGCCGTACAGCTCCATGCCGTCGTCGCGGGACCAGGCCTCGGGCTGCGACGCGAGGCCCACCTCGTACAGCGCCCGGTAGAGGAAGTCGCCGGAGGGGTCGCCGGTGAACATCCGGCCCGTCCGGTTGCCACCGTGCGCGGCCGGCGCCAGACCCACGATCAGCAGTGAGGCGTCCATCGGGCCGAAGCCCGGCACCGGCTTGCCCCAGTACTCCTCGTCGCGGAACGCCGCGCGTTTCTCCACCGCGACCGACTCGCGCCACACGACCAGGCGCGGGCACGCTCGGCAGGCCGTTATTCGATCGTCGAGTTCCGTAGTGTTGCTCCTATGTCCGAGGAGAAGACCGAAGAGAAGCCCTCGTCTCCCGCTGATGACCTGGTCACCACCCAGCACAGCATCACCGTCAAGGGCCGCGAGCTGAACTACACCGCCACGGCCGGGCGTGTCGTGCTCAGGGAAGAGGTGATCAAGGACGGCGTGTTCGAGGGCCACAAGCCCAAGGCCGAGGTGTTCCTGACCGCCTACACGCTCGACGGTGCCGACCCGCTGCAGCGGCCGGTGACGTTCGCGTTCAACGGTGGGCCGGGTTCCGCGAGCCTCTGGCTGCACATGGGGCTCCTCGGGCCGCGCCGGGTGCTGAGCGGTGACGTCGGCAACCTCACCGCGCCGCCGTACGGGATCGCGGACAACGAGGAGAGCCTCCTGGGCGAGAGCGACCTCGTGTTCATCGACCCGGTGTCGACCGGCTTCTCCCGGGCGACCCAGGGCGAGAAGCCCGGCAGCTACCACGGCTACCAGCCGGACATCGACTCCATCGCCGAGATCATCCGGTTGTGGACGTCGCGCAACGGGCGGTGGATGTCGCCGAAGTTCATCTGCGGCGAGTCGTACGGCACGCTGCGGGCCGCCGGTCTGGCCGAGCAGCTGCAGCGCAAGCACGGCATGTACCTCAACGGCCTCATGCTGATCTCCTCGGTGCTGGACTTCGCGACGCTCGAGTTCAACGAGGGCCACGACCTCGGCTACACGCTCTACCTGCCGACGTACGCGGCGATCGCGCACTACCACGGCCTGCACGGCGACCGGCCGCTCAAGGAGGTGCTCGCGGAGGCGGAGGAGTTCGCGGTCCGCGACTACCCGTACGCCCTCGCGCGCGGCAACCGGCTCTCCGACGTCGAGCGGGCCGCGACGATCGAGAAGCTGGCGCGGCTCACCGGTCTGTCCGAGGAGTACGTGGACGCGGTCGACCTGCGCATCGAGCACATCCGGTTCTTCACCGAGCTGCTGCGCCGCGACCGCAGGACGGTCGGCCGCCTCGACGGCCGCTTCACGGGCTGGGACAAGGACTACGGCCGCGAGGAGATCTCCGCGGACCCGTCCATCGACGCGATCCTCGGCCCGTACTCGGCGACGATGAACCACTACCTGCACGCCGAGCTCGGCTACTCGAACGACCTGCCGTACGAGATCCTCTCGCGGGCCATCGAGCAGTGGTCGTACAAGGAGTTCGAGGGCCGGCACGTCACCACGGCCGGCAAGCTCTCGGCGGCCATGCGCGCGAACCCGCACCTGAAGGTCCACGTGGCGTTCGGCTGGTACGACGGCGCCACGCCGTACTTCGCCGCCGAGCACCTCCTCGCGCACCTGCAGATCCCGAAGGAGCTCACCGCGAACATCGAGTCGGCCTACTACCCGGCGGGCCACATGATGTACGTGCACGAGCCCAGCAGGATCCAGCAGTCCGAGGACCTGGCGAACTTCGTGCGGAACTCGTCCAACACGTGATCCTGGACCTGACCGACGACACCGTCCTGCGTGAGCTGTGGACGGTGCAGCGACTGGCTTACGCGGTCGAGGCCGAGCTGATCGGCTTCGACGGCATCCCGCCGCTGCACGAGTCGCTCGACGACCTCAGGGCGTGCGGCGAGACCTTCCTCGGCCTGTACGACGAAGAGGGCCTCGCCGGTGCGGTGTCGTACCTGCTGGAAGGGTCCACTGTGGACATCTGCCGGCTGGTCGTGCACCCGCGGGCGCATCGCCGCGGCATCGCGTCCAAGCTGCTCGACGCGTTGCCGGACGGTCCGCAGACCGTCAGCACCGGTACCAGGAACGAACCCGCGCTCCGGTTGTACCGGAAGCGCGGGTTCTCCGAGACCGGCACGCGCGAGATCGCCCCCGGCGTGTCGATCACCGACCTCGAACGGGGAGTCCGCTGATGCGGGACCGCTTGGGCCCGTTCCGCGACGAAGCGGCCGCGCGGGGCATCCCCGCCGGCGACGTCGAACGGTGGCTGGCCACCGCCCGCCCCTGCGCGACGCTGACGCGCGACGGCGACGGGCCGGTCGTGGGCCGGTTCGGCGGTCCGCTCCTGCTTCCGGCCGACGTCCCCGACCCCGCCCACCCGTACGTCGCCTCCATCGACTTCGCGGCCCTTCCCTCCGGTGTGACGGACCTGCCCCTGCCCTCCGACGGCCACCTGCTGCTCTTCGCCTTCCCGCAGATCGACCACACCGGCGCGGGCGGTGCGGTGCACGTCCCCGCCGGCTCGGCCGTGGTGGAGCGGGACAAGCTCGCCTGGGACGGCACCGGGTGGGAGGAGAACGAGCGGATGATGGCGGCGTTCCCGCAGGGGCCGCTGCGGGTGAGGGCCGACGTGTCGCTGCCCTTCCACAAGTACGTCGAGCTGCCCGGCGAGCCGTGGGGCGACGCGTTTCCCGAGCACCCTCGCTCCGAGGAGCTCGTCGAGGTCTGGGAGGACACCCGCGACCGGATCGCTCCCGAGGGGGCGTTGCAGCTCGGGGGCTACGCCGATGAGGTGGACGTCGAGAACGACCCCGTCGCGTTCGCCGTGAAGTGCGCGGTGGAGGCCGGGTGGGGCGGATCGGACGACGCCGCGGACTGGGTGCTGCTGGCCGATTGGCAGATGGACGTGGACGACTACGAGTCCGCCACCGTCCACTGGGTGATCCAGCGCGAGGACCTGGCCGCGCGACGCTTCGACCGCGTGTTCGCCGGCTTCAACGAGAACCCCTGACACGAAGGAGGGGCCGCACCCGGCAGGCACGGCCCCTCTTCAACCACACTTCTCAGACGACCGCGCGCTCCTCGGCGAAGTGGCACGCCGCGGGGTGGCCCCCGTTGCGCGACACCAGCTCCGGCACCTCGGTCGCGCAGATGTCCTGCGCCTTCCAGCACCGCGTGCGGAACCGGCAGCCCGACGGCGGGTCGATCGGCGACGGCACGTCACCGGTCAACCGGATGACGTCGCGCCGGCCGCGCTGGGTCGGGTCCGGCACCGGCACCGCGGACAGCAGCGCCTGCGTGTACGGGTGCATCGGCCGCTCGTAGATGTCGTCCTCGGTGCCGATCTCCACGATCTTGCCGAGGTACATCACCGCGACGCGGTCGGACAGGTGGCGCACCACCGACAGGTCGTGGGCGATGAAGACGTACGACAGGCCGAACTCGGTCTGCAGGTCGCCCAGCAGGTTCATCACCTGCGCCTGGATCGAGACGTCCAGCGCCGACACCGGCTCGTCGCACACGATCACCTTGGGCCGCAACGCCAGTGCGCGGGCGATGCCGATGCGCTGGCGCTGACCGCCGGAGAACTGGTGCGGGTACCGGTTGATGTGCTCCGGGTTCAGGCCGACGATCTCCAGGAGCTCCTGGACCTTCTGCCGGCGCGAGCCCTTCGGCGCCACCTCGGTGTGGATCTCGAACGGCTCCCCGACGATGTCGCCGACCGTCATGCGCGGGTTCAGCGACGTGTACGGGTCCTGCAGCACGATCTGGATGTCGCGGCGCAGCTTGCGCAGCTCCGCACCCTTCATCGCGAAGATGTCGCGGCCTTCGAAGCGCGCGACGCCCGACGTCGGAGGCTCCAGGCGCATCAGCACCTGGGCCAGCGTGGACTTGCCGCAGCCGGACTCGCCCACGACACCGAGGGTCTCGCCCTTGTTCAGCGAGAACGAGACGCCGTCGACGGCCTGGACGTGGCCCACGGTGCGCTTGAACAGCACGCCGACCCGGACCGGGAAGTGCTTGACGAGGTTCTCGACCTCGAGGATCGGCTCAGCCACGAGCGACAACCTCCTCCGCGATGTGGCACCGGCTGGTGCGGCCCATGCCGAGATTGTGCACGGTCGGCACCTCGGTGACGCACCGGTCGAACGCGCGCGGGCAGCGCGGGTTGAACGGGCAGCCGGGCGGGATGTTGGTCAGCGACGGCGGCAGACCCTTGATCGTCTTGAGCTCCTGGCCCTTCAGGTCGAGCCTGGGCAGGGACTCCAGCAGCGACTCGGTGTACGGGTGGCCCGGCGCGCGGAACAGCTCGTACACGTCGGCGTGCTCGACGATGCGGCCCGCGTACATGACCGAGATCCGGTCCGCGACGTCGGCGACGACGCCGAGGTCGTGGGTGATCAGGATCATGCCCATGTCGCGTTCCTTCTGGATCTCCGCCAGCAGGTCCATGATCTGGGCCTGCACGGTGACGTCCAGCGCGGTCGTGGGCTCGTCCGCGATCAGCAGCTCCGGGTCGAGCGCCAGCGACATCGCGATCATCGCGCGCTGCCGCATACCGCCGGAGAACTGGTGCGGGTAGTCCGAGACCCGGCCCTTGGCGTTCGGGATCTTGACCTGGTCGAGCAGCTCGACGGCGCGCTTGCGGGCGTCCGCTTTGGACATCCCGCGGCGGACCTTGAGCTGCTCCTCGATCTGGAACCCGACCGTGAACACGGGGTTCAGCGCCGAGAGGGCGTCCTGGAAGATCATGGCGATGCCCTCGCCACGAACCTCACGACGTTCCTCCGCGGACTTCTTGAGCAGGTCCTCACCGCGGAACTTGATCGAACCGTTGGTGATGAACGCGGGCGGCATGTCCAGGATGCCCATGATCGTCTGTGCGGTCACGGACTTGCCGGAGCCGGATTCACCCAGCACCGCAAGGGTTTCGCCCGCCGAGACGTGGTACGAAACGCCGTTGAGCACCTTCGCCACACCGTCGTGGGTGCGGAATTCCACGTGGAGATCCTCGACCTCCAGCAATGGCTGAGTCACGAGATCTCCCTATCGGGACTTGGGGTCGAGGGCGTCGCGCACGGCGTCGCCGAGCATGACGAAGGCCAGCACGGTGACGGTCACGAAGCCCGCGGGGAACAGCAGCATGTGCGGTGCCGACTGGAAGTAGTCGCGCGACTCCGAGATCATCACGCCCCACGACACGACCGGCGGCCGCAGGCCGATGCCGAGGAACGCGAGCGTCGCCTCGGCGCCGATGAACGCGCCCAGCGCGATCGTTCCGTACACGAGCACCGGGGCGATCGTGTTCGGCAGCAGGTGCCGGAAGACGATGCGCATCGGCGAGGCGCCCAGGCCGCGCGCGGCCTTGACGTAGTCCTGCTGCTTCGCCACCAGCGTCGCGGAACGCATGATGCGCATGACGACCGGCCACGACAGCACCGCGATCGAGAGCACCACCTGCGTGACGATCCGGACCACACCGGGGTTCTCGCTCGGGGCGTTCAGCGTGGTCAGGATGACGATCGCGCCGAGCACGAACGGGATGCCCGCGAAGATGTCCGCGAACCGGGACAGCAGGCTGTCGATCCACGTCTTCGCGTAGCCCGCGATGATGCCGACGAACGAACCGATGATCACGGTCAGGATCGTCGAGAAGATGCCCACGAGCAGCGACGCACGGGCGCCGTACATGGCGCGGGCGTAGACGTCGTAGCCCTGCAGGTCGTAGCCGAACCACGCCTCGGCGGACGGCTTCTGCAGCGACTTGTCGAGGTCGGCGTGCCGCGGGTCGACCGACGTGAACAGCGACGGCCAGATCGCCATCACCACGACGATCAGGATGATCACCAGCGAGATGATGAACGTGGGCTTGCGCCGCAGCTCACCCCACGCGTCGCTCCACAGCGAGCGGGGCTTGCGCTGCTTCTGCGACGAGTCGTCGACGTGGCTGAGCTGGTCCACACCGGCCGCCGCGGCCGCCTCGAGTCCGGTGCCGCCGGACACGGATCCTGGGTCACTCATAGCGAATCCTCGGGTCGAGAACGGCGTACAGGAGGTCGACGAGCAGGCTCGCCAGCAGGTAGACGAGCACCAGCAGGGTCACGATGCCCGTGACCATGACGCCTTCCTTCTCCTGGATGCCGCGGAAGATCAGGCCGCCGATGCCGTTGATGTTGAACACGCCCTCGGTGACGATCGCGCCGCCCATGAGGCTGCCGAGGTCGGTGCCGAGGAACGTGATCACCGGGATCAGCGAGTTGCGCAGCAGGTGGACGCCGACGACGCGGGTCTGCGGCTGGCCCTTGGCGATGGCCGTGCGCACGTAGTCGGAGCGGCGGTTCTCCACGATGCTCGTCCGCGTCAACCGGGCGACGTAGGCCATCGAGAGGCTGCCGAGCACGAAGCCGGGAAGTATGAGCTCCCCGATCGTCGGGTCGGTGCCGACGGAGGTGTCCATGATGTCGAAGCCCTGCGGGCCGAGGTAGAGCCTCAGCACGAAACCGGTGACGAACACCGGCAGCGAGATCAGGAACAGCGTCGACACCAGGACCAGGTTGTCCAGGAAGCCCTGCTTGCGCAGACCGGTGAGGACGCCGGCGATGATGCCGATGACGGCCTCGATCAGCACCGCGATGATGCCCAGCTTGAAGGTGATGGGCCACGAGATGGAGATCTGCTCGCCGACGGACACCCCGTTGAACGTGGTGCCGAAGTCGCCGGTCAGCAGGTTGCCGAGGTACTTGAAGTACTGGACCAGCAACGGGTCGTTGAGGTTGAGCTTTTGGCTCATCTCCGCGATGTAGGACGGGTCGCACGGCCGCTGACCGCACTTGCCGGAGAACGGGTCCTGCGGAATCGCCCAGACCAGGGCGTAGATCAGAAAAGTGGTCCCCAGGAAGACCGGTATCAGCTGCAGCAGACGGCGCAGCACATAGCGACCCATGAGGTCGGCTCCTTGCGTGGTGGGGGGCGCCGGACCCTGAGCCTGAACACCCCTCCGGCCCCGCGTCCGCAACGCTTGGCGGACGCGAGGCCGGAAAGGTCACTGCTCAGACATCACTTGCTCAGGTTCAGACGTGTGCTTCGGCGGTCGGCTACTTGGCCTTGACCCGGAACGCGGCGAGCTCGGCGTCACGGGTGAAGGTCAGCTTGGCGGCGAGGAGGTTCTTCGACCGCGCGCCGATGCCCTTCTCGTTCCAGGTCGGGATGGACGGCATGTCCTTCGCGATCTGGTCCTCCGCCTGCTGGTACAGCTTGATGGCCTCGTCCGGGTTGGCGGTGCCGTCAGCCTTCTCCAGCAGCGAGTCGACGACCGGGCTCGAGTAGTTCGAGTCGTTCGAGGAACCACCGGTGCGGTACAGCGGGTTCAGGAAGTTCTCGATCGACGGGTAGTCGGCCGACCAGTCCGAACGCGCCATGCCGGTCAGCTGCTTGCCGTCGACGATCTGGCGGAACGCACCGAAGTTGGTGGCACCGACGAACTCGCACTCGACACCCAGCGCCTGCTTGATGCTGTTGCACGCCGCCTCGAGCGGCTCCTTGCGGCCACCGTCCTGGTTGGACTGGATGGTCAGCTTGCCGGTGAAGCCGGACTCCTGGAGCAGCTGCTTGGCCTTCTCCGGGTTGTACTTGCAGTACTCACCGCAGACGTTGTCGCGGTGGCCCTTGATGCCGGGCGAGACCCAGCCGGTGGACGGCACGTAGGAGCCGGCCAGCACGGTCTTGGTGATCTGCTCGCGGTTGATGGCCATCGAGATGGCCTGGCGGAGCTTCACGTTGTCCTTGAACGCCGGGATGTAGTACGGCAGGGCGATGGCGCTCTGGCCCAGCAGGTTGGCGGTCAGGACCTGGTCACCGAGGTCCGCCTTGTACTTCTCGCCGACCTTGGCCGACGGCGGCAGCGCCTCCATGAAGTCCAGCTTGCCCGCGACCAGGTCCTGGTACGCGGTCTCCTGGCTGGAGTAGATCTTCACGTCGAGGGTCTTGAAGTGGACCTTGTCCTCGAGCTTGTAGTCGTCGAAGCGCTCAAGCTTGATCAGCGCGTTCGGCGTGCGGGAGACGAACTTCATCGGGCCGTTGCCGATCGGCTTCGCCTCGAACGCCTTCGGGTCCGCGAAGAACGCGTCCGGCAGCGGCGAGAACGGCTGGTAGCCGAGCATGATCGGGAAGACCGAGTTCGGCGCGCTCAGCGTGACCTCGAACTCCGTGTCGCTGACGACCTTGAGGCCGGACATCGTGTCCTTGGCCGGCTTCGCCTTCTCGTCCTCGGGGTGGACGTCCTTGTAGCCGTCGATCGGCGCCATGAACGAACCGGCCTGCTGCGCGTTGGGCGCGTACGCGGCGTAGTTCCAGGCGTCGACGAAGTTCTTGGCCTTGACGTCGGTGCCGTCGTGGAACTTCTGGCCCGGCTTCAACTTGATCTTGTAGACCTTGGCGTCGCTCGAGTCGATCGACTCCGCGGCCAGGTTGTACGTGGCGCCGTCCTCAGGCTTGTACCCGACCAGACGCGTGAACAGGGCGTCGGTGATCTTGCCACCGCCGGCCTCGGTCGTGTTGGCCGGGAACAGCGTGCTCTTCGGCTCGGTGCCGTAGATCGACACGGTGCCATCCGGGTCTTCCTTGCCCCCAGCAGTGGACGAACCCCCACCGCCGCCACCGCACGCGCTGAGCGTCATGGCCAGCGCGACTGGCAGAGCCACCCACGCAACCCGTGATCGCGACATCAGTCTCTCCCGCCTTTCCCCGGCGTCGCCGCAGTTATTGCGTGCGCACGCCTCCCCGGGAGGTCTCGTCCACCTCCCAAAACGTGAGAGGACGTTAACCGGGGTGTCCAGGAGTACGCGCATCGAAAGCGGTTACAAACTCGTCACGATCACCTCAAGTCGACCTTAATTCTCCGCTAGACCAGCGAAAACGCGATGCCGTCGAGGATGTCGTGCTCGCTGCACACGAGCGCGCGAATACCCGCGCGATTCGAGAGCTCCTCGGCAATCGCACGCAGAACCAGCGCTCCACCGCAGATGACGTCCACCCGTCCGGGGTGCATGGGTCCGAGCGAGGCACGCTCATCATGCGTCATGGAGAGGATACGGTGCGTGATTTCTCGAACATTGTCAAGTGTGATTCGGCTGAGGTGAATATCGTCGCTGTTGTACACCTCCAGCCCCTGGACCAGGGCTGACAACGTCGTGACGGTGCCGGCGACGCCAATCCACGTCCGAGTCTTCTCGACCGGGACGATCTCGAACGCCGCTTTGATCTGCTCGCGCGCAAACGCTTCCGCCTCGGCGATTTCGTCCTTCCCCGGCGGATCCGACTTGATGAACCGCTCGGTCAGCCGAACGCACCCGATGTCCATCGACCGCGCGGCCTCCACCTCCGTGCCGGTGCCGAGGACGAACTCGGTGCTGCCACCACCCAGATCGGTGACGAGGAAGGGTCCCTCGTCCGGGTCAAGATCGGCCACCGCACCGAGGTACGACAGCCGCGCCTCCTCGTCCCCGGTGATCACCTCCGCGGGCGCGCCGAGGACCGCCTCGGTCATGCTGAAGAACTCCTCGCGGTTGCTCGCATCGCGAGTGGCACTGGTGGCCACCATCCGTGCCCGCTCGACTCCCTTGCGTTGCATCGTGCGCGCGTAATCCTCGAGAGCCGCCTTGGTGCGCTGGATCGCGTCGGGATGCAACCGCCCGGTCGCGTCGACCCCCTGCCCGAGCCGGACGATCTTCATCTCGCGGTGCACGTCCCGCAGCCACGCGGTCCCGTCGTCCCGCAACGTCGCGTCGGCCACGAGCAGCCTGATCGAGTTGGTCCCGCAGTCGATGGCCGCAACGCGCGCCATGGTCACCCCTACCTGTTGTGCCGGTACTCCTCGGCAAGCATGGCGTAGACGTAGAGGTCGCCCCACTCGCCCTGAATGATCCCGAAGTCCCTGAAGTGCGCCTCCCTGCGCATGCCCAGCCGTTCCATCAACCGCCACGACGGCTCGTTGCGCGGATCACACCGGGCGACGATCCGGTGCAGCCCGAGCTCCTCGAACCCGAGCTCCAGCATCCTGGCGGCGGCCTCACTCGCGTAGCCGCGGCCTTGGTGGTCGGGGTGGAGGCTGAACCCGATCTCGCCCTGGCGGTCCTGCGCGCTGAGCCACTTGAGCACGACGTCACCGATCACCGGCCCCTCCGGCAGCTGCACGACCAGCGCGATCCGCTGCCCCTCCTCCGTCAGCTCGGTCTCGTTCGCCCGCCCCGCGAGCAACTCCGCGCAAGCGGCTCTGTCCGGCGCGACGCTGTAGAGGTAGCGCTGGACGTCCGGCCGCGAGCGGTAGGCGGCGAAGTCGTCCAGGTCGGCCGGCTCGAACGGACGCAGCACGAGCCGCTCCGTCCTCAGTGGATAGTCAGGCTTGAGCACGCCGGTACTCCTCTTCGAGCATCGCGTAGACGTAGAGATCGCCCCACTCGCCCTTGAAGATCTCGTTCTGCCGGAAGTGCGCCTCCCTGCGCATGCCCAGCCGTTCCATGAGCCGCCACGACGGCTCGTTGCGCGGATCGCACTCGGCGACGATCCGGTGCAGCCCGAGCTCCTCGAACCCGAGCCGCAGCATCCGTTCCGCGGCCTCGGTGGCCAGCCCCTTGCCCCCGAACTCGGGGTTGAAGCCGTAACCGATCTCGCCCTGCCGGTCCTGCGCACTGAGCCACTTGAGCACGACGTCGCCGACGACCCGCCCGGCCTCCGGCCAGTAGGCGGCCAGCGCGAGCCACTGTCCCTCCTCGGTCAGCTCGGTCTCGCCCATCCGCTTGGCGAGCAGCTCCGCGGCCTGCTCGCGGTTCGCCGCCTCGCCGTAGAGGTAGCGGTAGACGTCGGGGCGCGAGCGGTAGGCGTAGAAGTCGTCGAGGTCGGTCAGCTCGAACGGGCGCAGGAGGAGGCGGTCGGTCCTCAGCGGGTAGTCAGGCTTGAGCACACCCTCACCCTGCCAAGGACCGCCGCCCCGCGCCTCGCGATTTTGAATCAGAGGTGCATGGACGCCGCATACAGCTTGGTGACGTCCTGCGCGCTCATCGCTCCCGAGTAGACGCGGACGTCGTCGACATCACCCCCGACTCGACGTCCGACCTGGAGAGCACCCGTGCCGTTGTCCGTCTGAAAGCCGGCCTGCGCGCTGTTCTGCTCGGTGCCCTGGACGTACAACGTGATCGTGCCGGTGACCGCGTCGTACGTCGCCGCGAGGTGCACCCACTTGTTCGCATTGGCCGACCTGTAGGAGAGAGCGACCGAGCCGTCAGGAAGCTGGAAGCCCCATGTGCCGGTGTCCGGCCGGTAGCCCAGCACGAAAGAGGAGTCCCCCATCGTGACGACAGCGGACTCGGCGTCGCCGAAGGCTCCGTGCCGCACCCAAGCGGACACGGTGTAGGACCGGTCGGTCCGCAGGTTCTCCGGACGCGGGCCGGTCATCGTGCCGGTGCGCGAATCTCCGAAGCGAAGCCACTTGTCCCTGCTGGTCAGGATCTGGTTCGGGTCGTCGGGATCAACCGGGGTGCTCCCCCAGCCGACATCGCCGGACAACGTGCCGTTCTGCCCGCTGACCTCGTCCTTGGTCGTGGTGCCGGTGAGCTCGTCAAGGCTGTAGTGCGCACGCAACACCGCGAAGTTGCTCTGCTTCGCCGCCTCGGCCGCGCTCAGCGTGCGGTCCCACACCTGGACGTGGTCGATCGTGCCCGCCAACTGACCGACGCGGGCACCACCGCTCTTGCCTGCGCCGACGACGAAAGGCCCAGACGCGTTCGCAAGCGTCACGTCCGTCGTGCTGTCAAGCTTTCCGTTGAGGTACAAGGACATCTTGTGTGCACTCGGGTCATAGGAGCTCACCAGGTGCATCCACATCCCGACCTGTGCCGGACTGGCGGAGTACCTCAGGGAGAAGCCGCTCTCGCTGTCACCGTCCTGGCTCGCGACGATGTAGGGGGTGTTCGCGTTGTCGAACTTCACCCACGCCGACACCGCGAAGGCTCGCGAGGTGTCGATGAGCGCCGACGCGGTCGACGAGAACGAGCTCGTGGTGTTGACCAGACCGTTCTTCGCGTACCCAGGACCGAACGCCGCGCCGTTCAGCGTCAGCGGGTGCCCGTTGCCGGTCGTGTCGGCCGCGGTCGTCCCGCCGAGCTCGTCGAAGTTCCAGGCCGCCACCGGCCGGGACAGGTCGGCGACCATGAAATCGTAGGTCTGGGCAGGTGAGGGGTGTCCGGCCTTGTCGTACGAGCGCACGTAGAGAGTGTTGGGGCCGCTCTGCGTTGGCGTGATCGGCACGTCGACCGCACCGCTCGCCTCGACCCGGTTCGCGAAGGTGTTCGTGTTCAGCGACCAGCCGTAGCGCACGACATCCGTCGAACCGTTGGGAGAGAACGTGAAGACGCCGGTGTGACCTGGGCTGCCGTTGAAACCGCCCTTCGGGTAGTCAGTCGACGACACCACAGGTGCGTTGGGAGCAACGGAATCCACCTGGAACTCGCAGTCGCCGACCCACTTCGACCGATGCTTGCCGTCGGTCGCGCGGACGTCCCAGCGGTAGACGGTGTCGTCCACGAGAACGCCCTGCGGCAACGTCGCTTCGGCGTACGAGCCCGACGGCACGTCCTTCGCCGTCAGCTCGGCGACGCGCGTCTCGCCTGTGCGCACCACGAAGTCCGCGCTCAGGAGTTGGTTGTTCCCAGGCAGCTTCGCGCGCAGCCTCGGCGTCTGCGTGGCCAGGACGGGCCGGTCGACCCCAGTGCGGCAGGGCAAGGCGTCCGCGCCGTTCGGTCCCCACCCCTCCATCCCGAGATCGATCGGCGGGTTCGGACAGGCTGCGGCGCTCGCAGCGGTTGAGCCGAAGAGCATGACGGCAGCAGCGAAAACGGGCAGAGCAAAGCTCCACCCTCTGACGTTGAACATCCGTCCCCCCACTGCCGGATCCCTCCGGCAGCCTGATCACTGGTTCCCCGACCTGTGCTGGAGCAGCATGGATGATCCGAGCAGGAAAGGGAATAGGTCAGTGGCGGGAACTTCGGCTCACGCCCTTCACACGTCGGAGAAACGCGTCCGCACCTACACCCGCGCACGACGGCGGACGGGCGGGCGATGTCCCTTACTGTCGCGGATGTCGATGCTGTGGCCTGCCTCAGCACACTCGCGTCCGGTAGCGCTGAACCATGAATGTTCCGGTGCTGAATAACAACAGCAGGACTTCGAAGGCTCGGACCTCAAGGTCATATCACAGAGACGATCAGGCCCCAGAAACAACCCGACCCGTTACGGCACGAAAGAGAAAAACGACCGCGGCAACGCGCGGTCGTTTTTCAAATTCTACTCAGCTCGAACTATTCAAGAACGAACCTCTGCTTCGTGTACTTAATCATCTCCTCGAGGGCTACGAGCTCGATCTCTCCGTCGACACTCACGTATAGCGCCCGCGACGAGTCCCCGTCGTACTGCGTGATTGCAACAGCGGGCCCACCCTCGATGACGAACTCGAAACTGTCGCCATCGCCGTGACTGACCGAGGTGACCCGAAAGGTGCGCCCTCCGAAGATTTCGTCTTTCATACTACCCTCATCATGTCAAAAATCCGACAAACTTGCCCTCTGGCGTCCACCTTGCTCCAATACCGTTTTCGCCTATGCGGAAGGTGTCAAGGTCATCGCGCCACCTACCATCCACTCGACCTCGCGAAACCGATCGCACCGTGTCCGGATGAGTCAACAGGTCTTCGACGAAGAACTGTCCCGACCGGTTGAAGCCAGCCTCATCGGTCTTCTCCGGCTTGAGGTGCGCCCATGCACCCGCTTCATCCGGGCGGCCCAATTTCTTGGTCAACGCATGGCCCGCTGCAGTGTATGAGGTTTCCTTGTGTGTTGCCTCCGCCGCTGCTGCGAGATCGTCGAGACTCGTCAGTTCATCGCCGCAGTTGTGAACGAGAATGCGCGCCGAACCAACCACGACGTGATAAGTGTGCACGCCGTCGATGGTGAGGTCGTAGACCGGTTGAATCTGAGCGTAGCGCTGGACATCAGCCACCACCGGCCGCGATCCGTCCGGCGAGCGCAGGTG